>NZ_CP146609.1:2549776-2872053 GCF_037094465.1 Pseudodesulfovibrio sp. 5S69
GCGATCATCATGACCGGGGCGTAGATGTTGCCGTTGGTCACGTAGGGCATGACCGAAGCATCCACCACGCGCAGCCCGTCCACGCCGTGGACCCTCAGTTCGGGATCGGTCACGGCCATGTCGTGGGTTCCCATGGCACAGGTGCAGCTCGGGTGGTAGGCGGATTCGCCTTCGCGGGCCACGAAATCGAGGATATCCGCGTCGGTCTGGGCTTGGGCACCGGGAGCGAGCTCCTTGCCGCGCAATTCGTCGAAGGCGGGCTGGGTCATGATCTCGCGGGTCTTGCGGATGGCCTCCACCCACTCCCGTTTTTCCTGCTCGGTGGACAGGTAGTTGAAGAGGATGGACGGATAGTCGCCCGGGTCCGCTGATTTCAACTTCACGTGGCCGCGCACGTCGGTGTTCATGGGGCCGACGTGGACCTGGTAGCCGTGGCCCTCGTTGGGAGCCGAGCCGTCGTATCGTATGGCGATGGGCAGGAAATGGTATTGGAGGTTGGGGTACTCCACCCGGTCGTTGCCCCGGATGAAGCCGCCCGCCTCGAAGTGGTTGGTGGCCGCCTCGCCCGTGCGCCCGAAGAGCCACTTCAGCCCGATCCACGGCTGGTTGTACCATTTCAGGCAGGGGAACATGGAGACCGGCTTCTTGCAGGCATACTGCACGTATAGTTCCAGATGGTCCTGAAGATTCTCGCCCACGCCGGGCAGGTCGTAGACCACGTCGATGCCCAGGGCGGACAACTCGCGGCCATTGCCAACGCCGGAAAGTTGCAACAACTGCGGCGAGTTGATCGCGCCGCCGCAGGAGATGATCTCCCCGCCGTAAGCCTTGAAGGTGCGCTTGCCGCGCGTGTACTCCACGCCCACGGCACGTTTGCCCTCGAACAGGATGCGCGTGGTCATGGCTTTGCATTTGACGGTCAGATTGCGCCGGTTTTTCACCGGATGGACGTACGCTCTGGCCGCGTTCCAGCGGCGGCCTCGGTAGGTATTGCGATCGAACTTTCCGAACCCTTCCTGCTGGTAGCCATTGACGTCACTGCTCACAGGGTAGCCGGCCTGCTGCACGGCCTGGAAAAAGGCGTCGAAGAGCGGGTTGTCGCATTCGGGCGTGGTCAGGTAGAGGGGACCGGCCGCGCCCTGGTATCCGTCGGCTCCGGCGGTGCGGCATTCGAACCGCTTGAAGTAGGGCAGGCAATGGGCGTAGTCCCAGTTCTCCAGGCCGTCCTCCCTGGCCCATTTCTCGTAATCCATGGCGTTGCCGCGGATGTAGATCATGCCGTTGATGCAGCTGGACCCGCCCAGGACCTTGCCGCGCGGCTGATAGATGCGCCGGTTGTGCATGTGCGGCTCGGGTTCGGACTCGTACCACCAGTTGTATGTTTTTCCGGTCAAGGGATAGGTCAGGGCCGCGGGCATGTGGATGCGAAAATCGAACTTGAAATCGGGGAGCCCGGCCTCCAGGACCAGGACCTTATTTTTGGGATTGGCGCTCAGGCGGTTGGCCAGGACCGAGCCTGCGGAACCTCCGCCAACAATTATGTAGTCGTAATGCTTCATGTAATCTGTACTCGTTTGGTCTACGGTTGGTCTTCGTGCAGAAATTCGGCGTCCCGCGGGGCCGCCCCGTTTTCTGCGATGCACTGCCGAAGCAGGATATAGTGATGGCTGATGAAGCCTAGGGCGCGCATGAGTTGCCCGTCGCGGAGGGCGCGGGCCGTGTCGCTCCAGTTGGCCGCGGCCCGTTTGCGGAACCGGGGGTTCTGGTACAGGGCGTAGTCGTGGGAACTGAAGCCCATCTGCAGAGCATGCATGACCCACTCGAAGAGCGGGTTGCGGGCCATGCGGGCGAGCATGATGTTCAACTGGCGATCGAGCTCGCTGGTGACCAGGAGGTCGGGCTCGTCTTCCCGGAGCAGGATCTCCAGCCGCATGGCTTCCTCAAGCAGCTCATCTTTCTCCTGTAGCGTCCCGTGGGCCAAGGCCAGCTTCGTGATGGTCCGGTCCATGGTCTCGCGGAATTCGATTAGCTGTTCCGGCTCAACAGGATGTTGCTTCATGAAAAGGGCAAGTGATTCTGATATGTTGCCAACATCAAGCTCGCGGACGTAGGCCCCGCCCTTGGCACCTTTGCGGACTTCGAGAAGTCCTTTTTGTTTAAGGATTTTGATGGCCTCGCGGACAACGCCTCGGCCCGTGCCGAATTGGGACTGCATGACCCGTTCGCTGGGCAGCCGTTCGCCGGATGGCAACCGGCCGTCCACGATGGCAGCCTCGATCTGCAATGCGACCTCCTCGCTCGCCCGTCCTGCCTGGACCGGTGAAAACAGCGTCGATGTGATGTTGGTTGCGTTCAATGGTAGTACCTAATTTTTATTTTCTGTCATTTTTTAGCCGTTAAATGGTATTTACTGCATATTTGGTAAGACCATTCTAGGCAGCTATTCTACGCTCCGTCAAGAGGGAATGCGAATCAATGTGGGATGACGGCACTAGATGGCAGGATTCATCTGTGCGAACGTGGATGAAACTAGCCGTTTACACTCGAAAATGAGTGTAAACAGGGGGAGGGAATCAGTGCAAGGACAGGTGGAGCAGGGGAAAGAGGTTGCCTTGACCGTCTAGGGGGGAGCGCCCCACGACCTTGAAGCCCAAGTGCCGGTAGAACCCCAGGGCCTGCGGGTTCTGTTCGTTGACGTCCACCTTGGTGACGCCGAGGCGGTCCACGGCGTGGCGGCACAGGGCCGTGCCGATGCCCCGGCCCCGGCTGTCCGGGGCGATAAAGAGCATCTCCAGGTTCCCGTCGGCAACGCCGCAGAATCCGAGGATCTTACCGATTTCATCCCGGACGCAGCACAGCTCCACGGCATCGAAATAGTGCTTCAGGATCAACGGCCGCAGGGACGAAATGTCTTCCTCGGACAGAAAATCATGGGTCGCGCGGACAGAGGCCTCCCAAACCTTGAGCAGTTCCGGGTAATCTTCCTTATGAGCGTTCTCGATGCGCATGCATAGCTCCTTGATGACTTGAATCTGAGTCGTTAGCCGTTTTGCAAAGGCCCGGCAACCGGCGATGAGGCGTACGGGAGGGCGGAGCGGAAGCCCAAAAGGGGCTGCGTAGCTTTTCGCAATCAGGACAATCAGAGCCTTTCAAGGGGAGGACCGGTTGGATATAACTGACCGTGTATCGGCGGTAACATTTTACGATGATTCGGTTTCACAGCAAAAGCAATCCTTGGCCCGTGAGGATGTACACAATCAGTGGTGATCACCAGAGATGGCGCAGGATGGCCAGGGAGCCTACGCCCGCGACCAGGGACAGGGGCATGTTCCGGAAGCGCAGGGTCACGAGCAGGGTGATGCCCGAGGCCACTGCCTCGGCCGTTCCCACGGCAAAGACCAACGGGGCGAGCAGGGCGGCCAGGATGGAACCCGGAAGGCGGGACAGGCACGCCTCGATCCGTTGGTTGCCCTGCACCAGGCGCACCAGCCACGGGCCGCTGATGCGGGTCAGGTAGGTCACGGCGGCCATACCGAGAATGGCGATCAGGCTATCGATCTGCATGGTTCCCCCACAGGCCGGTCAGGCTTCCGGCCAGTCCTCCGGCCACAATATACCATTTGCCGGGCAGAAAATGGTTGACGATCAGGGCGGTTATGGCGGCCACGGCCCAGGGCGGAATGTCACCCCTGCCTTTCCACAGTCCGGCCAGCAGGGAGAGGAATACGGCGGTGAAGGCGAAGTCGAGGCCGAATGCCTCGGGGTCGGGGATGATGGCCCCGGCCAGCCTGCCGGTGATGGTCGCCGCCATCCAGGCGGCCCAGATGAGTAGTCCGGAACCCAGAAGAAAACCCATGTCCGACTTGTCCCGACTCACGGCCCCATAGGTCATGGCCCAACTTTCGTCCACCAGCAGGAAGAGCAGGGGGAGGGTGGCCCGGGAGGGGAGTCCGCGCATCCAGGGCGTCAGGGACGCGCTCATGAGCACGTGACGCAGGTTGACGATGAGTGTGGTGAGAATGAGGGCTGTTATGGGCAGGGGGTGGGTCCACATGTCCAGGGCCACAAATTGGGACGATCCGGCGAAGATCAGGCCGCTGGACAGGGTCGATTCGACCATGGTCAGCCCGGCCTGGCGGGTGAGCAGGCCGTAGACCATTCCGTAGGCGAACACGCTGAGGGCGACCGGCAGGGTGCGCAATGCGCCCTGCCGGGCCGATTCCAGAGTCAAACGGGCGGGCATGTTTTCTAGAACGGGTAAACGAGTGAACTCTTGGTCTCGTCCTTTTCCGAGCCCATTTTCTTGTCGATGGCATTGATGCGCGCCTGAGCGGCCACGCGCTGCTCCTTGCGGGAGGCGTTGCGCACCACGGTGCCGAGCAACCGCTTGGCGGTCTCGTATTTGCCCCGTTTTTCGTAGATCAGTGAGGCGCGGTACATGGCGGTCAGGCACCAGATGTTTTCCTGGGGATACTGCCATGCCAATTTAAGGTAATAATCCAAAGCCTTGTCAGGGTTGCGCATGGCCTGTTCCCCCTCACCGAGCCAGAACAGGGTTTCGGCCTGCAGGGCCGTGGTCATGGTCGCCCTGGCGTCCCACATGGCGAGCAATTCCTTCTGCGCGGTCTCGTATTCCCGGCGCTGCTGGTAGAGCAGGGCCATGCGCAGGCGGGTCATCACCGGCACGGGCTCGCCGGTCTTGGTCATTTCCTGGTAGGTTTCGAGCGCTTTGCCCTGATGACCGGCATCGAGTTCCAGGCGGGTCTTGATGTCCAGCCAGGCCATCCGCAATTCGGGAGGCAGGGCGGGTTCGTCGATGCGGTTCAGGTAAAAGGCCCCGAGTTGCAGGTTCTTGGCCCTGACCGCATCGTCGGCCAGGTAGATCAGGCTGCGGATGCCGAAGGAGGAATCGTCGAACAGGTAGGCGGCCCGCTTGGCCAGATTCGTGGACGGCTTGGTCTCGAAGCGCTGCTGCCAGTAGGCCAGGAGAAGCAACCTATCCAGGGGGTACTCGGCCGACAGATCCTGCAGCTTGTCTGCCGGGGCGGCGGCCCAGAAGGGGGCCTCGGTTTCGGGATGGATGTTCTCGCCAGCAGCTCCGGAAAGGGCGGCCAGAACCGGATACAGGGCAAAGGCCTGGGCCGGTTTTTCGGGTAATATTTTATTCAAGTCATCCTTGAAGGAAAGCACCCCGGCCAGCCTCAGGCAGATGGGGAGCGTCTTTTTATCTATTGAATTCCATACAGTTGAAGCAATTTGCGCGTTGCCGTTGGAGAGGGACAGCGCAAGCTTGAAGTTGCGCAGCAGCGTCGCGGTCTGTTCGGAGATGAGCATGGACCCGAGTTCGTTGTCGATGGCTTTTTCCGCTTCCTCCGGGGCCATGGTCAGGATGTTGTTGCGGAACTTGGTCCAGGCTGCGGAGTCGGGGTTGCCCAGGAACCAGTCGCTGCGGGACTTGGAATAGGGGGCCAGGACGTTGCCCGCCCAGAAAGCGTGCGCCTTGAGGTAGTTGCCTTTAAGGAATACATCAAGTTTTTTCGGCGTGTTGCCGCTGTTGAGGAAGTATAGTACCGCGGTCCAGAACGTGCGGACCGTCTCGTTGGAAAGCTGGGAGACATAGCCCGTGGCCTCTTCGAATTTTTCCAGGGAAACTGCGGCCATGGCCCGTGCGATCAATTGCGTGTCGGCGGGCTGCAACAGGGGCGCGGGTACCGCAGTAACGGCGGTATTTTTCCCTGAAGCTCCACCAGCAGGCAACATATTGGGATTCATGATGAAATAAACATTATTCCAGAAGCCGTTCTCCCAAACTTTGCGTCCAACGACCATAATCATGTCCAGGGCTTCCTTCTGGGAATCCCGGGAAAGGGTGTGGTTGGCCAGATAGGACCAGTACATCTTGAGCCAGACGTCGTGCCAGATGGTTTCCAGGGCGGGTTCCCCCTTGAAGCGGGCGCGGATCTCGTCGTCGGACAGGAATTTGGTCGCCTGGGTATACCAGAGCACGGCCTTGGTCAGGTCGCCGAGACCCCGGTGAGCCTGGCCCCCCAGCCACAGCCGGTCGGCCTCGTCCTTGCCGGTGAAGGCCGGTGTCATTTCAATGATTTCAAGTGCTTTGGCAGGAGAATTGAGATTCAGGTAAACCTGGGCACGCTTGAGAACGGCCTCGGGCGTGTCCGCAGCGGACTCCTGGGCATACTCCTTTTCCAGGCGGTCCCAAGCTCGGTAGTGTTCAAGCCATTGCTGAAAGGACTGTTTTTCTGCCGCCTGGGCAGGGGTCAGTCCGGCCAGGGCCAGAAAAACGGTCAGAAGCGAAAACGCGATGCGTGATTTCATTTTTCCTCAAATCAGCCGTAACGGCTTTTTGTCTGTTTGCGATGGGGTCTCCTTACCAGCCGTGAAAAGAATGCTCAATGGGCAGCGAGGTCGATTCTTTATCCGGACTTTCAATCGACCATGTCGAAGGTCGAAGGGGTGAAACCGGGAAGGGCGAATCATCAGGGTGTCGATCCGGCCTGTTTCGGTCTCCCTTTGTTAAAAGTTTACATAATTTACATTATGAGACAAATATATAACCACTCGAAAGAGTGGAATAAAATCCTTCAAGTCACCAATCCTTGCTGAACAAGTCGTCGCCTACTGGTGGCTTGCCGATGGCCGGATTATGAATGACCTGCGGAAAATTCCCTGTGCCGCGTTTTGAAGATTTTATCGATACGGGCTTCATCTCGAGGAAGGAAATGTCTCTCGCTCGAACTGAGGGCGAAAAAAAAGGCCCTGAGTCGGGCCTTTGTCCTATCGGAATGGCTGGTCTGCCTATTCTTCGTCTTTCTTAGGGATCGAGGCGCCGATCCGCTTCAAGTATTTGTCCCGGCATTCGTAGGAACAGAATACGTGGACCTTGTCCCCTTCCCGGACGCGGATGTCGCCGTCCTTGTCTACGTAGGTTCCGCACGACGGGTCCTTGACCATTTCGCCGGAGGCAACCTTTTGCTTGAAGGATTTGTCGTTTTGCATGTCCTTCTTGCGCTTGTCGCCCATGAAGAGCTTGTAGACCAGAAACAATGCCGCGGCGATGACCAGGAATTTAAGCATGGGTAGCCTCGTTGGTTGGTTGTATCAGGAGTCCTGCCAGAGCTTGCGCCCTTCCTGCCGGTAGTCGATGGCGGCAAGGGCCTCGTCCACGGTGGTTCCGTCCGGGAAGACGAAGTCCGGGGCAATCTCCTTGAGTGGCACGAGCACGAACGCCCTGTCCTTGGCACGCGGATGCGGCAGGGTCAGGAAGTCCATGTCCATGACGGTGTCGCCCCAGGCGATGATATCCATGTCCAGCGGCCTGGGGCCGCCGGGCACGGCCCGGGTGCGGCCCATCTTGGCCTCGATGGCCGTGCAGGTGGACAGGAAGCCCGGAGGCGACCAGATTTCGGCGTCGATCTCAAGCTGGATTACCTGGTTGGTGAACCACGGCTGATCCTTTATCTCCCCCTGAGGCTCGGTCTCGTAGTATTCCGAGACCTTTTTCAGGCGGATGTCGTCGCCGTAGTCCTCAAGCAGGACCAGGGCCTCGTGGAGGTTTTCTTCAGTGTCTCCCACGTTCGAGCCGAGGCTCACGTAGCAGATCACAGTTTCGAAATTCTGGATACGGCCTCCTCAAGTTTGTCGTTGTTCACGGTCAGGGAAATGCGGAAGTACCCTTCCCCGGGTGTGCCAAAACCGTTGCCGGGGGTCAGGACGACGCCGGTCTTCATGAGCACGTTGGTCACGAATTCCGCGGACTTGTACCCTTCCGGTACGTTGCACCACAGGTAGAAGGAGGCGTCCGGCACACGGTGCTTGATGCCGATCTTGGTCAGGGCGGCGCTGACCACGTCCCGGCGCTCCTTGTAGATGGTCCGGAAGCTCTCGGCAAAGGGCTCGCCCTCGCGCAGGGCGGCGATGCCCGCCTCCTGGACGGCCTGGAAGATGCCGGAGTCCACATTTTCCTTGATCTTGCCCAGACCTGCGACAAGGCTCTTGTTGCCCACGGCCATGCCGATGCGCCAGCCGGTCATGTTGTAGGTCTTGGACAGGGAGTGGAACTCGATGCAGACGTCTTTGGCTCCCTCGCATTCCATGATGGAGAGGGGCTTGTTGTCCGGATCGTAGTAAATTTCGGTGTAGGCCGCGTCGGAGACCACGATGACGTTGAACTCCTTGGCCTTCTCGATGAGCTTCTCGTAAAAGGGCTTGGTCGCCGTGGCCGCGGTCGGGTTGTTCGGGTAGCAGACGAAGATCATCTTGGCCTTGGCCCAGGTCTCGTCGGCGATGGCATCCAAGTCTACGAGGAAGTCGTTTTCCTCGAGCAGGGGCAGATATTCCACCCTTCCCCCGGCGAACTCGGTGGCGACGCCGTAGACCGGGTAGTTCGGCGTGGCTACCAGGACGGTGTCGCCGGGATTGACGTAGGCCAGCGGGAAATGGGCGATGCCCTCCTTGGAGCCGATCAGGCTGACCACCTCGGTCTCGGGATCAAGGTCCACGTTGAAACGCTGCTTGTACCAGTCGGCCACGGCCTGGCGGTAGGCCAGCATGCCGACGTAGTCGGGATAGCGGTGGTTCTTCGGCTTTTTGGCGCTTTCGTACAGCGCCTCAATGATGAACTCCGGGGTGGGCAGGTCGGGGTCGCCGATGCCCAGGCTTATGATATCCATGCCCTTTTTGGCGACTTCGGCCTTGGCCTTGTCGATGGCGGCAAACAGGTACGGAGGCAGCGCCGAGAGGCGGTCGGCCAACTTGAATTCAGACATGTATGGTCTCTCCTTGCAATCCGATATTGAAGCACTTTCATAATGGGGGCATGACCCTGTGTCAATCCGAACCATTGCGCTTTGATCCTCACCTTGGTAGCAAGGATGAAGGCAGCCGTGCTTGGTTTCCATGCAGTGTGGCAGATACCCTTTCCCTGTGGATATTATCCAATACTTTAATAGTATCAAAGCGGTCCGGCAGTGATCATGGCGCGCCCCGACAAAGAAAAAAACATCAATGAGTACAGCCACCCGTGGGTGGACAGGTATCTTGAGCACCTGCTGATCGAAAAGGGGCTGTCCGAGAACAGCCTGACCGGCTACGCCAATGACCTGGGGTCACTCCTCGCCTTTCTGGAAGACAAGTCCTTTGCCCTGAAGGACCTGACGGACAAGACTCTGTTTCTCTACCTGACCCATCTGCGGGCGCGGGGTCTGAAGAGTCGGTCCCTGGCCCGGCATCTCTCTTCCCTGCGCGGGTTCTTCGCCTTTGCCGTGGGCGAAAAATGGTATAAGGAGGACCCGGGCCAGCTCCTGGAGAACCCCAAACTGCCGCGCAAGCTCCCGGAATTCCTCAGCCGCGAGGAGGTTTCCCGCGTTCTCGCCCTGCCCGACACCTCCACCCCGCTCGGCATGCGCGACAAGGTCATGCTGGAACTGCTCTACGCGGCGGGCCTGCGGGTCTCCGAGCTCATCGGCATGAAGGTTCTGGACTATGACCCGCAGGTGGGCATGCTCAAGGTTTTCGGCAAGGGATCCAAGGATCGGCTCATCCCCATTCATTACACGGCCCAGGACTACCTGAACCGCTACCTGGAGTTCACCCGGCCCGGCTTCAAGCCGCGCGAGGACTGCATGTTCCTGAACCGCTCGGGCAAGGGGCTGACCCGCCAGGGCGTGTGGAAGCTGATCAAGAAATACGCCGAGGCGGCGGGCATAAAGCGGTCCATCTCGCCACACACCTTCCGCCACTCCTTTGCCACCCACCTGCTCGAAGGCGGCGCGGACCTGCGCACCGTGCAGATTCTCCTGGGGCACGCGGACATCAGCGCCACCGAAATCTACACCCACATCGAGGCCAACCGGCTCAAGACCCTGCACCGGAAGTTCCACCCGCGATCAACCATGTGATCATCGCAACAACGTAGAATACAAAATGAAAAATAAACAGGAAAAGATACAGGCCCCGACCGTGATCACGGCCCACGCCAACGCGGATTTCGATGCCCTGGGGGCCATGGTCGCGGCCAGCAAGCTCTATCCCGACGCGGTGCTCATCTTTCCCGGCAGTCAGGAGTCCAGCCTGCGCAATTTTTTCATTGAGAGCACCACGTATCTCTTCAATTTCAAGGCATTCAAGGACATCGAACCCGAATCGGTGAAGCTGCTGGTGGTCGTGGACACCCGTCAACGCTCGCGGATTCCCCACGTCCGGCCCGTGCTGGACAACGAGGGGCTGCGCATACACCTCTACGATCACCATCCGGACAGCGACGAGGACCTGCCCGCAGAAAAGAGCGTGGTCCGGGACTGGGGTTCCACCACGACCATCATTGTGCACGAGATCAGGGAGCGCGGCCTGACCTTGAACACGGAAGAGGCCACCCTGCTCGGTATCGGCATCTACGAGGACACCGGCTCCTTCGGTTTCAACACGACCACGCCGCAGGACTTCGAGGCTGCGGGCTGGCTCAAGGCCCAGGGCATGGACATCGAGGTCATCACCGACCTGTTGTCTCACGAACTATCCGCCGAACAGGTCACCTATCTCGGCGAATTGTTCAAGAATGCCAATACCTATGATATCCACGGCGTGGACGTGGTCATCACCGAGATGTCCACGGACAAGTTCGTGCCGGACTTCGCCCTGCTGGTCCACAAGCTCATGGACATGGAGAAGATCAAGGTCGTCTTCGCCCTGGGGCGCATGGCCGACCGCATCCACCTGGTGGCCCGATCCAAGAACCCGGACGTCAACGTGGGCCGCATCTGCGCCTCCCTGGGCGGCGGCGGGCACGACGCGGCGGCCTCGGCCACGGTCAAGGATCGCACCCTGGCCGAGGTGCGCGACGATCTCTTCGCCCTGTTCTACTCCCAGATCAATCCGCAGATCGTGGTGGATTCCCTCATGTCCCGCCCGCCCGTTGTCATCGAGGGCGACAAGACCATGGCCGACGCCGTGGAGCTGATGAGCCGCTACGGGCTTAAGGACGTGCCCGTGGTGGAAAAGGACAGCATGCGATGCATCGGCATAATCGGCCATCAAATCGCGGACAAGGCCATCTCCCACCACCTGGGCGACGTGGGCCTGAGTGAATACATGACCCGTACCTTCGAGACCGTGGAGGCCAAGACCGATCTCTACCGGGTCATGGAGATCATCCTGAGCAACCGCCAGCGCATGCTGCCCGTGGTGGAGAACGGCGAACTGATCGGAGTCATCACCCGCACGGACCTCATGAACATGCTTATCGAGGAGCCCGCGCGCATCCCGGATTCCCTCATGCCGGGTCACCGCAGGGAGCGGAACATCGCCTCCCAGGTCAAGAACCGGTTGCCCCAGCGCATGCTCGAACTGCTCAAGGAGGCAGGCGAACTGGGCGCGGAAACGGGCTGGGAGGTCTACGCCGTGGGCGGGTTCGTGCGCGATATTCTGCTCGGGCGGCCCAACCTCGACCTGGACCTGGTGGTCGAAGGCGACGGCATCACCTTTGCCAAGCGCTTTGCGGCCAAGCTCGGCGGCCGGGTCAAGGCGCACTCCAAGTTCAAGACCGCCGTGGTCATCCTGGACGACGGCCAACGGGTGGACGTGGCCACCGCCCGGTTGGAATATTACGAATACCCCGCCGCCCTGCCCACGGTGGAGCTCTCGTCCATCAAGATGGATCTGTACCGCCGCGATTTCACGGTCAACGCCCTGGCCCTGCGCATCAATCCGGGCCGCTACGGCCAACTGGTGGACTTTTTCGGAGCGGAGCGGGACATCCGCAACCGGACCATCCGCGTGCTCCATTCCCTGAGCTTTGTGGAGGACCCCACCCGCATTCTCCGGGCCATCCGCTTCGAGCGGCGCTTCGACTTCCAGATTGGCGGCCAGACCATGCGGCTGATCAAGAACGCACTCAGCCTCAAGCTGTTCAGCAAGCTCTCCGGCACCCGAGTCATGCACGAACTGCAATTGATCATGAACGAGGAGGACCCCCTGTCCTGCCTGCTGCGCATGCAGGAGCTGGGCATCATGGAGGCCATCCACCCCCTGCTCTCCCTGGACAAGGAGCGCGTCCAGGTCCTGACCGAGCTGGTCAAGGTCCACAACTGGTACAAGCTCCTGTACCTGGACCCGGCGGTGGTTCCGTGGAAGCTTTACATCCTGGGCATGACCGCGGGCATCAAGCGGGACGAGATAAACAAGGTGACCAAGCGTCTCCATTTCACTCAACGGGAGGAACGGGAATTCTTTCAACTGCGGGACATGATCGGCGAGGCGCTCATGAAGCTCATGGGCTGGAAGGAAGGGCGCTCTCGTCTGAGCCGGTTGTACAAGATCCTCCACCCCATCCCGGTGGAGGGAATCCTGTTCCTCATGGCGCGCAGCCGCAAGGAGTACATCAGGAGAAATATATCTCAGTATCTTGCTAGGTTGCAGTATGTCGAGATTGAAGTGAACGGGAAGGACCTCAAGAACATCGGCATCGAACCAGGTCCGATCTATACTATTATTCTGGACAGGCTTATGACGGCCAAGATCGACGGGCGCGCGGAAACGCGCCACGAACAATTGAATCTGGCGAAAAAATTGAATAAGGAACTGTCGGCGAGCCGAAACGACGGGAACGAAGACTAGACGTTTTCCCCTCTTGCCCTCGACAGGCAAGCCGTGTAGAAAATCAAGATGTTGGTTAGTATGCGCCGACGTTCCCGGCCGGTGTGGAAGAACCGCAACCGGTTTGAAAATCAAATGGAAGTGGATCATGGATGTTTTGTGGGCGCCCTGGCGTCTTGAATATATTCTCGGACCCAAGCCGGAGGAGTGCGTGTTCTGCATTCCCGAGCACACGGACGAGGACGAGGAGCGGTGCATCCTCGCCCGTGGCGAGCATTGTTTCGTGATCATGAACAAGTTCCCGTACAACAACGGACATCTCATGGTCACCCCCTACCGTCATGTGAGCCACCTGACGGACCTGACTCTGGAAGAGTCCAATGACTGCATGTTGTGGATCAGGCGGAGCATCCGGATTCTGGAAGACGCCTTCCATCCCCACGGGGTGAACATGGGACTCAATCTGGGCGAAGCGGCCGGCTCCGGCATCGCCCAGCACATGCATTTTCAGATTGTTCCCCGCTGGAACGGGGACGCTTCGTTTATGGCCGTCTTCGGCGAGACCACGGTCATCCCCGAACACCTTCACTCAACCTACAGCCGCCTCAAGCCGCTGTTCGATGCAATCACCGCTTAAGGAGAACCGCATGCGTTTTATCAAGGTCCTGTTTCTGTTGGCACTTTTCGTTTTTTCCATCCTGTTCTTCAGCCAGAACAACGATGTCCTTCTACAGAACCTGACACTGATTCTCGATATACCCTACGTGGCCACGCTGCATTCCATCCCCCTGCCCTTCGGCGTCCTGATCCTGACCGCCTTCGTTGCCGGTTGCCTGCTGACCATAATCTACTTCGCGGTCGACAAGTTCCGCGGCGCCTCCAAGCTCAAGGAATGCCGTACCCGCATGGCCAGCCTGGAGCAGGAGCTCAATTCCCTGCGCAACATGCCCATCAGCGAGGATGCTTCCTTCAGCTCCACCGAGACCAAGGAAGAGGATAGCCTCTAGGCAACGTCATGGGCTGGAACATCTTCAACCGCAAAAAGGCGCAGAGCGTTCTCCTGGACCGGGTCCGCATGTCGGGCAACGGCGAGTCTCCTCCCGTGCAGGATACCCGCGCGGCCATCGAAGAGCTCAGCAAGGTCGTCCAGAACGACCCCGAAGCGGTTGAAATCTACCTCGCGCTCGGCAGCCTCTACCGTTCCCAAGGCGAAATCGAGCGCGCCATCCAGATCAGAAACAGCCTTATCGTCAGGCCGGGCCTGGACCGCGAGTTCAAGGCCCGGGCCTGGTTCGAGTTGGGCCGGGACTTCCGACGCGCCGGGTTCCTGGACCGTGCGGAGAAGGCCTTTCACGAGGCCCGCTCCCTGGGGCAGGACCCCATCTCCATCCATAGAGAGATGGCCCGGCTCACGGCCGAGCGCGGCGACTATGAAAAGGCCGCCGAATCCTACGGCCAACTCGACCTGCCTTTGCCCCAGGCCCACTACCTGGTCCGCCTGGCCAAGGACCGCTTCGCCGAAGGCAACGCATCCCAAGGCAGCCGAGCCCTGCGCCACGCCATCCGGGCCTATCCCGGCTCGGTGGAGGCATGGCTTGAGCAGATGACCCAGGCCTACAAGGCGGGCAACGCGGGCAAGGTCGGCGACGTCTTGGCCCAGGCCTTGGACCATGTGGCGCCGGAGCTGCGCTTCGTCCTGTTCGAAGGGCTGCTCCTGGCCTTGGAGCAGGCGGAAAAGGCCCGGGTCAACTCGTTTGGCGAGGAGACCGAGTGGTCCAAGGCATGCCCGGATGAAAAGATCGTTGAGGTGGTGGTGCCCATCATCGAGACCCAGGACCCGGACGTCCTGCTGCTCTATTACGGGGCCATGCTCCTGCTGCGGGTCGAGGACACGGATAATGCCCGCTCCTGGCTCGAGAAGGCCCTCATGCTCGACGCCGATTTCTGGCAGGCCCGCCTTGAATTGTTCGATCTCTCCAGGGCCGACCAGACCCTGACGCCCTTCTTCAAGGAACAGCTTTCCTTTTTCCTCGGCCGGGCTCGGCGGGTCCGGCGGTTCTTCTGCCGCCACTGCGGCCTGAAGCGCGACCAGATATTCTTCAACTGCCCGCGCTGCCATAGCTGGCATTCCATTGCCTTTCGAACCGACATCACCGAATAAAGACCCCGCATCGACGATCTCGTGGCACAAAAGAAACTGACTCCCATGCTCGAGCAGTACCTCCGCTTCAAGGAGGAGCATCCGGGCTGCCTGCTGTTTTTCCGCATGGGCGACTTCTACGAACTGTTTTTCGAAGACGCCGAGGTCGTGTCCCCCGCGGTCCAGATCGCCTTGACCAGCCGCAATCCCAACGACGAAAATCCCATACCCATGTGCGGCATGCCCCACCACTCGGTGGAGCCCTACCTGAGCCAGTTGCTCGACAAGGGCTACAAGATCGCCATCTGTGATCAGATAGAAGATCCCAAGGAGGCCAAGGGGTTGGTCAAGCGTGATGTGACCCGCGTGCTCACGCCCGGCACCGTGGTCGAGGACTCCAACCTCAAGTCCAAGGCCAACAACTACCTGGGCGCGTTCTACTGGGACAGCGCCAAGGACGCGGGCGGCATCGCTTGGCTCGACTTTTCCACGGGCCAGTGGTCCGGCCTGTACAGCCGCAAGGAGCCCGAGCTGTGGCAGTGGATGGTCAAGATCAACCCGAGCGAACTGCTGCTGCCCCAAGGCGTCAAGGTCCCGCCCCAGTTCGGTGACTTGTCGGGCCAGGTCACGGGCGTGGCCCCCGGCACCTTCTTCGACCTGGCCGGGGCGCGCAACCGCATTCTGGAAGCCCAGCACGCGGCCGACCTGGACAGCCTCGGCCTGACAGGGAAGAACGAGCTGGTCCGGGCCTGCGGCGCCCTGCTCACCTACCTGGATCAGACCCAGAAGGGCGAGTTCGGCCATTTGGGCGAGTTCAAGCCGCTGAACCTCGGCAAGCACCTTCTCCTGGACGAGGTCACCGAGCGCAATCTTGAAATTTTCCGACGGCTCGACGGTCGGACCGGGCTCGGCACCCTGTGGCAGGTTATGGACAAGACCATGACGCCTATGGGCGGCCGCCTGCTCGAAGCCCGCCTGCGCCAGCCGTGGCGCAACCTCTCGCCCATCGAGAAGACCCAGGAGTGCGTAGCCTTCCTGTTCCAGCGTGACCGGCTGCGCGCAGACATCCGCCACGGCCTGGATTCGGTCTACGACCTGGAACGCCTCTCCACCCGCATCTTCCTGGGCCGGGCCAACCCCAAGGATTTCATCGCCCTGCGCCGCAGCCTGTCCCAACTCCCCCTGCTCCGCACTCTGTTGAGCGGGGAGAACCTGAACGCGGCCCCGGAGCTCAAGCGCATCGCGGGCAAGTGGGACGCCATGGACGACCTGTGCTCCCTGCTCGACGCCGCCCTGGTGGACAGCCCCCCGCCCGCAATCACCGACGGAGGCCTGTTCCGCAAGGGATACGATCCGGTGCTCGACGAACTCATCGAGCTCAACGAGCACGGCGAGGACCGGCTCAAGGCCCTGCACCAGGAGGAGTTGGCCAAAAACGACATCCCCAAGCTGAAGCTCGGCTTCAACAAGGTCTTCGGTTACTATTTCGAGGTCTCCAAGGCGTACAAGGGGCAGGTCCCGGAACATTTCATTCGCCGCCAGACCCTGGTCAACAGCGAGCGCTACATCACCCCGGAACTCAAAGAGATGGAGGACCGGATCATCTCCGCATCCGAAGAGCGCAAGAGCCTGGAATACAAACTTTTCCAGGAATTACGTGAGCGCCTGGCCAAGGCCCGCTCCCGGTTCCTGTTCATGGCCGACGTGGTTGCCTCCCTGGACTACTGGCAGGGATTGGCCGAGGCCGCTCGGGTCAACGAATGGACCCGCCCCACCCTGCACGATGGGCTGGAGATCGAGATCGAGCAGGGGCGGCACCCGGTGGTCGAGGCAGCCATGGGCGCGTCCAACTACATCCCCGGCGACCTGCGCATGGATGCGAGCCGCCGCATCCTGCTCATCACCGGCCCGAACATGGCCGGTAAGTCCACGGTGCTCCGCCAGGTGGCCATCATGACCATCATGGCCCAGATCGGCTCCTTCGTACCGGCCACCAACGCCCGCATCGGCTTGGCGGACCGCGTTTTTTCCCGCGTGGGGGCCTCGGACAACCTGGCCCAGGGGCACTCCACGTTCATGGTCGAGATGACCGAGACCGCGCGCATCCTCCGGCAGGCCACCCGGCGCAGCCTGGTCATCCTGGACGAGATCGGGCGCGGCACCAGCACCTACGACGGCCTGTCCCTGGCCTGGGCCGTGGTCGAGGAACTGTCCAGCCGCGCGGGCGGTTCGGTGCGCACCCTGTTTGCCACTCACTACCATGAGCTGACCAGCCTGGAAGGCAAGATCGAGGGACTGCGCAACCTGAACATCGCGGTCAAGGAGTGGAAAGGGGATATCGTGTTTTTACGAAGGCTTGTCCCCGGCCCGGCCGACCGCAGCTACGGCATCGAAGTGGCCCGGCTGGCGGGCGTGCCCCGCCCCGTGGTCGAGCGCGCCCGGGAAATCCTTGCGAAACTCGAAGAAAAATCGCAGGATAACCAGGCTGGTGGAGCCGTGGACCGTGCCTCGCAGACCCTGCTGCCCGGCTTCGGCGCGCCGCCCATCAAGGTGGACCGCGAGCTGTGCGAACACCCGATCATCACCCAGCTCACGGACCTGGACGTGGACGGCATGACCCCCATCCAGGCGCTGATGCTGCTCAATCAGTGGAAGGACATGATCAAGGACTGACCCATGCGCAAATCCGTTGTCGTCACCACCCTGCTCCTTTTCGCCCTGGCTGTGCTGGCAGGCTGTGCTCTGGGTCGCAAGCAGTGGCCCGAGGCCTCCCGGAGCCAGGACCGGTTCACCCTGAAACTTATGGACGGCGAGCGCATCGACGACTGTCTCGTCCTGCAGGTCGCCGTGTCGGGCGCGGTGGAACGGTTGTGGCGCGCCAGCGTGCTCTACGAGGCCGTGGGCGACGAAGAGGGCCAAGGCTGCGTGGGCTGTCCGTTCGTTCCCCGGACGGCGCAGCATTTCACCCGCGGCCAGGACGGGTTCGACCTGCAGGGCAATGTCCTGAGGTTGAGCATCTGCGGGCTTGAGCCCGGCGTCGAGTACCGGTTCCGGGTGTCCGGCAAGAGTGAAATTCCGACCATGGCCATGCAGTACACCGACGTGTACATGTCCGAGCCCTGAGTCCGCTTTTATATTTGAAAAGTATTGGATGATATCGTTTCATAAGGCGTATTGATCCCCATACATCTTTATCAGGAGATCGAACCATATGCATCATTTCGAACATCGGGACGGCGTGCTGTTTGCCGAAGAGGTGAGCGTCACCGAGCTGGCCAAGCAGTACGGCACTCCGCTTTATATTTATTCCACAGCGACCTTCAAGCGCCATTTCAAGGCCTTTGATTCCGCCTTCGACGACCTGGACCATCTGACTTGCTTCTCGGTCAAGGCCAACTCCAACCTGTCCGTGCTCAAGATGCTGGCCCAGGAAGGTGCGGGCATGGACATCGTGTCCGGCGGTGAGCTCTACCGTGCCCTGCAGGCCGGAGTGGACCCCAGCCGCATCGTCTATTCCGGCGTTGGCAAGCGCGACTCCGAGATCCGCGATGCCTTGGAAGCCCGCATCCTCATGTTCAACGTGGAGTCCCTGGCCGAGTTGGAAAGGATCAACCAGGTGGCCGGGGAGATGAACACCACCGCGCGCGTCAGCTTCCGCATCAACCCGGACGTGGACCCGCAGACTCACCCGTACATTTCCACCGGCATGCAGAAGAACAAGTTCGGCCTGGACATCGACCTGTCCATGGAAGCCTACAAGCGGGCCGCCGAACTCGAGAACATCGAGCCCGTGGGCATGGATTGCCACATCGGCTCCCAGTTGACCAGCCTGGACCCGTTCCTGGAGGCCCTGGACAAGCTTCTGGCCTTTCACGTCCGGCTCAAGGATCTCGGCATCGAGATCAAATACCTGGACCTGGGCGGCGGCCTGGGCATCCCTTACAACGAAGAGGAGCCGCCCCACCCTGCCGAGTTCGGCAAGGCGCTCAGCGACAAGCTCAAGGGGTTGCAGCTCAAGGTCATCCTGGAGCCGGGCCGGGTCATCGCGGGCAACGCGGGCATTCTGGTCACCGAGGTGGTCTACACCAAGTCCAACCCGACCAAGAATTTTCTGATCGTGGACGCAGGCATGAACGACTTGATCCGGCCGAGCCTGTACGGCTCCTACCACCGTATCGAGGAAGTGGAGCAAAAGGGCCGCGCCCCCAAGGTCTATGACGTGGTTGGCCCCATCTGCGAGTCCGGCGACTTCCTGGCCCGCGACCGCGAGTTGCCCGCCGTGGAACAGGGCGAGCGGCTGGTCTGCTACTCCGCCGGGGCCTACGGCTTCACCATGTCCTCGAACTACAACTCCAGGCCGCGCGCCTGCGAGTTGCTGGTAGACGGCGACAAGGTCATTGTCGCCCGCCGGCGAGAGACATATGACGATCTCATAATGAACGAACTCTAGCTCAACCGGGCCGGGGGTTCGCTCCCGGCCTTTTTTTCGGGTCTCGACATGGCGCGACTGAACACTTTCCATCTCCCCCCCGACCAGTGGCCCGCCTCTGCGGGCGACGTGGTTTGCCTGACCGGACCCGAGGCCCGGCACATGGGCACCATCCTGCGCACGGAAAAGGCGCAGACGGTCCGGCTCTTCGACGGACAGGGGCGCGACGGGTTGTTCACGGTTCGCGACATCGCCAGGAACCGGGCTGACCTTGAGGCCGTGGAACTGGCCGAATATCCTGCTCCCGAAGGCGGTTTGACCTTGGCCATCGGTTGGGGAAAGTCCAAGCGTCGGGAGTATTTGCTGGAAAAAATCGTTGAACTCCAGGGCAGCGGCGTGATCTTCTG
Organism: Pseudodesulfovibrio sp. 5S69; assembly: GCF_037094465.1. Lineage (NCBI taxonomy): Bacteria > Pseudomonadati > Thermodesulfobacteriota > Desulfovibrionia > Desulfovibrionales > Desulfovibrionaceae > Pseudodesulfovibrio > Pseudodesulfovibrio methanolicus. The sequence goes on from NZ_CP146609.1 coordinate 2,569,362, forward strand.
GCAGGCCGCACGCAGCCAGGGCGCCCTGCCCAAGGCCCCCAAGGCGACCTGGAACGAGAAATTCATCCAGGCGGCCAAGCAGTGCGGGGCGGTCCGCCTGCCCGAACTCGGGACCGTGTCGGGCGGCGTGGACGGGCTCCGGTCCATGGCCGGGGAGTTCGATCGTTGCTACCTGGCCTGGGAGGCCGAGGAGGCCACCACGCCCCTGTCGCCGGACATGCTTTCCAAAGGACGCATTCTTGTAGTAATCGGACCGGAAGGCGGATTCGACCCGGCCGAGGCGGACGCGCTGATCAGCGCCGGGTTCGCCCCGGTGACGCTCGGGCCCTCCATCCTGCGCTGGGAGACCGCCGCCGTGTATTGCTTGAGTCTCGCCATGTTCGGCGCACAGGACAGGTCATGAAGCTTGAAATAGAAGAAAGCCAACCGCTTGCCGACAGGATTCGTCCGACCACCATGGACGATTTCGTGGGCCAGAGCCACATCCGCAATCGGATCGAAGCCTTTGCCCAGTCCAAGCGCATGCCCAGCCTTCTGCTCTTCGGCCCGCCCGGCTGCGGCAAGTCCACCCTGGCCCTGCTCCTGGCCCAGCTGACGGGCAAGAAATACTTGCGGGTCAGTGCGCCCGAGGCCGGCCTGACCGCCCTGCGCAAGATGCTGCCCGGTCAGGAAATCCTCATCCTCGACGAGTTGCATCGCTTCTCCAAGGCTCAGCAGGATTTCTTCCTACCCATTTTGGAGAGCGGGGAGATTACCCTGCTGGCGACCACCACGGAGAATCCCTCGTTCAGCGTCACCCGGCAACTGCTCTCCCGGCTGCATGTCCTGCGCCTGCGCCAGCTCAGCCGCGAGGAGTTGGTGGGCGTGTCCCACCGCGGGGCCCAGGAACTCGGCGTGGAGCTCGAGGAGGAAAGCCACAAGATGCTCGCGGCCATGGCCGGGGGCGATGCCCGCACCTTGCTGAATTTGCTGGAATACACTGCGGAATTGCCCAAGGACAGGCGGTGTCCGGAGTGTTTGCGCGAGTCCCTGCCCGAGATCGTGGTCCGGGGCGACCGTGACGGCGACTCCCACTACGAGTTGGTCTCGGCCATGATCAAGTCCATCCGGGGCTCGGACCCGGACGCAGCCCTGTACTACCTGGCCTGCCTGCTGGAGAGCGGCGAGGACCCGCGCTTCGTCACCCGGCGGCTGATCATCTCGGCCACGGAGGATGTGGGGCTCGGCGACCCGTTCGCCCTGAACCAGGCCGTGGCCTGCCACCAGGCCGTGGAGGCCATCGGCATGCCCGAAGGGCTCATCCCCATGGCCCAGACCGCCGTGTATCTCGCCCTGGCGCCCAAGAGCAATTCCACTTATGCCGCCTACCGCACCGCCCAGAAGGAGGTCCGGGAGAACGGCACCCGGGCCGTGCCTCTGCACCTGCGCAACGCCACCAGCTCCCTGCAACGGGAATGGGGCTACGGGCGCGGCTACCTCTATCCCCACAACTTCCCCAAGGGATGGGCGGATCAGGACTATCTGCCGAGCGAACTGCTGGGCCGCAAATTCTATCATTCCAAAGACCAGGGCGAGGAGCCCCGGCTTAACGCCTGGCTGCGGCAATTCAAGAAACAACGATAATTTGCCTAATAAAAAAGCCTGATTGGAATTTCAATCAGGCTTTTTCTTCATGAGGAACTTTATCTTTTTCAGGGCCGTTTCTTGTACAATTTCCGCCATTCGTCCAGAAAGAGGATGGCCGTGTCCAGGTCATCCAGCTTCCCCCGCTGCTGGCGGACCGCCCAAACGAGGTCTTCGAAGGCCACATCCTCGGGCAGCCCCAGTCGGGCCAGAAGCGAGCGGATGTCCGCCTGCAGTTCGGGCGGGAAGTCCTGCCCGAAGACCGGGGAGGCGTCCCGCAGCCTGGGCCAGCCCGGAATCCGTTCGGCCGTGAATTCAAGCAGGGTGCGCATGCGCTGCGCATAGGTGTGGTCCTTGAGCGCCCGGGCGCGCGCCCGGTCGGCAAAGGCTTGGCGCTCCTTGGGCTGGGAGGAGAAATATTCAATTTTTTCGGAAAGCTCTTCGATGGACGAGAAAGTCGCCAGCTCATCTTCCGTGAACGCCTCGTCCATGAGGGTGCGTTTGTCCACCAGTTGAAACGCCCCGCAGGCGGCCAGCTCGAAGGTGCGCGGATTGACGAAGTCGCCGAAAGTGACCAGCTTGTCGGCCTGGATGGACGAGTGAAGGTTCAGGTTGATGGTGGTGGCGTTGAAGATCTTCACGCATTCCTCAGGGGTTACGCGTGCGCCCTTGAGTTGGAGGAGCGGTTCGAGCACATGGTCGCCCTCCCACTCCGTGCCCCAAATCTTGAAGTCGTGATTGATCAGCTCGTGGAAGGCCTTGCGCCGGTTGGGATAGCCCGCGCCCATGAACGAGATCTCGGAGCCGAATTTGCGCCGTTCCACCGGGCTCAACTCCGTGGGCCGGTGGAAATTCGGTTGGGCGGCCAGGGGCAGATACAGGGCGTTGGGTTGGCCGATGGCCGCAAGGTCCTCGAAGAATTGTCCTTTCTGGATCACGGCAAAGACGTCGTACAGGGGCGCGAAGGACTTCCAGTAGGTGAACAGGTCGCGGTCCTCCACGAACCACATGGCCGTGGCCACCCCGTCGCGCCTGAGCCGTTTCAGGGCCTGGGGATTGAGCGGGGCCTGGGCCATGGCCAGGACCAGGTCCGGCTCGAAGGTCTCGACTTTGGCCAGGACGGCCTGGCTGACCACGTTCAGGAAGGAATTCTGTAAATAATCCAGCCGGTCCGTGGTCACCTTGAGGTCGTTCATGGCGGTGTAGGCCGGATAGAAGTCCGGGGCTTCGAAGACCTCGGTCAGGTGCCCTTCCTGCCCGAGGGCCGAAGCCACGTAGCGGCCGATGGGTAGGGAACCGCCGTAGAGCGGCAACACGACGAGAATGCGCAACGTTTCCATAATCAATCCTGTGCCTTCGAAGGCTTTTCAGCGGTCATCCAATCCTTATCCCGGTAGAGTTGCCCGGCAAAGGCCTGTTCCAGCCGGTCGAAGCGCGGCTCCGCGCCGCTCAGGTGGTGGAGAAGAAAATTGCGCAGCACGGCCCGCCTGGGCGCGTCCGCGTCGGTTCCGGCAAAGGGAACGTAGGTCTGGCCCAGGCCGTCGAAGGCGGTGTGCAGGGCCAGGAGCCCTTCGGGGACGTGTTCCGCCTTGCCTGTGACCAGGAAACGGCGAAATCCCGGGTCCACGAATCCGTTCAGGCATTGGACGTTTTCCTGGCACGGCGAGGTTTCCAGGCACGGCAGGCAGTTGGTCACGGCCTGGTAGACCGTGTGCCCGAGGCCGTAGGGGCCGGTCTCGAAGCACCAAGCCGAGGACAGGAAAAAGGCGGCCACCGGCGTGCCCAGGTGGGCGGCCAGGTGCATGGTCCCCGTGTCCGGGGTGATCAGCAGGTCCAGGCCGCCGACGACGTCCACGAGCTGTGTCCAATCCGTCCGGCCCGCCAGGTTCTCGGTCACGGCTTGCAGGTTCGCAGGCAACTCCTTGATCACGGCCTGCCCTGCGGCGCCTTCGGTCTTCCCGCCCAAAAGGACGATACGCCTCGCCTTGCGCGAACCCGCCAAGGTGGCCGTGATCTGCGCAAGGAGCGCGGCGGGCAGGGAGCGCCGGGATTCGCGCCCGGCCAGGACCACGCCGATGCCGCCGCCCTTGGAGGTGGCCTCGGGGTTGATCGCGGGCGCGGGGAGCATGTCCGGGCAGTACGCGCCCCAGAAGTCCACCAGGTTCATGCCCAACCGGCGGAACCCGGACCAGCGCATGGCCATGGCCGGCCACCGGCCGGTTATCTCCTGGCCGTTGCGCCATGCGTATCCTTCCACCCTTTCGGGGTCGAACAAGGCGGCCAGTCGGAAATTCAGGCCTGAGAAATTGAGGTTGTAAACGGCCTCGAAGTCCAGGGCCGCCAACTCGGCGAAGGCGCTTCGGTTGTCCAGGAGCATCCTGAGTGAGGCCTGGGCGTCGCTCAACCCCGTGCCGTGGGCCGTGATCGGGTGCAGGACCACATCCGGGTAGACCAGCCGGGCCAGGGGGGCCAGGGAAGCGTCCAGGCACAGGTGGACCAAGGACTGGGGGCGTGCCGCGAGGGTTCGGATCAGCCGTTTGGTCTGGATCAGGTCCCCGAACCGGGCGAGTTGTATGACGAGGTAATTCTTCATGTTGTGTTGCGCGTGTCAAAACACTAGCGTAATTCCAATGATTCTTGCAAGAACCGGGCAATTTCCCATTTTACATGTTTGCGAGCATTGGTTATCAAGACGCATGCGATATTACCCCATCTTCGTGAACCTGGAAAACAAGGGCTGCCTGGTGGTCGGCGCGGGCGAGGTCGGCAAGCGCAAGATTCAGTCCCTGATCGATTCCGGGGCCGGTCGCGTTACCATCATCGACACCCGGAAACCGGGACCTGAGTTCGACTCGGTCACGGCCCTGCCCAACGTGGATTTCCTCTGCCGCGAGTTCGCTGACGGCGACCTGGACGGGAAGTTCCTGGTCATCGCCTGCACCTCCTCCGAGGAGGTCAACTGGCGTATCAGCAACCTGTGCCGCGACCGGGGCATCCTGTGCAACATCGTGGATCAGCCCGAGAAGTGCAGCTTCATCGTGCCCGCCACGGTCAAGCGCGGCGACCTGACGGTGGCCATCTCCACGGCGGGCCGCAGCCCGGCCATGGCCAAGCGCATCCGAAAGGAATTGCAGGAGAGTTTCGGCGATGAATACGCGAGCCTGCTGACCGCAATGGGCCGCATACGGCCGCTCATGCTCTCCATGGGGCTGACCACGGCCGACAACACGGCGGTCTTCCGCTCCTTGGTCAATTCCGCCCTGCTCGACGCCTTGAAGGGTCACGACCTTGACGCGGCCACGGAAATTCTTAAAGAATCGTTGCCCGACCCGTTGCACGACAACATCCCGGAGTTGCTTGATGGGCTTGTTTGAATCGCTCCATATCGTGATCATCGCGCTCTATGCGCTCGGCACCGTGCTGTTCCTGACCTCCGTGTTCACGGAGAACGACAGGCTCAAGCGCATCGCCATCTGGCTCGCCGTCCTCGGTTTCACCTTCAATACCGTGGACCTGGGGCTGACCCTGAGCCGTGATCCGGCGGTCTTGAGCGGCGGCAATTTCTATTTCAACATCATCGGCTGGTGCGCGCTGGCCCTGTATTTCTTCCTCTGGTGGCGGCTGCGGCTCGAATACCTGGCCATCACCGCCCTGCCCTTCGCCCTGCTGCTCTTCGTGGCCTCCCTGGCCCTGGGCGGCATCCGGGTGGTCATGCCCCCACAACTGACCGCCCTGTTCTTCGGCCTGCACATCGGCTCCCTGGTCCTGACGCTGGGCGCGCTGATCATGGCCTTCGGCGCGGGCGTGGCTTTTCTCTACTACAACCGCAAGCTCAAGACTAAGGAAGGGCTGTCGGCCATGGGGAACAGCATCCCCTCGCTGGACAAGTTCGACACCGTCAACCGCTGGGCGGTGTTGATCGGATTCCCGCTCTATACTCTGGGCCTTTTCTCCACCTTCAGTTGGTACCTGATCGCCCCGTTCAAGCCCTTTGCCTGGGACATCATGAAGATCGGCTCCCTGGCGGTCTGGTTCCTCTACGCCTTCCTCTTCCATCAGCGCGTGGTGCTCGGCTGGCGCGGACGCAAGCCCGCCATCCTGGCCATCTGGGTCTTTGCCGGGATGTGCATCTCACTCATACACCACACCATCACTTTCAGGGCGGCGCCATGAACAAGCAGATAATCCTCATAGGCCTCAACCACCGCACTGCGGGCGTCGAAGTGCGCGAGAAATTCGCCCTGACCGACGTGGAGAATTTCGAACAGGGCCTCATGGCCCACTGTCCCGTGCAGGAATGCCTGGCGCTGTCCACCTGTAACCGGGTGGAGATCGTGGCCGTGGCCAGGAAAGTGCCGGTGGCCGAGGCCATGGACGCCGTGATCCAGTACTGGGCAACGGCCTGCAACGGCTCTCCCGAGCAGTTGATGGACAATATCTACCAGTATTCGGACCTGGACGCGGTCAGGCATATTTTCACCGTGGCCTCGTCACTCGACTCCATGGTCATGGGCGAGCCGCAGATCCTCGGCCAGCTCAAGGACGCCTACCGGGCCGCCGTGGACAAGGGCACAGCCAAGACCATCGTCAACCGCCTGCTGCATAAGTCCTTTTCCGTGGCCAAACGCATCCGCACCGAGACGGCCATCGCCTCCAGCGCGGTGTCCATCAGCTATGCGGCCGTAGAACTGGCGCGCAAGATCTTCGGCGACCTCAAGCCCACCAGGGCCATGCTGGTCGGCGCGGGCGAGATGGCCGAACTGGCCGCCATGCACCTGCTGCGAAACGGGGTCAAGGAGATCATCATCGCCAACCGCACCCTGTCCCGGGCCAAGGACCTGGCCGAGAGCCTGGGCGGCGAACCCATCCAGATCGAAGCGATGCCGGACCGGCTGCACGAGGTGGACATCATCATCTCCTCCACCGGCTCCCCGGTGGCCGTGATCAAGGCGAAGGATGTCAAGGCCGTGCTCCGCAAGCGCAAGAACAAGCCCATGTTCTTCATCGACATCGCCGTGCCGCGCGACATCGATCCGGACGTCAACACCCTGGACAACGTCTATCTCTACGATATCGACGACCTCAAGGAAGTGGTGGACGAGAACATGGCCCAGCGCCAGGGAGAAGCCACCAAGGCCCGTGCCGTGGTGGACCTGGAGACCGAAACCTTCGGCAACTGGCTCAATTCGCTCAATATCCAACCGACCATCGTGGATCTGGTCGGCAAGGCCGAGGACGTGGCCGTGCGCGAGCTGGCCAAGACCCTCAAGAAGATCGGCCCGGTGGATGACAAGACCCACAACGCGCTGGAACGCTTGGTCATGTCCATCGCCCATAAGTCCCTGCATGAACCCATCTGTTTCCTCAAGCGGCGCACCCAGGAAGAAGGCTCGGCCGAGCGGTTCATAGACCTGGCCCGGCGCATGTTCAACCTGGACGACGAGACCGTGCCCGATAACGCCCACCTGGACCGCAAGTCGGCGTCCTGCGCCCCCGAGGACATCGAGCAGTACATCGAAATCTCGAAAAAGGAACAATAATGCGCACCTATCTCATAGAAGACCTGAACGACAAGGACTACCAGACCGTCACCAAAGCCTTTGACGAACTCGGCCTTCGCGGTTCCATAGACGGCATCTACTACCTGCCTCTGCCCGAGGACCTGCTCCAGGGCGACCAGCAGGCCCATCTCGGCGAATGCGGTCCGTATTTCATGGCTCTGGAGGCTGTGGATTCCCCGGACCGGAACAGCCTGCGCCTGGAGTTGCTTGTCCGCGCCCGGAACAAGATCCGCTGCTCCTGCGTATCCTATGCCGACTCGGCCCAGCGCAAGCACATGATCGAATATCTCGACCAGTTCATCGAGGAGCTGGAAGTCTCCGTGTAGCATGACCAGCGCGCCCGCCGACATCCCGCAGACCCTGCAGGACCTCCTGCCCAAGTGGGCGCATTTCTGCCTGTACGTGGGCCGGTTCGTCGAAGAGGAGCTCGGTGTCGACCTGGAAGGACGCCGCGTCCTGGTCGGTATGTCCGGCGGCGTGGACTCCACCGCCCTGCTCCTGGTCCTGCACTATCTCTCCCAGCGCGTCGGCTTTACGGTCGGCGCCGTCCACCTCGATCACCAACTGCGGCCGGAATCCGCCGGGGACGCTTCCTTTGCCCGTTCCCTGTGCGAGCGCTTCGGCATCGACTGCACGGTCGAGTCGCACGACGTGGCCCGGCTGGCCGAGGAACGCGGTGTGGGGCTTGAGGAGGCCGGGCGCGAGGCGCGCTACCGGCTCTACGCCGAACTGCGCGCGGAAGACGGCTACGACTATGTCGCTCTGGGTCATCAGTTGGACGACCTGAGCGAGGACGTGCTCATGCGTTTGATCCGGGGCACGGGCTGGCCCGGCCTGTCCGGCATGCCGGGCTTCGATCCCGCGCGCGCCCTGATCCGCCCCATGCTGCTCATCCCCAAGTCCACGCTCAGGGCGTTCGTCACCCATGTGGGCAGCGGTTGGCGCGAAGACGCCTCCAACGCCGATCCGTCCATGACCCGCAACCGCGTGCGCAACGAGATCCTGCCGCTCATCGAGAAGGAGAACCCGGCCTTCTGGCAGTCCGTGGCCCGGCTGTGGCGCATCGGCCGCGTGGAGCAGGATTTCTGGGAGGGTCTCGAAGCCGGGGCTTGTGAAATTCTGGATAATTCCCGCCTCGAATCCCTGCACAAGGCCGAGCGGCTGCACCTGTACAAGGCGTGCCTGGTCCGTCTCGGACCGGGGCAGGTCCTGGCCGACACCTTGTTCAAGCTCGACGAGGCCTGGCGGGATAAACGCAACACTGCGGTCTTCCAGTTCCCCGGTGACAAAACCGCCACCATCACCGCCTCAAGCGTGGTTTTCTCCACCAAGCATTGACTTCCGGGCTGGCCCGGTATAAGAGCATGTGATCTTTTGCACAATGTGTCGGAATGGCCAGTCGGCATTTCGCTTTTTTATCATCAGGAGGAATTATGAATATTCTGATTTTCGGCCCCAACGGCTCCGGTAAAGGCACCCAGGGCGACATCGCCAAGGATAAGTACAAACTGGACCACATCGAGTCCGGCGCCATTTTCCGCAAGCACATCGGCGGCGGCACCGAGCTGGGCATGAAGGCCAAGGAGTACATCAACAAGGGCGAACTGGTTCCTGATGATATCACCATTCCCATGGTCCTGGACGTGCTCTCCAATTCCAAGAGCGGCTGGCTCCTGGACGGTTTCCCCCGTTCCCTGGTGCAGGGCGAAAAGCTCTGGGAAGCCCTGCAGAAGGACGGCGTGAAGCTCGACTACGTCATCGAGATCAAGCTGCCCCGCGAGATCGCCAAGGCCCGCATCATGGGTCGCCGCCTGTGCGAGAACAACCCGAACCACCCCAACAACGTCGGCATCCCGGCCATCGCTCCCGACGGCGACAAGTGCCGCGTCTGCGGCGGCGCCCTGACCGCCCGCCAGGATGACCAGGACGAAGGCGCCATCGACGTGCGCCACAACATCTACTACGATGAAGAAACCGGCACCATGGCCGCCTGCAACTACTTCAAGAATCTCAAGGACGCCAACTTCAAGTACATCCAGCTCGACGGCGAGAAGTCCATCAACGAGATCAAGGAATACCTCATCAGCCAGCTCGACTAGCCGCTGATTGATCGACTATAGAAAGTCCCTCCGGCCCTGCCGGAGGGACTTTTTTTGCCTCTCCCAGGCCACCCCCCTTCCCTCCACGCACTCGCGCGTGTGATGCGTGAAGCTGATTGTGCGTCTACGCAGGGAATGGTGCTGATGAGGAAAAGTCGTGGCCGCCTGCCCCGCGAAACGGGGACAAAAGGTGTTGGAGATTTTTAAGAACCTTTTTCAGTGGCGGCTGTTAGCGAGTCTTCGAGCTTTAGAGATGGGGCGACTGCAGCGATAAAGGTTCTTTAGCCGTCGAAGACGCCCGCCGGCCAGGCGCAAAAAAAAAGAGGGCAGCCAAGTGGCCGCCCTCTTTTTTTATAGCGTATGACGAGCCGGTTAGGCTTCGGCTTCTTCCTCACGGGGTTCGCTGGGGCCGAATCCGTAGAGGATGGGGCTGGCCACGAAGATGGAGGAGTACGTACCCACGGTGATGCCGATGAGCAGCGCCAGGGCGAAGTCGTGGATGACCGAGCCGCCCATGACGTACAGGCAGAGCACGACCAGAAGCGTGGTGCCCGAGGTCAGGATGGTGCGCGACAGGGTCTGGTTGACCGACAGGTTGATGATCTTGCCGAAGGTCAGCTTGCCCTGCTTGGCGATGGTGTTCTCGCGGATGCGGTCGAACACGATGATGGTGTCGTTGAGCGAGTAGCCGACGATGGTCAGCAGCGCGGCGATGATGGTCAGGTCGAACTCTTTGTTCATGATGGAGAACAGGCCGACCGTGATGAGCACGTCGTGTATGAGTGCCACCACCGCACCTAGGGCGTAGTTCAGCTTGAGGTACCAGCACAACCCCAGGGTGATGACCAGGGCGACCAGGATGAGCCAGCCCATGTCGAGGCCGAGAAGGCCTATGCCGTAGACGCCGCCGGCCAGGGCGGCGGCCATGACCGCTGCCGCGGTCCAGCGCTGTTCGAAGCGGCCGGAGATGTACACGGCGATAAGCAGGACCGCATAGAACAGTGCCTCAAGGGCCTGGGAGCGGAGGTCTGCACCGACCTTGGGGCCGACCATTTCGAGCCGTTGGATCTCGAAGCCCGCCTTGAGGTTGTCGGAGAGCGCCTTGTTGATCTTGGTCCGGACCTCTTCGGACGTGATGTTCGAAGAGGAGGTGCGGATCAGGTACTCGTGGTCGCCCTCAAGGCCGAGGGTCTGGACGACCAGGCCGGGCAGCTTGAGATCCGCCACCGCGTCCTTGATGTCGCCCACGCCGATGGCCTTGTCGATCTTCACCTGGACGATCATGCCGCCCGCGAAGTCGATGCCGTACTTGGGGCCGCCCTTGATCGCCAGGGAGCCGAGACCGGCCAGGATGAGGACCGCCGAGAGGATGAAGGCGATCTTCCTGATGCCGATGAAGTCGAGATTGGTATCGGGTTTGATTATTTGAAGTCCCATTATCGTTCCCCTAAATGCTCAGCTTCGCGTTGTCGGCGCGGTGTTTCAGGTACAAATCGAACAGGATGCGCGACACGAAGATGGCCGTGAACATGGAGGTGATGATGCCGAGCGTGAGCGTGACGGCAAAGCCGCGGATCGGGCCCGTACCGAACTGGTACAGGATGATGGCCGCGATGACCGTGGTCACGTTGGCGTCGAGAATGGTCAGGGTCGCCCTGCCGTATCCTTCTTCCACGGCCTGTTTGGCGGACAGGCCGCGCCTGACCTCCTCGCGGATGCGTTCATAGATGATGACGTTGGCGTCGACCGCCATACCGATGGTCAGGATGATGCCCGCAATGCCCGGCAGGGTCAGGGTCGCGCCAAACGCGGCCAGGCCGCCCATGATCAGCATGATGTTCAGGACGAGCACGATGTCCGCGACCACGCCGCCGAAGCCATAGTAGATGACCATGAAGGCGAGGACCGCGGCCATGCCCACCATGGCGGACATGATGCCGTTATTGATGGATTCCTGGCCGAGCGACGGACCCACGGCGCGCTGTTCGAGGATAGTCACGGGCGCGGGCAGGGAGCCGGCGCGGAGCACGACCGCCAGGTCGCGGGCCTCTTCACGGGTGAAATTGCCGGTGATGGAGGCCTTGCCGCCCGAGATGCGCTCGCGGATGACCGGCGCGGAGTAGACCTTGCCGTCCAGGACGATGGCCATGCGTTTGTTCACGTTGTCCGCGGTCAGGTCGGTGAATATCTTCGCCCCGCGCGCATTGAAGGTCAGCGAGACGTAGGGGTTGTTCCACTGGTCCAGGCGGACCTGGGCGTCGGACACGTATTCGCCGGTCAGGACCGCGTCCTTCTTGAGGACGATGTCCGACTCGGTGTAGGTGCCGTTGGGCTGGCGGTGCTGGAGCTTGGCGACCTCACGGCCGGGGGCCAGGATGCCCTGCTGGGCCTTCTTCAGGTCGGCGGTGTCGTCGACCATCTTGAATTCGAGGTGCGCGGTCTGCCCGATGAGCTTGATGGCCCGTTCGGGGTCCTTCAAACCGGGCAACTGGACCTGGATGCGGTTGCCCTGCTCCTTGCGGATGTCCGGCTCGGCAACGCCGAACTGGTCGATCCTGTTGCGCATGGTCTTGATGGCCTGATCCATGGTCAGCTTTTCGATCTCGCTGCGGTATTTGGCCGGAACGGACAGGACATATTTGACCTTGTCCCCGTCAAGCGGTGTGCTCTGTTCGATGGCGAACGGAGTGTAATCCTTGATCACGCCCTCGAAGGCGTCCTTTTGTTCGGCCTTGATGAGCGTAACTTCGATTTCGGATTCGTTCAGGACGGTTGGGCGCAGGATGTAGACTTCCTGCTCGCGGGCGGATGCCTTGAGGTCATCGCCGAGGCGGGCCAGATTGTTGTCCATGGCCGTTTTCATGTCCACACCGAGGGTCAGGTGGATGCCGCCCTTGAGGTCAAGGCCGAGGTTGATCCCGTTGCCCGGCAGTATCTTGTCGAGGGCGGAGGCCTTGACGCCGGGCAGGGACGGGAGCATGAAGGCCAGCCCCACAAGCACGATCAAGAGAGCGAGGATGGCTCTCAAACGCAAACTTTGCATGAAATCTCCCTGTAATACAAACGGGTTGCTGCCTACCTGAGGGTTCCGTCGGCAAACGCAAGCGCGGACCGGGCCACGTTACACGTGTGGTCCGATCCGCACGGAAGTCTCAGATACGGGTGCAAGAACCTACTTCTTCTTTTTGTCCGTCGCGGGAGCGCCGCCGTCTTTGTCGGCAACGAAACCGCGCTTGATGACGACGTCGACGCCCGAGGCGATCTCGATGGTCAGGTTGTCGCCATCGATATCGGTGATGGTTCCGAGGATGCCGCCGTTGGTCCAGACCTTGTCGCCCTTGCGGAGTTCATCGAGCATGGCCTTGTGAGCCTTTTGCTTCTTCTGTTGGGGGCGGATGAGCAGGAAGTAGAAAATGGCGAACATCAGGACCAGCATGGGCAGCGGGCCGCCGAGAATGCCGCCGAGGCCGCCTGCGGCGCCACCGTCACCGCTCGTGGGCGGAGCCATGGCGTAGGCTACGGAATCGAAGAACATTGGTTCCTCCAAAGGTAATGAGTGTTGTATCTTCCCCGCCGTCTAGCAAGGGACGTACAGGTTTCCGTACGGCCTGTGCGAAAACGGACGAATTTTCACGAAGTTCTCGCTTAAAATTGCCTTGCTGTCCAGCTTCAATTCCTTGGCGTATTCGTTGACCAACCCTTCGATGACCTCGAGGTCGTCGGAGTCCACGGGGGTGGCCGTCAGCCCGGGACCGAGCTGGTCTTCGGGAACGGAACCGCGGACGTAGATCACGCCGCCGTGCATGCCCGTTCCGAGACTCCGTCCCGCAATGGGCGCATCAGGCTTACCAGAAAACATACCCAAGAGCAAAATAATTCCACCGGCCATATACTCGCCGAGGAAGTCGCCGGCCTTGCCGCCGACCACGATCTTAGGCTGGTGCTCCAGGTACGCCTTCATATGGATGCCGACACGGTAGCCCACGTCGCCCTTGATGAATATCTCGCCGCCGCGCATGGCGTAGCCGATGACGTCGCCGGCCAGACCTTCGATGATGATCCGGCCGTCGTCCATGGTGTTACCCACGCCGTCCTGTGCGTTGTTGTGCACGCGCACCTTGGGGCCGCGCATGAACGCGCCCAGGTCCTGGCCGGGAACGCCGTAGATGTCGAAGTTCAGGTCGCCGTCGAGCGCGGTGGCCAGGTAACGCTGGCCGTTGCACTCCTTGATGATGAAATCGGTCACGCCGTCTGCGACAAGAGCACGGATTTCCTCGTTGAACTGCTTGTAGTACGTCCGCCCTGCCGTCAGGGTCTTCTGCTTTTTCTTGGCTGCCATCTAATCCTCCAGGTCCACGATGACGGGTTCGCCCGCCTTGGGCATCCAGACGCGGTCCAGTTCGGGACAGACATCGCGCACGGCCGATTCTTCGCTCGACATGAAGATCATGTCGTCCTTTTCGGCCACCAGCAGGGGCCGCAGCTTGATGCGGTCGTTGAGTCCCATGAGCCGGGTGTTGTCGGCCACCAGAATGGCGAACGGGCCGTTGAGCATGGCCGGGCCGTAGGTGGCCCGCAAGGTGGTGTAGAGTTCTTTGTCCTCGGCGTCCATGCGCTCGATCTCGTCCCAGAAAGGCGGGGCGAAGACCTTGGCGGCCATCTCCCAGGACAGGCCGTGCTTGCGGATGAGCATGTCCAGCTCGTAGGCCACGACCTCGGTGTCGGTCATCATGGTGCAGAGGTAGTCGTGCTCGCACAGGTAGCGGCGGTTGATGCCGTAGGAGGATATCTCGCCGTTGTGCACGATGGACCAGTTCAGGATGGTGAACGGGTGCGCCCCGCCCCACCAGCCCGGGGTGTTGGTCGGGAACCGGTTGTGGCCGGTCCAGATGTAGGCGCTGTACTCCTCCAGGCGGAAGAATTCGGCGATGTCCTCGGGGAAGCCCACGCCCTTGAAGGCGCCCATGTTCTTGCCCGAGGAGACCACGAAGGCCCCGCCCACGGTGGTGTTGATCTTCATGACCACGGCCACCACGTAGTCCTCTTCCGGCAGTTCGCGGAACTCGTTGTGCGGCTTTTCGGGCACGGTCACGAAGTAGCGGTTGAACTTGGGCGGGTTGGTGATGGCCAGGGTCCTGCGGGTGGGGATGGGTTCATAGAAGTGCAGGTCGAAGTACTGCTTGATCATCTCTTCCGAGCCTTTGATGGCCGCGTCATCGTCGCACATCATGTGGAAGCAGTATTTCTCGGCGTGCTCGGGGTAGATGCCGTAGGCCGCGAAACCGCCGCCCAGGCCGTTTCCTCGGTCGTGCATGCAGGTCATGGCCTGGATGGGCATGTCGCCCGGAATCAGGCCTCGCTTCTTGTTGATCACGCCGAATATCCCGCAGCCGGAGATATCCTTTTGGAAATCATAATATCTTTCAGGTGCTTTCATAATTTCTCCTCATTAGAGGCTGTCGATAATGTGCGAGTGCGAGGCGCGAAAAAGAGGCAAGACCGAAGCGTACTTCGCAGTACGGGAGGGTTTGTCCCATTTGAGCAACGAAGCAATCGTGCGTTTTTCAACAGCCTCCTCTAATCGGGCTCGACGACGCCGGGGTTCCAGGTTTCCTTGAAGAACTCGTCCGGCCACATGAGTACGTCGGGCGCTCCGGCCAGGATCTGCTTCTTGGCGTCCTCGGGCACGGCCAACTGGAACTTGACGAAGGCGGTGTACATGCCCGCCATGTCGATGTCGCCCACCAGCACGTAACCGACCAGACGGTCGTTGTGGAAGACGAGCTTGCGATAGCTTTTCTTTTTTTCGTCCAGGGAGACGGCCGTGTCGTAGGTCCCGTCACCCTCGGGCGGATTGACCGTGCCCACGGAAATGGTCGGCAGCCCGTAGAAGGAGATGGAGTTCATGGACAGGGATCCGGTGAAGGGGACGTCCTCGCCGGTCATGTTCTTGCCCGCACAGAACCCCTGGTTATAGGCGTTGGTCCAGATGGGGATGACCCGGTCATCGCCGAACAGGAGGTCCTTGGCCTGGGCCACGTCGCCCGCCGCGAACACGCCGGCCGCGCTGGTGCGCATGTGGTCGTCCACCTTGATGCCGCGGTCCACCGCGATCCCGGCCTCCTTGGCCAGGTTGTAGTTGGGGACCACGCCGATGGCGATGACCACCACGTCGCACTGCAGGAAGTCGCCGTCCGTCAGGTGTACGCCCTTGAGATTGCCGTCGTGGTCGCGCTGGATCTCCTTGGCGGACACCCCGCAGCGCACGTTCAGGCCTACCTCGGCCAGGCGGGAACCGGCCAGGGCGGCCGCGTTCTCGTCAAAGGCCAGGCTCAGGATGCGCGGCGAGAGTTCCAGGATGGTCACGTCCACGCCGCGGTCGAACAGGGATTCACCGGCCTTCAGGCCGATGAGCCCGCCGCCGATGACCACCGCCCTCTTGATCTCCTTAGCCTTGGAGATGAGCGTGTGGGCGTGGGCCAGGTTGGTGAAGTTGTAGACGTCCGACCCGTCGGAGCCCGGAATGGGCGGGGTGAACGGGATGCCGCCGGTGGCGATGAGCAGGTTCTCGAATTCCACGGTCTCGCCCTTGTCCGTGGTCACCGTCCGGGCCTTGGCGTCGATGCCGGTGACCTTGGTGCCGAGCATCAGCGAGACGTTGCTCTTGTCGTAGAATTCCTGAGGCCGCAGGGCCAGTCTGTCCGGGCCGATTTTGCCCGCCAGCAGGTAGGAGATGAGCGGGCGGCCGTAGGCCGGGGCGTCCTCCGCCCCGATGACCAGGATCTCGTTTTCGGTATCGACCTTGCGGATGCCCTCGATGGCCCCGATGGAGGCGATGCCGTTGCCGATGATGACGTATTTCATGGTCGCTCCCTATCTCTCCTCGTATTTCAGGGCTTGGTTCGGGCACGCGGCCACGCAGGCCGGGCCGCCCTCGCGCCCTTCACACAGGTCGCACTTGACGATCTTGTTCTCGGTCGGATGCCGCTTTATCGCTCCGTACGGACAGGCCATCAGGCAGGACCAGCAGCCCACGCACTTTTCGCGGTCGTAGACCGTGCGGCCCGTCTCCGGGTCCTTGTGCAGGCCGCCGGAGATGCAGGCGGCCACACAGGAGGGCTCGTCGCAGTGGCGGCAGGAGATGGCCACGCAGATGTCACCCTTTTCGAAGACCTTCTTGCAGGCGGTCAGCCCGTCCTTGCCCTGCTCTTCGCGGAAGGCGATGATCACGTCCTTGGATTTGGAGTGGGCGGTGATGCAGGCCACTTCGCAGAGGTGGCAGCCGATACAGTATTCTTTGTCCGGATAGACTCTTTTCATGATGTCCTCCGTTTAGCGACCGGCATGTTTGATGCCGAGGATGTCGAGTTCGGTGTCGGAAAGGCCGATTCCCCTGAGCTTGTCGCGGTTGCCGCGCAGGGACTCGATGGAGTTGAGCCCCATGCCGCCGAGCATTTCCTCGATCTCGTGCCCCCAGGCATGGATCAGGTTGGACAGCTTCTTGGCCGCGATATCCGGGTTCTGGCGTTTGGACAGCTTCGGGTCGTTGGTGGCGATGCCCCACGGGCACTTGCCGGTGTAGCAGCGTCCGCAGATGGTGCAGCCCACGGCGATCAGCGTGGCCGTGCCGATGTACACGGCGTCCGCGCCCAGCGCGATGGCCTTGATCACGTCGCCGGAGCAGCGGATGCCGCCCGCAGCCACGATGGACACGTTGTTGCGGATGCCCTCGTCGCGCAGCCGCTGGTCCACCTGGGCCAGGGCCAGTTCGATGGGGATGCCCACGTTGTCGCGGATCATGGCCGGTGCCGCGCCGGTGCCGCCGCGCATGCCGTCCACGGTGATGATGTCCGCACCCGCCCGGGCGATGCCCGAGGCGATGGCGGCCACGTTGTGCACGGCCGCGATCTTGACCGAGATGGGCGCCTTGTATTCCGAGGCCTCCTTCAGGGCGTAGATCAACTGAAGCAGGTCCTCGATGGAGTAGATGTCGTGGTGCGGTGCCGGAGAGATGGCGTCGGAGCCGATGGGGACCATGCGGGTCTCGGAGACCTTGTCGTTGATCTTCTCGCCGGGCAGGTGCCCGCCGATGCCGGGCTTGGCGCCCTGCCCCACCTTGATCTCGATGCCCGCGCCCGCCCGGAGGTAGTCGCGGTGCACGCCGAAGCGGCCCGAGGCAACCTGCACGATGGTGTGCTCGCCATATTTATATAAGGACTTGTGCAGGCCGCCCTCGCCGGTATTGTAATAGGTCCCGCACTCGGTGGCCGCGCGGGCCATGGCCCGGTGCAGGTTGAAGTTGATGGCACCGAAGCTCATGGCCGCGAACATGATCGGCACGTCCAGTTCAAGCTGCGGGGTGAGCTTGGTCTTGAGCGAGACCTTGCCGGTTTTCTTGTCCGTGGCCAGTTCGACCTTGCGCGGCTTGGCGCCCAGGAAGGTCTTCAACTCCATGGGCTCGCGCAGGGGGTCAATGGACGGGTTGGTCACCTGGCTGGCATCGAGCAGCATACGGTCCCAGTAGACCGGGATGTCCACCGGGGACCCCATGCCCGCCAGCAGTACGCCGCCGGTGTCGGCCTGCTTGTAGATGTTCTGCAGGAACACCGGGCGCCACAGGCTGTTCGTCCGGAAATCCGAGGGCTTCTTGACGATGTTCAGTGCTGCCGTCGGGCACAGGGCCTCGCAGCGGTGGCAGCCGATGCACTTGGTGTTGTCGTGCATGACCTTTTGCCGGGCTTCATCCCAATAGTGAGCTTCGTACGAGCACTGGCGGACGCAGACCTTGCAGTTGATGCACAGCTCCGGGTCCCGTTCAATACAGAACTCATGGTAATTCTTGTTGATGGGCTGAAAAAGCAAGACAGGTAACCTCTCTCGTTAGTTGCCAAAAAAGTCATCTTGTGGACAAGATGGTCGGAGCGCGTCTCCGGGTCTTTCACAATTCGGGCAATAATACCGAAAAGCAAAGGGGAGTCACAAAAACACATCACCCTATTCTCTGTCAAGGAGAGTTTTAACTCATTGAATTTACAAGAAATGTATATATTTGGAAAGCGTCTCGACCAAGACCTGCAACGTATCGATCGGCCGTCTCCGGCCCCGGAAGCGGCCCCACTCTACGCAAGGCCCGATATCTCTTGACTTTCGCGGGGTTCGCAGCTAAGCAGTGACCATGCAAACGCACCACAACCGCATCCGTTTCTTTTTCTTTTTTAGCTTTCGCTTTTTTAGAAGCGCCTGCGGTTTCGAGGTGTGCGTGTAGCTGACCAGTAGTTTCATCCACAACCAGGGCCGCAGGCGATAAGCTTGCGGCCCTTTTTGTTTGTGGCCCAGGCGCTTCCGGCCCGCAACCAAGGGGCAACATCATGATGCTTGGATTGGGGAGTGTAGAGATCGCGCTGGCCTTCTGGCTATCCGTGGCGGCCACGGTTTTGTGCGTCGTTTACGGAATTGTGAACTGGAACAACAAGGGCACCGACAAAACCGGAGGAGGCAACTCATGACCGGCAAACTCATCGGCGTCCTCATCTACCTCGGGATCATCTTTTATCTCGGCTACCGGGCCTGGCTCAAGACCAGGGAGTCCACGGACTACATGCTCGCCGGGCGCAGCATGAACCCGTTCGTTCTGGCCATGTCCTACGGGGCGACCTTCGTCTCCACCTCGGCCATCGTCGGCTTCGGCGGCGTCTCGGGCATGTTCGGCATGTCCCTGCTCTGGCTGACCTTCCTGACCATTTTCGTGGGCATTTTCGTGGCCATGGTTTTCTTCGGCAAGCGCACCCGGCGCATGGGGCTCGCGCTCGACTCCCACACCTTTCCGGAATTTCTGGGTAGGCGGTATGGCTCCAAGTTCATCCAGCAGTTCTCCGGCGTGGTCATCTTCGTGTTCATTCCGGTCTACGCGGCCGCCGTGCTCATCGGCATCTGCCGCATGCTCGAGGTAGCCTTCCCGCTCGTGAGCTACGGCGCGTGGCTGCTCATCGTCACCGCTATCGTGGCCGTGTACGTGGTCACCGGCGGACTCAAGGCCGTCATGTACACCGATGCGTTCCAGGGGACCATCATGGCAGTCATGATGCTCATCCTCGTGGTCACCACCTACGCCCTGCTCGGCGGCGTGACCGAGGCCCACCAGGCCCTGACCGACATGGTCGCCTTGATTCCGGCCAAACTGGTCAGGGGGGGGCTCACCGGCTGGACCACCGGGCCGAACGTCCAGTCGCCCATCGGCCTGACCGTGTACACGACCATCATCTACGGCGTGGGCATCGGTGTGCTGGCCCAGCCGCAACTGGCCATCCGCTACATGACCGTGCCGTCCGATCGCGAACTCAACCGGGCCGTGGCCATCGGCGGGGTCTTCATCCTGCTCATGACCGGCGTGGCCTTCGTCACCGGAGCCCTGTCCAATGTGGTTTTCTTCCAGAAGTTCGGCAAGATCGCCATCACCATGGCCGGGGGCAACTTCGATTCCATCATCCCGATGTACATCGACAAGGTCATGCCCGGTTGGTTTTCCGGCCTGTTCCTGGTGGCCATGTTCGCGGCGGCCATGTCGACCATGAGTTCGCAGTACCACGTGGGCGGCACGTCGCTCTCCCGCGACTTTCTGGAGCAGTATGTGACCGTGGGCAACAACGGCTCGTCCATGAAGCTCAACCGCCTCGGCGTGACCGTGGCCATCATCGCCACCCTGGTCTGGGCCTGGCTGCTGCCCGGCGGGGTCATCGCCCGGGCCACGGCCTTCTTCTTCGGGCTGTGCGCGGCCTCCTTCCTGCCCATCTACGTGCTCGGGCTGTATTGGAAAGGCATGACCAAGACCGGGGCCAAGGTCTCCATGGTCGGCGGGTTCTGCTTCTCCATGTTCTGGCTGCTTTTTATCCACGTCAAGGAAGCGGGTTTCATCGGCCTGTGCCAAGCCATGTTCGGCAAGGCCACCCTGGTGGCCGACGCCGCGCCCGGTTCCTGGACGTGGCTCATGCAGTGGGTCGACCCCAACGTGGTCGCCCTGCCCGTCTCCCTGGTCCTGGCCGTGGGCGTCAGCCTGGCTACCCGACGAATCGAAGAAAAGCATCTGGAGCTCTGCTGGGAAGGACTCTGCTGATCCGTCATTGAATGGCATGATCGCAGGGCGCCGTTCCGGGAGGGACGGCGCCCTTTTGGTTACGGGTTTTGAAATAATGAAAAAGGGAAAGCCGCGGGGGAACGACAGGCAGGCGGCACCGCCGCCGGCGGGCGATGGTCCGTCGCCCCGCCTCTCTCGCGGGCGTTCGCCGCGCCTGGGGGTGCAGCTTTGTTGACAGTTGCTTTTGAAGCGAACATAAACAACCATTCGTTCAACACAAGGATAGAGACGCACAATGAACAAGATCGACGTGAACGTGAAGTTCCTGCATGAGGTTTGGCAAGAAAATGAATTGGCCTACGCCACCGAGCATTCGGCGGGGCTGGACCTGCGCGCCTGCATCGACGAGGGCGAGATCGAGATCGGCCCCGGCGAAAAGGCCGCCATCCCGGCGGGCGTGGCCATTGAGGTCCGTGAGCCCAGCGTGGCCGGATATGTGTTCTCCCGCTCCGGGCTGGGCACCAAGGAAGGCCTGACCGTCAGCCAGGGCGTCGGCGTCATCGATCCGGACTATCGCGGGGAAATCAAGGTCTCACTGCTCAATACCTCGGGCGAGGTGCGACGAATCAGGCGCGGACAGCGCATCGCACAGCTCGTCTTCAT
The DNA here is from genome assembly GCF_037094465.1 of Pseudodesulfovibrio sp. 5S69. Lineage (NCBI taxonomy): Bacteria > Pseudomonadati > Thermodesulfobacteriota > Desulfovibrionia > Desulfovibrionales > Desulfovibrionaceae > Pseudodesulfovibrio > Pseudodesulfovibrio methanolicus. Next base: position 2,590,379 of record NZ_CP146609.1, read on the forward strand.
GCCCGTATTTCAAGCGATAATCAGCCCGGTGGAGGAACTCGGCCAGACCGCGCGCGGCGCGGGCGGGTTCGGCTCCACGGGGAAACACTAAAGAGAGAACGAAAATGTCTGATAAATTTGATGCGATAAAAGAACGGGAATCCAACCTGTTATGCCATACCTACGGCCGCTATCCCCTGGCCGTTTCCAGGGCCAAGGACTGCCGGTTGTACGACCTGGACGGCAATGAGTACTATGACTTTCTGGCGGGCATCGCGGTCTGTTCCCTGGGCCACAGCCGGGAGGACCTGGCCGAGGTCATGGCCGAGCAGGCCCGCAAGATGGTCCACGTCTCCAACCTCTTCTACCAGGAGCCGCAGCTCGATCTGGCCGAAAAGCTTTTGTCCACCTGCGCGGCGGGCAAGGTCTTCTTTTGCAACTCCGGGGCCGAGGCCAACGAGGGGGCCATCAAGCTGGCCCGCAAGTATATGCACACCGTGCGCAACGAGGAGCGGTACGAAATCATCACCCTGGAGAAGTCCTTCCACGGCAGGACCCTGTCCACGCTGACCGCCACCGGCCAGTACGGCCCCATCAAGGACGGTTTCAACCCGCTGCCTGAGGGATTCGTGACCGTGCCCTTCGGCAACGTCAACGCCCTGCGCGGGGCCATAAACGCCCACACGGCCGCGATCATGATCGAGATGGTCCAGGGCGAGGGCGGCGTGCGGCCCCTGCCCGTCGACTACGTCAACGACATCGTGGCACTGTGCAAGGAGAACGGGATCCTGCTCATCGTGGACGAGGTCCAGACCGGCGTGTGCCGTACCGGTCGGTACTGGGCGCATCAGCACTACGGCATCACTCCGGACATCTTCACTTCGGCCAAGGCGTTGGCCAACGGGTTGCCCATGGGCGCGGTCCTGTGCACCGACGAAGTGGCCAAGGGGTTCACGCCCGGCTCTCACGCCACCACCTTCGGGGGCGGGGCCGTGGTCTCGGCCGTGGCCGCCAAGGTCGTGGATATCATGATTGAAGAGAATATGGCCGAGCGTGCCCTCAAGATGGGTGAGTTCCTCGGGGGGCAGGTCCTCAAGCTCAAGGAAAAGCACCCGGAGACCATTGCCGGAACCCGCGGTCTGGGGCTGCTTTTCGGCATCGAACTGGCCAAGAACGGTCCGGAGGTCTGGAAGGGACTGCTGGATCATAAGATGGTCTGCAACCTGGCACAGGGCACGATTTTACGGCTTGTGCCGCCCCTGACCGTCACTGAGGACGACGTCCTGGCCTTCATGCGGGCCCTGGACGACGTCCTGACCTTGGTTGAGGGATAGCCCGCAGGTAGTCGGCTTGACCGCCTGGAGGCGAAGGCGTATTCTGTAATTTGAGGTATTAAGTCATGAGCGGCATCGCCCCCATAGGGTCCGCACCCGAGTATCCGCTCCGGCGCGAAGAGGAACCGGAACAGGTCGCCCCGGCCAAAAAGCCCGAAGCCGAGGTGAAGATTCCGGCCGAGGCCAAGTCGGAAGCGGCCAGACAGGCCGAGCAGACGACGCTCTACGACTTCCGGTATACGGGCAAAGGCTCGTTCATCGACAAGGTATTCTAGTTTGGCTCATTGATGACGCAACCATTCAAGGCCGGGGCATGTTCCCGGCCTTGTCATATTACATGAAGAGGACCCACTCCATGTCCACCCTGCTGAAGATCGAATTCACCATCCCCGAACAGGCCGCCGACGAGGCCGGGGTCTTCATCGCCTCCAAAGTCCCTCACGGTTGGGAGGAAACGCCTGCGGGCGATGGCCGCACGTTCACCCTGTACCTGGAAGATCATCCCTTGGGCCATGAAATGGTCAAGGCATTCCAGGCACGCTTTCCCGAGGCGGACGTGACCTGGTCCGAGCAGGAGTCCGAGGACTGGGCCATGGCCTGGAAGGATTTCTTCGTCCCGGTCAACTGCGGGGAATCCTTCCGTATCTATCCTCCCTGGCTGGACGACGGGGACAGCGATCACACCCACATCGTGATTGAGCCAAAGATGGCCTTCGGCACCGGCCACCACCCCACCACCTCGCTCTGCCTGGCGACCATCGGCAGGTTGGTCGAGGGCGGAACCGTCGGTAAGGGCCAGACCTTCCTGGACCTGGGTACCGGGTCCGGTATCCTCGGCATCGGGCTGTCCAAGCTCGGCTTGACCGGCATCGGCTTGGACATCGACCCGCAGGCCGTGGTCTGTGCCGCGGAGAACCTGGAGGCCAACGGCGTCACCGAATCCATGAGCTTGGCCGTGGGCTCCATCGACTGCGTGGAGGAAGGCCGGACTTTCGACCTGGTGGTGGCAAACATCTTGTCCGGGCCGCTCATCGAGATGGCCGGGGAAATCCTTCCCAGAGTCAAGCCCGGCGGTTCTTTGGTCCTGTCCGGCATCCTGGCCGACAAACAGTCGGATGCGGTGGCCGAGGCATACGGCCGACGCGGGCTGGGCGAGCCACAGCGGTTCGTCGAAGGCGAGTGGATCTGTCTTGTCTGGGAAAACCTGGGAGACTAGCCCATGGCCCTGTACGCCACGCTCATGGAGATGTACGAAGCCATGCTGGCGGAACTTGGCCCCAGCCGTTGGTGGCCGGGCGACACCCCCTTCGAGATCGCCATCGGGGCCATCCTGACCCAGAACACCAACTGGAAGAACGTGGAAAAGGCCCTGGCCAACCTGAAGGGTGCGGGCGTGCTTGAGGCCGAGCCTCTGCACGGGCTGCCCGTGCCCGAACTGGCCGAACTCATCCGGCCCGCCGGGTACTACAACGTCAAAGCCAAGCGGATTCACAACTTCCTGCAATTTCTCAAGGATGAAGTGGAGTTCGACCTGCTCGCCCTCAAGGACTGCGAGCTGGCCGAACTGCGGCCCAAGGTGCTCTCCATCAACGGTATCGGGCCCGAGACCGGGGACTGCATCCTGCTCTACGCCCTGGATTTCCCGACCTTCGTGGTGGACGCCTATACGGCCCGGCTCATGGGCCGCCACGGCCTGGCCTGGGAGGACATCGACTACCACGGCCTGCAATCCATTTTCATGGACGCCCTGCCGGAGGATGTGGCACTGTATAATGAATATCATGCCCTCATCGTCCGGGTGGGGGCGAACTGGTGCCGGAAGAAAGCCGGTTTGTGCGAATCCTGCCCCCTTCAACCTTTCCTTGAACAATAGGTCCGCATGCGTAAATTTCTTGTCCTGCCAGTATGTTGTCTTCTGCTGTTACCGATCCTGGCCCGTGCCCAGGCCCAGGACGAGGTCTTGAGCGAGTCGTTGCAGAAGGAACATCAGAAGGCGGACGAGAACGAACAGAAGGTCAGGGCGTTGACCCAAAAGGCCGGACAGATTTCCACCCGGCTGGCGGACATCGAGGACGACGTCAAGTTGCTCAAGCGGCGCATCCGGGACCAGGAAACAGGCTTGGCCGACATCCGCAAGGACGAGCGCCAGGCCGAGCAGGACCACTTCGCCCTGGAAAAGGAGAAGGAACGGATCACCCTGGAGTTGTCCGGGCTGATGCGCACCCTGTGGCCGGTGCATTTGCAGAACGTCCGTTCGCGTTTCGAGGGCGTGGAGGACTGGGCCATGTTCGACCGCCGTTTTAACTGGCTGGCGGACATATACGCGGCCACCAGCCGCAAGCTGGACGAGGCCAGGGCCAATGCCGAAAAGATCGCCCTGAACTTGGAGAACCAGCGCCAACTGGCCGAAGAGGCCGAAAAGCAGTTGGCACAGGTCAACCAGAGCAAGGACCGGCTGCTCCGCAACCAATACGCCCTGCGCAGGAATCTCAAGAAGATCAACAAACAGAAGGAAAACGCCGAAGAGGAGCTGACCGAAATCCTGGCCACCATCGAGGATCTCAAGTACCAGTTGCAATCCCAGAAGACCAAACGGTTCGCCCTGTACAAGCGTGCCCTGCCCTGGCCGGTCCGCGGGCAGGTGGTGGCCGGCTTCAACCTCAAGGCCAAGCCGCCTGCGCGCGGCCTGGCCATCGGTGCCCCGGACGGCAGCACGGTGCAGTCGATTTTTTGGGGCAAGGTGGTGCACAATGATACCCTGCGCGGTTTCGGGCACGTGGTCATCATTTACCACGGATACAATTACTACAGCCTTTACGCCTACTTGTCCGATACGTTCGTGCGAAACGGACAGGAGGTGGAAAAAAACGAACCCCTGGGCACGGTGGGGTATTTCCCCAAGCTGGACGGCACGGGTCTGTATTTTGAATTGCGTTTTCATCAAAAACCAATTAACCCGGAAAGTTGGTTAACAGCCCTGAGATAATTTGTCGTTGACCCAACACATTAGGACTCCGTTATTCGGGAGGCATTCATGCGTGTAACGCTTTGGATAGTCACTTTTCTGCTTCTTTTTACCCTTGCCGTCGCCCCGGCCCAGACCATTGCGGCCAAAGGCGACCAATTCGAAGCGCTCAAAACCTTCTCGCAGGTGCTCGACTTGGTTGAAAGCAACTACGTCAAGCCCGTGACCAAGAAGGAGCTCATCGATAATTCCATCAAGGGCATGCTTGAAGAGCTCGACCCCCACTCCACCTATCTCACGCCCGAGGACTTCAAGGACATGCAGGTGGACACCGCCGGCAAGTTCAGCGGCATCGGCATCGAGATCAGCATGGACCAGGGACGCATCATCGTCGTCTCGCCCATTGAGGACACCCCGGCCTACAAGGCGGGCCTGCTGGCGGGCGACATCATTCTGGAGATCGACGGTGAATCCACCCAGGACATGACCCTCATGGACGCGGTCAAGCTGATCCGCGGCGAAAAGGGCACCTCCGTGAACCTGCTCATCCTGCACAAGGATTCCAACAAGCCGGTGGAAGTGGCCATCGTGCGCGGGACCATCCCCATCGTCAACGTCAAGACTCAGTCCCTGGAAGACGGCTATCTCTACCTGCGGCTGACCAAGTTCCAGGAGTCCTCCACCAAGAACCTGCGCGAGGCCATCACCGAATACCGCAAGAAGCACACCCTCAAGGGCATCGTCTTCGACCTGCGCAACAACCCCGGCGGCCTGCTGAACCAGGCGGTCTCTGTGGCCGACACCTTCCTGGAGGACGGCACCATCGTCTACATCCAGGGCAGGGACCCTGCCAACCGCAAGGACTTCTACGCCACCAAGAACGCCGAAGACGTCAAGGTGCCCATGGTCACCCTGATCAACGCGGGTTCCGCCTCGGCCTCGGAAATCGTGGCCGGCGCCCTGCAGGACCGGAAACGCTCCCTGATCGTGGGCGAACGTTCCTTCGGCAAGGGCTCGGTCCAGCAGATCATCCCCCTGTCCGACGGGTCCGGCATCAAGCTGACCACCGCCCTCTACTACACCCCCAGCGGCCGCTCCATCCAGGCCAAGGGCATCGATCCCGACCTGCGCATCCCCTTCGAGGCGCCCAGGGAGGACGAGAACAACCTGCGCGACCGTTTCACCCTGCGAGAAAAGGACCTGAGCGGCCATCTGGAAAACGGCCAGAAGACCGCCAAGCACAAGAAGGACGAGGACGCCGAGAAGGCCAAGGACATGCTGGCCCGAGACAACCAGGTGCGCATGGCCCTGGAGCTGGTCAAGAGCCTGCCCCGAATGAAGGAAATCCAGTAGGGAGGACGGGCCGCGCCCATGGACGACCGCGCTCCCGACAACAAGACGAACGAACGGGCCGGGTTCGATGGATTCCTCAAGAGGATCTATCGGCCCGGTCCTCTCATTTGCCTGTTCACCCTCGCCTTCCTGGCCCTGGCCGGGCTCGGCTGGATGGTCCTGAACGCCAAGACCCCGCCGCCCCAAGTGATCGCCCCCGTGGTCGAGGATCGAAAGGTCGAGGTAGAGCCCGAGCAAGACAAGACCCAGGGCAAGGCCTATGAAGAGGCCACCTCCGACATGGAGGACCGCGTCAAGCAGGCGGACCTGGCCATCATCGAGACCATGCGGGACCTGGGCCTCAAGATGCACGACCTCGACCTGGTGGATGTGGAACTCCGCCGTTTCGAGGAGCGCGGCTATCACTATCAGGTCCTCCAGTTCCCCAAGGTCACGGACCGCAACCGGTTCCTGGTCACCCTGCGCAAGCGGCTCTATGAGCGGTTGCCCGGTGCGGTCCTGCTGGACAACGGCGACACCGAAGCGGCCGTCGAGATCAACGGCGTACGCACCCATCGGCTGCTTCTCGAAGCCACGCCGCAGATCCTCGCCCGGCCCGAGGCCAAGGGGCCCAAGCTGGTGGTGGTCATCGACGACGTGGGCGAAAATTACGGCGTGCTCAAGGGGCTGACCGGGCTCGACCTGCCCCTGACCTTCGCGGTTTGGCCCCATGCCAGCCACACCCGCGAGTGCGTGGAACTGATCTCCGGGACCCGCCATGACCTGCTCGTCCATTTCCCGATGGAGCCCTTGGGCTACCCCAAGGTCAAGCCCGGCGACGACGCCCTGTTCGTGGCCATGAACGACGACCAGATACGGCAGCGCATCAATGAGAATCTCCAGCGCATTCCCGAAGCCATCGGTGTGAACAATCACATGGGGTCGCGGTTCACTGCCGACGGGCCGGACATGGCGGTGGCCCTGACCGAGTTCAAACGTCACGGCCTGTTCTTCTTGGACAGCCTGACCTCGGGCAAGAGCGTGGGACGGGTTACGGCCAAGTCCGTGGGCATCCCCTTCTACGAGCGGGACACCTTCCTGGACAACGTCAAGGACGTGAACGCCATCCTGCTTCAACTCCGCAAGACCGAGCGGGTCGCCCAGCGCCAGGGCCGGGCCATAGCCATCGGCCACCCCTACCGGCAGACACTGGCCGCCCTCAAGCAGTGGCAGGAAAGCCGGGATACGTCCATTCAGGTCATTCCCCTGTCGAAACTCTCCCCTGAATAGCCCGCTTCGAAACGGAGCCTGGAGAGCGGCCCCTGGAAACGGCTCCCCGGCTTTTCGTCTTTCCTTTTTCCCGACGGTTGGGGGGCATCTGTCAACGAGTTACCCACTCCCCCAAATTTATTGGAATATTCGCATATGCTGATATTGGTATTTGACTAACTCTCGTTTTTGTCTAAACAACTTCACGCAATATCGGGCGAAAAAATAGCCGTTTTATTGCCAGGGATGCCTTGGCGCGGTATGCATGCATATAAGGATTTGGGAAATTCGGCCGATAGGAAACGGACGGGACGGCCCGTTTTTTGCTAACCTTTTAACGACGTTCAATTTTCCGGCGCAGCCGGTCAAACGGGCCGTATGATCGGCGAACATGAGGCTTTGTCCAGATGAGCAAAATCCTCGAACAAGATGAAGTTGATGCCCTGCTCCGGGGTCTTTCCGGGGGGGATGTCGAGACCGAGACCGAGATACCGGAGGACGATACCGGTGTTGTCGCGTTCGACCTGGCCAATCAGGACAGGATCATCCGCGGCCGCATGCCCGTGCTCGAGATCGTCAACGACCGTTTCGCACGGCTGTGCACCAACGCGCTGGCCAACACCATGCGCAAGCGGGTGGACATCAACCCCATCTCCATCGACATGTCCAAGTTCGGCGACTTTATGCGCTCCCTGCCGGTGCCGACGTCCATCTCCATCTTCAAGATGGACCCCCTGCGCGGCAACGCCCTGCTGGTGGTCGATTCCCGCCTGGTCTTCGCCCTGGTCGAGAACTTCTTCGGCGGCGCCGGCAGCCAGCCCAAGGTCGAAGGCCGGGACTTCACGCCCATCGAACAGGCCATTGTCGAGCGCGTAGTCAAGATCGCCCTGGCCAACATGGAGGAATCCTGGAAGCCGGTGCACGAGGTCCACGTGGAAATGGTCCGCACCGAGGTGAACCCCCAGTTTGCGGCCATCGTTCCGCCCTCTGACGTGGTCATCGTGGTCACCTTCGAGGTCGAGCTGGAGAACGCCATCGGTTCGCTTATCGTCTGCCTGCCCTACGCCACCATGGAGCCCATCCGTTCGAAACTGCACGCCTCGTTCCAGTCCGAGCGGTTGGAAGTGGACCACGTCTGGATCAACCGCTTCAAGGAGCGGCTCATGGAGACGCCCGTGGAAATGGTCGTGCGCCTGGGCCGGACCACCATCTCCGGCCGCCAACTGCTCTATCTCCAGGAAGGCGATATCATCCTGCTCGACACCGACGAGGACGAACTCCTTGAAGCAGAAGTCGAGGGCGTGCGCAAATTCCAGGGCTTGCCCGGCCGGGTCAAGGGCAACAAGTCCTTCAAGGTCATCAAGGAAGAGGAAATTCGCTTCTGATCCGCCTTTTCGACGAGTTTTCAGGGGCCGCACGCAGCGGTCCCTTTTTTTTGGGGGGATGAGGTAAGAAAAATCAGGAGTGGAAGCCGCTTCGCGGCGATTGACGGGTGATTACGCCTCCGGCGGGCAAGGGGGCCCACCCTGCATCCCGTTCATGTGCCGTCGGCGCGGGGTGTTGATCGCCTGCAATTGGAAATGGCTTGACGAAAAGCCCGTGGCACGGTCAAAGTTCCCTTTTGAAAAGCACTTCGAGGAGGAGTTTTCCGATGAAGAAGATATTGTTGTTCCTGGTGGCCGCCCTGCTGGTCGCTTCCACCGCCTTTGCCGGCAAGAAATACGTCATCTCCGTGACCCAGATCGTGGAGCATCCGGCCCTGGACGCCATGCGCCAGGGCGTGGCCGACCGCCTCAAGGAAAAGGGCATTGATTTCGACTACAATGTCCATAATGCCCAAAACAACATGGCCACCAACACCCAGATCGTCAGCCAGATTATCGGCGAGGAGCCGGACCTGGTCTTGGCCATCGCCACTCCCGGCGCACAGGCCTGCGCCCGGAAGATCCACGATACCCCCATTGTCTTCACCGGCGTGACCGATCCCGTCACCGCCGGGCTGGTCAAAGACCTCAAGAACACCGACGGCAAGAACATCACCGGTCTGTCCGACTTCAGCCCTATCGACAAGCAGGTCGCCCTGATTCAGGAGCTGGTGCCGGGCGTCAAGACCATCGGCATCATTTACAACTCCGGTGAGCCCAACGCCGTCCCCATCCTCAAGGCCCTGAAGGAAGAGGCCGCCAAGGTCGGCATCAAGGTGGAGGAAGCGACCATCGCCAACTCCAGCGGCGTGTATCAGGCGGCCAAAAGCCTGGTGGGCCGTTGCGACGCGGTCTACGTGGGCACCGACAACACCGTGGTCTCGGCCATCGAGTCCGCCGTGAAGGTCTGCGAGGACAACAAGCTGCCGCTCATCGTCGGCGATGTGGACTCCGTGGCGCGCGGCGCCATAGCGGCCGAGGCCGTGGATTATTACAAGATGGGATTGCAGACCGGCGACATGATCGCCCGCATCCTGGTGGACGGCGTGAAGCCGGCCGACATGCCCGTTGAATTTCTCAATGATCTCAACCTGCACGTGAACATGAAGGCCGCCAAGGCCATGGGCGTGACCGTGCCCCAATCCGTGCTCGACCGGGCCGACAAGGTCATCGAGTAGGCGCGAAACGCATTTGCCAATTGTGCCCATAAACGATACAAGGCGCGTTGCTTCATCAACGCGCCTTTTTTGTTTTTTGCCGGACCCGCCCTGCAACGCTCCGGCTCGGTAACCATTAGGATTAGTACATGACTCTCTACGCATTCTTCGGCGCCATCGAGCAGGGGTTCGCCTACGGCCTCATGGTCATCGGCGTGTACCTGACCTTTCGCGTGCTCGATTTCCCGGACCTCACCGTGGACGGCAGCCTGCCGTTGGGCGCGGCCGTCTCGGCAGTGGCCATCACCTCGGGCTATTCTCCGCTCCTGGCCATCTTCATGGCCGCCGGAGCCGGGTTTATGGCGGGGGCGGCCACCGGCATCCTGAACACCAAGTTCAAGATACTCCACCTGCTCGCCTCCATCCTGACCATGATCGCGCTCTACTCCATCAATCTGCGTATCATGGGACGGCCCAACATGGCCCTGCTCGGCCAGGATACCGTGGTGGACTGGTTCATCGATTTCACCAACATGCTGCCCCAGCACTCGTCCCCGCTGCTCTTTGGTCTGATCTGTTTCGCCGTGGTCATCGTACTCATCTGGTTCCTGCATACCGAGATCGGCCTGGCCTTCCTGGCCACGGGCGACAACAAGCAGATGATCACCAGCCAGGGCGTGAACACCGACAACGTCATCATCTTCGGAGTGGGGCTGTCCAACGCGCTGGTGGCCGCATCCGGTGCCCTGGTGGCCCAAAACCAGGGCGCGGCGGACGTCAACATGGGCGTGGGCACCATCGTCGCGGGCCTGGCCTCGGTTATCATCGGCGAGACCGTGTTCGGTGACAAGACCATCGGCCGCGCGCTTATCGCCGCCCTGCTCGGCTCGGTGCTCTACCGCATCGCCATCGGCTTGGCGCTCGGCCTGAAACTCGGCTCCTTCGCCATCACCCCCAGCGACCTGAACCTGATCACCGCCATCCTGGTGGTCTTTGCCCTGGTCATGCCCAAGATGAAACGCCAGTTCATGGCCGGGAGGTCCAAATGATTTCCATCTCCCACATCACCAAGGCCTTCAACCGGGGCGACGTCAACGAGGTCACCGCGTTGAACGGGGTGAATCTTGAGGTCAAGGACGGCGACTTCATCACCATCATCGGTTCCAACGGCGCGGGCAAGTCCACTTTCCTCAACGCCCTGGCGGGATCCTTTTCCGTGGATTCCGGCAGGATCGTCCTCGACGACCTGGATATCACCAGGTGGCCGGAACACAAGCGCGCCTCGCTCATCGGCCGGGTCTTCCAGGACCCCCTGCTCGGCACCTGCGCCGGGGCGACCATCGAGCAGAACCTGGCCATGGCCAACAAACGCGGCAAGGTCCGGGGCCTCTCCTGGGGCGTGAAGAGCCGGGACCGCGAATATTACCGGGAAAAGCTCGCCATCCTCGGGCTTGGCCTCGAAGACCGCCTCAAGGCCCACACCGGCCTGCTCTCCGGCGGCCAGCGACAGGCCCTGACCATGCTCATGGCCACCCTGGTCCGCCCGCGGCTCCTGCTTCTCGACGAGCACACCGCCGCCCTGGATCCCAAGACCGCGGGCATGGTCCTGGACCTGACCGAGGAGATCGTCGGCTCGCTCGGCCTGACCACTCTCATGGTCACCCACAATATGAAGCAGGCCATCGCCCTGGGCAATCGGCTGATCATGTTCCATCGCGGCCAGGTGGTCCTGGACATCGACGGAGAGGAAAAAAGGAATCTCAAGGTAGAAGACCTCCTGGAACGCTTCTCGCGCCTGCGCGGGGACGAGGGGGTCTCCGACCGTATGTTGTTGGGTTGAGGCCGGTGCGGGCCGAGATCCATATGCTGGCAAAGAACTGCCGACACGTATAAGACAGTAACAGACAAATGGAGGCATCCATGGCAATCGAAAAGACCTTTTCCATCATCAAGCCCGATGCGGTCGAGCGCGGCCTTATCGCCGAGATCCTGAAAATGATCACCGACTCCGGCCTCAAGATCAAAGGCATGAAGATGATCCACATGGACCGTCCCAAGGCCGAAGGCTTCTACGCGGTGCACAAGGAACGCCCCTTCTTCGGCGAACTGGTGGATTACATGATCTCCGGGCCGGTGGTGGTTTCCTGTCTCGAAGGCGAGAACGCCATCGAGAAATACCGTGCTCTCATGGGCGCGACCAATCCGGCCGACGCCGCTCCGGGCACCATCCGCGCGGCTTACGGCCAGAATATCCAGAACAACTCCTGCCACGGTTCCGACGGTCCCGAGACCGCCAAGACCGAGGTGGCATACTTCTTCAACGACGACGAGCTGGTGGGATAATGACAAAGAAAATCGGGTTCATAGGCGTAGGCAACATGGGGTCGGCCATAGCCAAGGGGCTGGCCTCGCGTGACGACATCGAACTGCACGGGGCGGACTTCAACAAGGTCAACCTCGAACGGCTCCACAAGGAACACGGGCTCATCATCCACGAGAGCGCGACCGACCTGGCCAAGGCGTGCGACTACATCGTCCTGGCCGTCAAGCCGCAGCACGCCGAACCCGTGGTCAAGGAGTTGACGCCCCTGCTCGACATGAGCAAATGCCTGACCGCCATCTGCGCGGGCATCCCCCTGTCCACCTACGAGGAATGGACCGAGGACCGCTGCCCCGTGGTGCGCATCATGCCCAACACCCCGGCCCTGGTCGGCCTGGGCGTGTCGGCCATCTGCCTGGACAACCACAATCTGACCGATGAGATGAAGGCGTTCGTGCCCGAACTCTTCGCCTCCATCGGCCAGACGCACGTGCTGCCGGAAAAGCTCTTTGACGCCTTCACCGGCGTGATCGGCTCCGGCCCGGCCTATGTCTTCTACTTCATGGAAGCCATGATCGAGTCCGGCGTGGCCCTGGGCCTGACCCGGTCGCAGAGCGTGGAAATGGTCAAGGGGTTGTTCCTGGGCTCCGCCACCATGGCAGATCAGAGCGAACGCTCCGTGACCGAACTGCGCGAAATGGTCACCTCCCCCGGAGGGACCACCATCCGCGCGCTCATGCACTTCGACCGGCAGGCCCTCAAAGGCGACATCATCGACGGCGTCTTCGAGTCCTACTACCGCAGCATCGAACTGGGCGAACAATAGCGCATAGAATCGGGGGAAGGGAGAAAACCCTTTGAAAAGGGTTTTCTCCCCTTCCCGTCCCTCAACCCCTCTTTCCCAAACTTTTTGTGTGCCTTCGGCAAGGGCGTGCGTCGGTGGATGCGCGTCTTTTTTTATGCATGGGAAATGAAGAGCGTACCGAGAGACGGCACACGCATTGCTCCTTTGCGCACCTCGCGTAGCGACCCAAAAAGTTTTGAAAAATGGAGGGATGGGGATTCAGGAAGGGAGGGAAAAAACTTTCCCAAAAGTTTTTCCCCTCCCTTCCCCCGATTCGCCATCAGGCGAACAACAACCGGATCAGCCCGAGAACAGGAATAAGTACCCAGGCGGTCAGGGTGCCGGTCTTTGCGGCCAGACGGAACAGCTTGTGGAGCTTGGCCCCGTCCCACCAGGTTCCTTCGGGGCCGAGCACGGGCTTGTCCTTGACCTTCCCGAAATAAACCGTGGGGCCGCCCATCTGCGCTTCCATAAGCCAGGCTGCGGCGGCCATGGGCCAGCCCGCGTTGGGGCTCTCCATCCTGCGGGCGTCGTCGCGGTAACGTCCACGGGCGGTGGCCGATTTCAGTCCAAGGCGTTTGCCCACGATGAACAGGAAAAAGGCGGTCAGCCGGGCCGGAATCCAGGCCAGGACGTCGTCGGTTTTGGCCGCGCCCTGCCCCAGGTCGATGTAGCGGTCCGTGCGGTAGCCCCACATGGAATCCATGGTGGATACGGCCTTGTAGGCCCACAGGCCGCCCGGGCCGAGAAGCGCGAGGTAGAACAGAGGCGCGGTGAAGCCGTCGTTGAGATTTTCGCTGACCGTCTCGGCCAGGGTGCGGCGGATGGCGGGCGCGTCGAGTTCCGCGGTTTCGCGGCTGACGAGCATGGACAGGGCCGTGCGCGCGCCGGTCAGGTCGCCGGAATCGAGGAGTTCAGCCACCCGGCGGGCGTCCTTGAGCAGGCAGCCCAGGGCCAGCCCGGCGTAGGCGAAATACACGGCCAGGAGCAGCCCGAGGTACGGGATGGCCGAGAGTTCGGCCACGACGAACCAGGTCGCCCAGGCGAAGAGGAGCACGGCGCCCCACCCAGCCACGCGGAGATTGACGCCTGTGCGGCGAGCGGCCGTTTCGAAGAGGTCGAGCCCCTTGCCGATGAGCCGGACCGGGTGCGGCCAGCCTGCGGGGTCGCCGAGGATGCGGTCCAGGACCACGGCCAGGGCGGGGAGGAGGAAGACGGCGGCGGGATGTTCCATTGGGAATAAAAAAAGGCCGGGAAGAAAGGTTCTTCCCGGCCCTGATGGTCGTTAGTTTTCGAAGTAGGACCGCAGCAGCGCGCTCCGCACGGGGTGGCGGAGCTTGCGCAGGGCCTTGGCCTCGATCTGGCGGATGCGCTCGCGGGTGACGTTGAAGAGCTTGCCCACTTCCTCAAGGGTGTGGTCGGACTTTTCGCCGATGCCGAAGCGTTTGCGCAGGACCTGCTCCTCGCGCGGGGTCAGGTCGGACAGGACCGAGGCGATCTGCTCGCTGAGTTTGGTGGAGACAACTTCCTCGGCGGGCGCGGTGGCCTTCTTGTCCTCGATGAAATCGCCCAGGCTGGAATCTTCCTCGTCACCGATGGGGGTCTCGAGGGAAATGGGTTCCTTGGCGATCTTGAGGACCTTCTTGACCTTCTCCAGCGGGTAATCCATGCGCTCGGCTATCTCCTCCGGAGACGGATCTCGGCCGAGCTCCTGCACCAGGTAGCGCGAGGTGCGGATCAGCTTGTTGATGGTCTCGATCATGTGCACCGGGATGCGGATGGTCCGGGCCTGGTCGGCGATGGCGCGGGTAATGGCCTGTCGGATCCACCATGTGGCGTAGGTCGAGAACTTGTAGCCGCGCTGGTACTCGAACTTGTCCACGGCCTTCATCAAGCCGATGTTGCCCTCCTGGATGAGGTCCAGGAACTGGAGGCCGCGGTTGGTGTATTTCTTGGCGATGGAGACGACCAGGCGCAGGTTGGCGCGGATGAGCTCCTGCTTGGCCTGCATGGCGGTCTGGTTGCCGGACTTGATGCGCCACAGAACCTCTTCGAGGTCGTGCACGGAGTGGCAACACTTGTCCTGCAGACGGTTCATGATCTCCAGCTTGCCCGCGAGCATCTCCTTGAAGGAGAAGAACTCCTCCACGGTCATGCCGAGCTGGGTGGAGGCGGCCACCGGGTTGACCTCGCGGTCGTCCACCTGCTTGAAGAGCTCCTCGATCTCGGCCTTGGTCTTGCCCACGGACAGGACATAGGCGGACAGGTCGCGCTGGCAATTGTGCATTTGCCGCACGTAATCGTTGACCGTCTCGATGATTCGGTCGATGAGGGTCTTCTCCAGCTTGATGTCGCGCAACCTGGTGACGATCTCCTCTTTATAGCTGAGGATTTCCTGCTGCACGCCGTATACGCGCTTGTCCAGGCAGGCGCAGTAGTCGAGCTTGTCGTAGATTTTCTTTTTCCGGCCGTAGAGCTTCTTGACCTCGGCAAGCAGGAAGATGACCCGCTGGCGCTGGTTCATCTCGTCCTCGGAGGGGTCGTCCTCTTCGATGGTCTTGACCACGTCCTTGAGCTTGATGCGGCCTTCTTCCAGGTCCTCGCCCACGGAAATCAGTTCTTCCACGGCCACGGGCACCTCCACCAGGGAGTAGAGGACGTCCATCTCGCCATTTTCTATCTTCTTGGCGATGACCACCTCGCCCTCGCGGTCCAGGAGCGGTACGGCGCCCATCTCGCGCAGATACATGCGCACGGGGTCGGTGCTCCGCGAGGCGTACTCGGTGGAATCGTCGTCGTTATCGTCGAATTCCAATTCCTTGTCGTCGTCATCGTCGGCCAGCTTCTTGCCGGAATCGTCCGAATCCACCAGGGCGATATCCATCTGGTCGAAGATGGCGTGAATTTCCTCGAGCTGGTCGGGGCTGTTGTAGTCGGAAGGCAGGGCCTTGCTCAACTCTTCGTATGTCAGGAATCCCTTTTTCTTACCTTCGGCGATAAGAGCTTTGATCTGTTGGATTTCCTTAATGTTGCTCATCGTCCCTCCTGCGGGCTTCCTTCAGGGCCAGTAATTGTAGTGCCCGTTCGGTGTCTCCGCTTTGCTGTGCCTGACGTATGGCCTCTGTGAGCTGGCGCTTGTCCAGTTTCTCCTGCTCAAGCGCGATCGTGTGACAAATATGATTCCATTCATCCAGCAGTTCCCGGCCGGAGAGGACGTTCTCATGAAATTCTTCGCGACACTGGATGTAAAAGCCCTTTTCCTGTTCGTTCAGCAGGCTCGCTACTTGGCCTTGCTGCGTCGTTTCGAGCTTCTCCCACAATGTCCGCGCCCATGGGGTGCGAAGAACCTGGGTCATTCCCCTTTTGGCCAGTTCCGGCACATAGTCCGGGTACTGAATCGAAAACCGCAAAAAATACCGATCATCCGCAAAGTCCTTGCCGACGCCCACGCCCGGCTGCTGCTCGGCCCGTTGCGTCTGTCGGGGCTGATGCCTTGGATTGCGCTGTTGCGGAGTAGCCGCACCCGCGTCGCGCCTGAAGTCAGCCTCCGACAACCCGAGCCCGCTCGCAATGCGAGGCAGGTAGAACGCCCGCAAGGACGCGTCGGACAATTCCGACAAAAAACTCTTGGCCCACGCCATGATGTCCCTGGGGGCGTACTCCTCCCGCAGGGTGTTCATGCAAAAAGTCAAACCGTCCGGGGCTTCGTTCATGCAGGCCTCGAACCCTTCCGCCCCTCTGGTCTGGAGCAGGCTGTCCACGTCCTCGCCGTCCGGCATGAGGACCACTTTGCAGGCCACGCCCTGCAGCAGGATCATCCTGCTGGATTTCATGGCCGCCTTGCGCCCCGCCCCGTCGCCGTCGAAGACCAGATCGACGCGCGAACAGAATCCGGCCAACCTCTTCACCTGATCGGCGGTCAGGGCCGTGCCCAGAACGCCGCATGAATCGGTGTAGCCGAACTGATGGAGCGATATCACATCCATGTATCCTTCGGTCAGGATGGCCCGCTTGGTGCGGGTCATGGTTGACCGGGCCAGGTTGAGCCCATACAAGTGGTCGCCCTTCTTGTATATAGGCGTATCCGAGCTGTTCAGGTACTTGGGTTCTCCTTCAGTAATTATTCTGCCGCCAAAAGCAATGACCCGACCCGATAAATTTTGGATGGGGTAGATCAATCTCCCACGGAATCTATCGTAAATATTGCCCTTTTCGTTTTTCGACAATAATCCGGCTTCAACCCCGAGTTCGGGATTGCGGCCTTTGGTGCGCAGAAAATTATCCAATCCGTGCCAGTCCTCCGGGGAATAGCCCAAACCGAACTGGGCGATCATCTCCGGAGTCATGCCCCTGTCCGACAGGTAGCGGCGGCAATGGTCCCCGGACGCCAGGGACAGGTTGCGCTGGAAAAACTGATTGGCCTCGTCGTGCATATCCAGAAGGATCTGCTTCCTGGCCTTGCGCTCGGCCGCGTGCGGGTCGTGCGGCACATGGCTCAGTTCCACCCCGCATTCGGCGGCAAGTTGTTCCAAGGCCTCCCGGAACTCCAGGCCGTTGATGCGCCCGTAAAAATCGATGACGTCGCCCGAGGCTTGGCAGCCGAAGCAATAGAAGAAGCCCTCTTCGTCGTTCACGGACATGGAGGGCTTGGTTTCCTGGTGGAACGGGCATGCGCCCATCCACCGGCCCGAAACCGGTTTCAGGTCAACATACCGGCGCACTATGTCCGAGATATTGATCCGGGCCTTGACGGCCTCGATACCACTTCTGTCCACCAGACGCCTCCGGGCAAAGCCGTTACTTGAGCGTTACCTCGGTCATGCCGTCCCCACCCCGGTCTTCGGGGGCCAGGGAGAAATTTTCCACAGCGGGATAATATTTCAAAAACTCGTGCACCTCGCGCCGCAGCGCACCGGTTCCCCGGCCGTGCACGATTTCGAGCTTGCCCGCGCCCTTGCGCAAGGCGGCATCCAGGGCCCGTTCCAGCTCGCTGAGCGCCTCATCGGCCCGGTGGCCGCGCAGATCCACCTCGACCACCAGCTCACTCGTGGCCGGGGCCTTGGCCTCGGCTGGCTTGGCAAAGGGCCGTGAAACGTCATCCGCCGGGCCGAGATGTTCGGCCTTGACCCACATGGCCACCCCGCCGATATCGACCTTGGCCTGCTTCTTTTTCTCGTTGATTTCCAGCACGGTACCCGACTTGTTCCAAGCCAGATACGACACTTTTTTGCCTGGGACAATATCCGAGAAGGAAAACACGGTGTCTTTTTTCCGTTCGGGCGCGATGTCCTCGATACGCAGCCGCGCCTGGTGAAGCTTCTTGCGCGCCTCTTTTTGCCCGATGCGCTCGGTTTTCCACTGTTTGACCACGTCCTGTGCCTTGGACTGGACCTCCTTGAGGATCTTGGTGCGCTCCTTCTCGAATTTTTGTTCGAGGTTGGCCCGCTTCCTCTCGATGCGGGTGCGCTCCTCCTCGATGGCGTCCAGCTCGGCCTCTTTCTTGACGGCCATGGCGTTGAGGCGGTCCAGCACGGCGGAGGTGTCCGAGCCGTCCAGCAGGAGATATTTTTCGGCCCGCTCCAGGATGGCGGCGGGCAGGCCGTGCTCGCGGGCCACGTCCAAGGCGATGGACGCGCCGACCTGGTCGTAGGCCAGCCGGAACAACGGCCTCTTGGTGCTGGGGTCAAAGAGTACGCTGGCCGCGCGCACGCCCTTGGTGGCCATGGCGTAGGCCTTGAGCGCCGGGAAATGGGTGGCCGTGAACGCTGTGGCCCGCTTCTCCAGCAGAGAGTCGATGACCGCCTGGGCCAGGGCCGCGCCCTGGGTGGGGTCCGTGCCCGCGCCGAATTCGTCGAGGATGAACAGGGAACGGGCGTCGACCTTGTCCCAGACCCGCCGCAGGTACTGGATCTGGGCGGTGAAGGTGGAGACGTTCTCCTCCAGGGACTGCTCGTCGCCCATGATGACGAAGATGTCCTCCCACAGGGGCAGGCTGCTGCCCTCGGCCGCCGGGACCGGCAGGCCGGAAAAGGCCATCAGGCCGATGAGGCCCACGGTCTTAAGGCAGACGGTCTTGCCGCCCGCGTTGCCGCCGCTGACGATCATGG
This sequence comes from Pseudodesulfovibrio sp. 5S69, assembly GCF_037094465.1. Lineage (NCBI taxonomy): Bacteria > Pseudomonadati > Thermodesulfobacteriota > Desulfovibrionia > Desulfovibrionales > Desulfovibrionaceae > Pseudodesulfovibrio > Pseudodesulfovibrio methanolicus. The sequence goes on from NZ_CP146609.1 coordinate 2,609,110, forward strand.
CCCGCTGCCCGTCGAGCAGTTCGATGTTCACGGGGTGGACGGACTCGTCGGTCAGTGCCAGGAGCGGATGGCGGGCCTTGAGCAGTTTAGGCGCGCCCTCCTCCGTGACCTCGATGGTCCGGCCGCCGTAGGCGTCGGCCAGCCGCACCTTGGCCATGAGCACGTCCAGGGTGACGAGCCCATGGTAGGCCTCGCGGACCTCCTCCTGTTCCTGGCGCACCAGCCCGGTCAGGTATTGCAGGACCTTGTATTCCTCGGCGCGCTCCTCGCGCTTGAGCTCCTGGAGCTTGTTGTTGGTCTCCACCAGAAAGATGGGCTCGAAGTAGCAGGTCTCGCCGGTCTGCGAGTAGTCGTGAATGATGCCCTTGGTCTTGTTTTTGAAATTTGCTTTGATGGGCAGCACGTAGCGGTCGGACGAGACGGTCATGAACTCGTCCTGCATGGCCGCGCCCAGGTTTTCCTGGAGAATGAAGTCCTTGACCCGTTTGGTGCAGCGCTGGTGGATGGCCCGAATCTCCTGGCGCACTGACATGAGGTTCGGGGAACTCTCGTCCTTGATCTGTCCTTCGGCGTCCAGGCAGCGCCCGATGCCGGACACGGTCTTCTGCGGCCAGGCATAGGCGAAGAGTTCGTCCTTGAGCACCTCCCAGCCTCGCTCCTCGAAGCTCCCCAGGGATTCGCGGGCATCCTTGGCCAGGTCCAGGAGGATCTTCAGCGCGAAGAGTGCGTCCTGGTCGAGCACGGCCAGTTCGCTGCCCAGGTGCGGGAAGATGCCGCCCAGCTCGGGGAAGGCGCGCATGCGGAAACCGGACTCGCCGACCCAGGCCGCGCCCTGCTCAAACAGGACTCCTGCCCGGCGGACGGACTCAAGGTCGTCGTACGGGTGGATGGCCAGGCACGCGGCAGCCCCGGGCTCGGACGTGGCGAAACCGGACAGTGCCCCAAGGATCTTGGGGAATTCCAATACCTGGAAAGTTCTGGACTCCATGGGTGAGCCGGGGGGTTGGAGAGTTAGGAGAGCTTGGACCGAACCAGTCCGCTGGCTTTCTTGCCGTCGACCTGTCCCGTGTGTGCACCGAGCACGGCCTGCATGACCTTGCCCATGTCCGCCATGGAGGACGCGCCGACATCGGCAATGGCCTTGTCGATGGCTGCGGAGAGCTCCTCGTCGGAGAGCTGCTTGGGAAGATAGACTTCAAGGGCGGCGAGTTCGTCGGCTTCGACCTTGGCCAGGTCGTCCCTCCCTGCCTTGGAGTACTGGTCGAAGGAATCCTTGCGCTGCTTGACCTGCTTGGCGATGAGATCGAGTACGGTCTCATCGGACAGGTCCTGGCTTTTTTCCTCGACCATACGGTTTTTAATGGCCGTCTTGAGATGTCTCAAGACGGCCACTTTTACCGTAGCTTTGGCCTTGTAGGCCTCTATGTAGTCTTTGTCTATTTGCTTTGACAGACTCATAATTTACATGCTGCGCATCTTGCGCATTTTTTGGCAAGCCTTTTCTTGGCGGCAGCTTTCTTTTTCTTCTTCTGCACGCTGGGCTTTTCGTAGTGCTGGCGTTTCTTCAGTTCGGACAGGATTCCGGCCTTCTCCACCTGCTTCTTGAAGCGGCGCAGAGAAACGTCGAAGTTGTCGTTGTCGTCAAAATACACTCCGGGCAATGAAAATCACCTCCTCGGTGAACCGCCCGCTCATTTGGCGGGCCAGCGAAATAAGAGAAACTAGATATATATAAAAAAGAGAAAAGGCAACCCCAAAATGCAAACAAAAATTTGCCGAGAGGTCATGAAAAAAAGGCCCGTCCGGCAGTACCCGGACAGGCCCTTTCGGTGCATTGGTGTTCGGAGACTAATGATCCGCTTTTTTTGCATCACGCAAAGACTGCAGGACCGTAACCGCCAAGGCGACACCGATGACGCCGAGGACGATGTACAGGACACCGAAAAAGACGAAATGGTCGGGCATCCACCAGGGGAGATCCATGGGCAGCGGGCTGTGAACGGTTTCACCGTGAATCATCGTATCATCTCCAACTTATTTAACGGCGTCCTTGAGGATCTTGCCGGGACGGAATTTGACAACCTTGGTCTCGGGAATCTTGAGCTCGAGACCGGTGCGGGGGTTGCGGCCAACGCGGGCTTTGCGGAGTTCCACCATGAAGGTGCCGAACCCGGTCAGGGTAAGCTTGCCCTCGGAAACCAGGGTGCTTTCCACGGTCTCCAGGAACGCATTCAGGGCGCGTTCGGCATTCGCTTTGGTCAGATTGGCCTTTTCCGCGATTTTGACAACCAATTCAGCCTTTGTCATCAGTCCTTCCTCCTCGGTGAAATAATTACCTGATGGTATTTGTTAAAGTGCAGCCAGAGCACAAAACGCACTCGCACTTTGTTTCCGTCACCAACTCACCCCTTGGCCTTTAATTGAACTTTTGTCCCGTGTCCAGCCCGAGTACTGAAAAAAAACGAAAAAACCTACGCTATATGGCGCTTCCGGGACATTTGGCCTTCCATTTTTCAGCCCGAAAAAGCCCCCTTCACACCCCTTGGATCATGGTATTCCAAAGGTCTTTGTGAAAATATGTACTAATATATTAAGGAAAGCGTACGGAATTGTGCCGGAGTGAGATTTTCCGGCCGCGCCGAAGGGCTGACGCCCTCGTCCAGGAACCACCGCTCCACAGCCGGGGTCATGCGTTTCTTGAGGATGGTGGAAATCTGTTTGCGCCGCTGCTGAAAGAGCAGCTTGATCAGCCCGGCCAGCCTGTCCGGATCGTCGGGACGGTCTTCGCGGGGCAGCGGGTCGAAGCGGACCACGGCGGAGTCGACCTTGGGGCGCGGCCGGAAGACCGAGGGCGGCACCTTGAAGAGATATCGCGTGTCGCAGAAGTTCCTCACCCAGGCGGTCAGCCCGCCGAAGGCCTTGGTGCCGGGGGTGGCGGTCAGGCGCAGAGCCACCTCGTGCTGGACCATGAAGACCGCGCGCTCCAGGGTCTCCACCCGGCTGACGATGTCCCAGATCAGCTTGGAACCCACGTTGTACGGGAGGTTCCCGATGATCTTGCACGGCCCGGTCTCGTTCAGGTCCGTCCACGGGAATTTGAGGGCGTCGGTCCGGACCACGTCCAGTTCCGGCCAGCGCTCTTCGAGCCCCTCGGCCAGTTCGTCGTCCATCTCCACCACGCGCAGGCGCCGCGCCCCGACCTCGGCCAGGTGCTCGGTCAAGGCCCCCTGCCCCGGACCTATCTCAATAATATAGTCGTCGGGCGCGGGCGCGAGGGCGTCCACGATCTTGCGGCAGATGTTGGGGTCGGTCAGAAAATTCTGGCCCAGGCTTTTCTTGGCCCGGTGCGGTCCGTCTTGATGCGCCATGTGCGTTCTCCGTTGTCAGGGGATAGCGGAACCTGGTCCGGCTGGCAACAGCATTGACACGATCTCCCCGGAAAACGTATGAATCCCCGGTATTCATTCTATGAGGAGGATTCATGAATCTGCGCCATTATGTCCGGGACATCCCGGATTATCCCAAGAAAGGGATCACGTTTTTCGACATCACGCCCATTCTGAGCACCCCCAAGGCCTTCCGCTACGTCATCGACCTGCTGTACGAGAAGTATAAGGACTGCGGCGCGGACAAGATCGTGGCCGCCGATGCCCGCGGCTTCATCTTCGGCGCGCCCCTGGCCCTCAAGATGGGCATCGGCTTCGTACCCATCCGCAAGCCCGGCAAGCTGCCGTACAAGAACCGCTGCGTGACCTACGACCTGGAATACGGCTCCGACACCCTGTGCATGCACGTGGACGCCATCGAGGATGGCGACAAGGTCTTGATGATCGACGACCTGCTGGCCACGGGCGGCACGGCCGAGGGCATGGTCAAGCTGATCCGCGAAGCGGGCGGCGAGATCGTGGGCGCCGGGTTCGTCATCCAGCTCTCCTTCCTGGACGGCGACGAGGTCATGCGCGCGGCCGGCGTGAAACATGATTTCCTCATTGAAATCGACTAACAAGGAACGACCATGAGCAAGATCGGCATCATCGGCGGCAGCGGCCTGGACGACCCGGACCTGTTGCGGGACGCCCGCGACGTGGAAATGGGCACTCCCTACGGCAAGCCCTCCGCCCTCCTCCAGGAAGGGACCATAGCGGGCCGGGAAGTGGTCCTTCTCGCCCGGCACGGCCGCGCGCACACCATCCCGCCCACCTTCGTCAACTACCGCGCCAACATCAAGGCCCTGAAGGACATGGGCTGCACCCGCATCCTGGCTACCACGGCCTGCGGCTCCCTGCGCCGGGAGATCGACCGGGGCCATCTGGTCATCCTGGATCAGTTCATCGACTTCACCCGGCGCCGGCAGGTTTCCTTTTTCGACGAGTTCGAGCCGCACTGCGCGGTGCACACGGCCATGGCCGATCCCTTTGACGCCGACATGCGCGGCAAGCTCAACGCCGCCTGTGACCGGCTGGGCCTGGACCACCACGAGAGCGGCACGGTCATCACCATCGAGGGCTCGCGATTTTCCACCCGGGCCGAATCCAACATGTTCCGGCTGTGGGGCGCGGACGTCATCAACATGAGCGTGGCCCCGGAGTGCATCCTGGCCAACGAGGCGGGCATTCCGTATGCCGCCGTGGCCATGAGCACAGACTACGACTGCTGGAAGACGGACGAGGCCCCGGTGACCTGGGAGGAAATCCTCGAGGTCTTCAAGAGCAACGTGGAAAAGGTCACCTCTCTGCTCGTCGAAGTCATCAAGGACCTGGACTAGGCCATGCCCTCGCCCGCTTCCGCCGATTCCGCGCCGCACGCCTGCGATCTGCTGGTCCGGGCCGACGCGGTGGTCACCCAGGACGACGCCCGCCGCGTCCTGACCGGCGCCGCCGTGGCCATCAGCGACGGCCTGGTGATCGAGGTCGGGGATTACGCCCGGCTCGACGCCCGGTACGAGCCCGCCCGGCGGTTGGACATGTCGGGCAAGATGCTCCTGCCGGGCCTGGTCAACGGCCATACCCACCTGCCCATGACCCTGCTGCGCGGCTTTGCCGACGACCTGCCGCTCATGGAGTGGCTGGAGGGTCACATCTGGCCCGTGGAGGCCAAGCTGGACGAGGACCTGCTCGACATCGGCGCGCAGCTCGGCTGCGCGGAGCTCATCCGCACCGGGTGCACGGCCTTCCTGAACGGCTATTTCCACGAGCAGGTTACCGGCAAGGCGGCCTCAAACTGCGGCCTGCGCGCGGTCTTGGGCGAAGGCTTCTTCGCCTTCCCTTCCCCGTTCTTCCCCACGGCCGATGCCTGCTGGGCGGCCATCCGCGCCCTGGAGGAGCGTTTCCGAGACGACCCGCTGGTGCGCACGGCGGTCACCCCTCATGCGGCCTTCACCGTGCCGCCGGAGATCCTTGCGGCCAGCTTCGAACTGGCCGAGTCCCTGGACATCCCCTGGCAGACCCACCTGGCCGAATCCCCTACCGAAACGGCGGTCTGCCTGGGCAAGTACGGTATGCGTCCGGTGGAAATCCTGCGCAGGGAAGGGCTGCTCTCGCCGCGCGTCACCCTGCACCACTGCGTGGACGTGGAGGAGCGGGAAATCGCCCAACTGGCCGCATCCGGGGCCAATGTGGTCCACAACCCGGCCTCCAACCTGAAGCTCTGTTCCGGCATGTCCCCGGTACAGGCCATGCTCGACGCCGGGGTCAACGTGGGGCTCGGTACCGACGGTGCGTCGAGCAACAACCAATTGAACATGTTCCGCGACATGGGACTGGCCGCGCTCATGGGCAAGGTCCGCCACGGCGACGCCTCGGCCGTGAACGCTCAGACCGCTCTGGATATGGCCACCCGCAATTCGGCCCGCTGCCTGGGCTGGCCCGAACTGGGCCGGATCGAGGCGGGCTTCCCGGCGGACATCATCGCCCTGGACCTCTCCTCACCCAACCTCATGCCCGTGTTCAACCACGTATCTCACGCGGTCTATGCATCCACGGGCATGGAAGTGTGCATGACCATGGTGGCGGGCGAGGTCCTGTACCTCTACGGCGATTTCCGGACCCTCGACGTCAGCGGCCTGAGAAAGGAGGCCGTGCGGTGTGCCGAGTGGGTTCGGAGCGCCTCCGGAAAATGAAAAAGAACCGCAAAGAGCTTGACAACACCCACCATGGGTGCATATCGAAGTCTGCTCTTGCACCGAAATGAAATTACGTATGCCGCTGGCATCCTGTGAGCCGCATTATTTTTAGGAGGAAGGCACGACATGGCCAAGAAAAAAGGTATCGTTTCCCTGGAAGGCGCCGTCAAGACCGATGCCGGTCTGACCTACAAGGGCGTCGTCATGGAACCCATTGTTGAAAAATGTGAAGGTTGCGAGCGTATCGTCCCCTTTGAGGGCGAAAACTACTGCCCGACCTATGCCCAGCCCGCCCGCAAGTGGGCAGGCGGCGTGTGCAACTTCGCCACGCACGTGCGCGCCGAAGTGGACAAGACCGGCAAGGTCAAGGTCAACCCGCTCAAGGCCTCCAAGCGCGCCGCGCGCGGTCGCTAGACCACTGCAAGCAGGAAAGGCGGGGCGTTGTCCCCGCCTTTTTTTGTTTGTATCATCCGATTTTTGGGCTAGGTTCATCGAAAACAACATCGGAGGTCCCATGGACGCGCTCTTTTCCGAACTGGATCGCCAGACCGAGGCGGTCGTCGAACTGCAGACCAAACTTTCGGCCATTCCGGCCTTGGGTCCCCGCAACGGGGGCGAAGGCGAAAAGGCCAAGGCCGACTTCCTGCTCGGCCATCTCAACTCCATGGGCATAGAGGACATCCGCGAGTACAACGCCCCCGATGCCGACGTGCCCTGCGGGTACCGACCGAACATCGCGGCCGTCATTCCCGGAAAAAACACGGAAAAGACCCTGTGGGTCATCTCCCACATCGACGTGGTCCCTCCGGGCGACCTCGGCCTGTGGGACTCCGACCCCTACGTGGTCCAACGCGACGGCGACACCCTCATCGGGCGCGGCGTGGAGGACAACCAGCAGGGCATGGTCTCCTCGCTGCTGACCGCCCAGGCCCTGCTCGACCTGAAAGTCACCCCGGAGATGAACTACGGCCTTATCCTCGTGTCCGACGAGGAAACCGGCTCGGGCTTCGGCCTGGACTATATCGTCCGCGAGCACGAGGACCTCTTCCGCAAGGACGACCTGTTCCTGGTCCCGGACTCGGGAGAGCCCGCTTCGGAAATGGTTGAAGTGGCCGAGAAATCCATGTTCTGGCTGAAGGTCACGGTCATCGGCAAGCAGTGCCACGCCTCCACCCCGGACCAGGGCGTCAACACCATGTTCCCGTCCGCGGAGTTCATCCTGCGCATCAAGGAACTGGAGACCCTGTACCCGGCCGAGGACACCCTGTTCGATCCGCCCCGCTCCACCTTCCAGCCGACCATGCGCGAGGCCAACGTGGCCAACGTGAACACCCTCCCCGGCCGGGACGTGTTCTACGTGGACTGCCGGGTCATGCCCGAGTACGACCTGAACGACGTGCTCGGCACCATCAAGGGCATGGGGGCCGAGATCGCGGCCAAGTACGGCGTGACCGTCGAATGCGAGCCCATCATGTGGGAGCAGTCCGCCCCGGCCACCCCGGCGGACAGCGAGATCGCGGTCCGGACCATGGCTTCCGTGCGCAGGATCTACGACAACAATCCCCGCACCGTGGGCGTGGGCGGCGGCACGGTGGCCGCGTTCCTGCGCCGAAAGGGCTACAACGCCGTGGTCTGGTCCACCCTGTACCACAACGCGCACCAGCCCAATGAATGGTCGTCCATCAAGAGCACCATCGGCGACGCCAAGGTCATCGCCGACATGCTCCTGACCAAGTAGCGCCGCTGCCCGTTCATGCAGAACAAGACCCCGTTTCCGGCCGAGTTCGACCTCATCGTGGTCGGCGCGGGCCATGCCGGCTGCGAAGCCGCCATGGCCTCGGCCCGGCTCGGCCTGAAGACCCTGCTGCTGACCATCAACGTGGACCGCATCGGGCACCTCTCCTGCAACCCGGCCATCGGCGGGCTGGCAAAGGGCCACATGGTCAAGGAGATCGACGCGCTCGGCGGCATGATGGGACTGTGGGCCGACGCGGCGGGCATCCAGTTCCGCATCCTGAACACCCGCAAAGGCCCGGCGGTCCGTTCCAGCCGAGCCCAGATCGACCGGGTCCGGTACATGCAGGTGGTCCAGGCGTCCGTGTTCGCCCAGGAGAACCTGTGGGTCTTCCAGGACATGGGCGCGGCCGTGCTGACCGAAAATGGCCGGGTCCGCGGCATGCGCAGCGAGCTGGGCGAGATATTCCCGGCCAAGGCCGTACTCCTGACCACCGGCACCTTCCTGCGCGGGCTCATGCACATCGGCCTGGAGCATTTCAGCGGCGGCCGCATGGGCGATCCCGCCTCCAACTCGCTGTCGGCCAACCTGCGCGAGCTGGGCTTTACCCTGGGCCGCCTCAAGACCGGCACCACACCGCGCCTGCTGCGCGACTCCATCGATTTCTCGGCCATGCAGGAGCAACCCGGCGACGATTCGCCCGTGCCCTTCAGCTTCCGCAACAACGCCGTACCCATGCCCCAGGTCTCGTGTTGGCTGACCTACACCAACGAAGCGGCTCACGAGGCCATCCGTTCCGGGTTCGACCGCTCGCCCATGTTCACCGGGATCATCGAGGGCACCGGCGCGCGCTACTGTCCGTCCATCGAGGACAAGGTGGCCCGGTTCCCGGAAAAGGACCGGCACCAGATTTTTGTCGAGCCCGAAGGGCTTCACAGCCCGGAGATGTACCCTAGCGGCATCCCCACCAGCCTGCCCTTCGACGTGCAGAAGAAGATGATCCGGGCCATCCGGGGGCTGGAAAACGCCCAGATCGTGCGCCCCGGCTACGCCATCGAATACGACTACATCCCGCCCACCCAGCTCAGGCCCACCCTGGAGACCAAGGCGGTGGAGGGGCTCTACTGCGCGGGCCAGATCAACGGCACCTCGGGCTATGAGGAGGCTGCAGCACAGGGGCTGTGGGCCGCCCTCAACGCGGCCTGCAAGATCAAGGGGAGGGAGCCCTTCCTGCTCTCCCGCGATCAGGCGTACATGGCCGTGCTGGTGGACGACCTGGTTACCAAGGGGACGGAGGAGCCGTACCGCATGTTCACCTCCCGCGCCGAGCACAGGCTGCTGCTACGCGAAGGCAACGCGGACGAGCGGTTGACACCGCTGGGCCGCGACTTGGGATTGGTGGACGACGACCAGTGGCGACTCTTTTCGGTTAAGCAGGAAAAACTTCAAGCGACGCTTGAAGCCATGCACTTGATCCGTGTGCGACCCGACGCAGCCACCCGCGAAATCCTGGACTCCATCGGCGCGTCCGTGCCCGGTAAAGCCGTGGAACTGGCCGCCCTGCTGCGCCAGCCCCAGATGGAGATAGAACGGCTGGCCGTGTTTTACCCGGAGTTGGCCGAGCTGGACCAGGAGGTCCTGCGTGAGGCCGAGGTACAGGTGCGCTACGAGGGCTATCTGGTCAAACAGGAGGAGCTGGTGGCCAAGTTCAAGTCCCTGGAGGGCAAGGTCCTGCCCGAAGACCTGGACTATGCGGCGGTTTCCGGCCTGACCCGCGAGGTGGTCGAGAAGCTGACCCGCATCCAGCCCCGGACCCTGGGCCAGGCCGGACGCATCTCAGGGGTCACGCCCGCGGCTCTGTCCTGCCTGGAGATTCACCTGAAAAAACTCGGCCTATCGTAACACTCCCCGGCTCTTCGTTTGTTGACAGGTTGTCCCAGTCTGTCTAAATACATGAATATTGACACGACGTTCGTACGGCAACGGGCCATCCCCGGCACATCGTTTTTGAAACCGTTTCAAGGAGTCTGGTCTTGGACGAAGGATCCGACAGTCGATTTCGAAATATATTCAAGAAAATATTCGGTAACAACGACCATCAGATAGAGGAACACATCCTCGAAGCCCGGGCCGACGGGGAGTTGGAGAGCCATGAAGTCTCCATGCTCCTGAACGTGCTCGGCCTGGACCAGAAGCTCGTCGAGGAGATCATGGTACCGCGTACGGACATGGTCTGCGCCGACGCCTCCAGCACCGTCAAAGACGTGGCCGAGCTCATCGTCAACCAGGGCGCCCACTCCCGCATCCCCATCTACCAGGACAACAAGGACCACATCTTCGGGCTGGTCCACGCCAAGGACCTGCTCGAGCCCCTGCTCAACGGCGAGGTGGATCGGTCCGTGGTCGATCTTCTGCGGCCCGCCTTCTTCGTGGCCGAAGACAAGCCGTTGGACGAGGTCCTGGCCTACTTCAAGAAGGAAAAGCTGCACATGGCCGTGGTGCAGGACGAATACGGCGGGACCTCGGGCATGGTCACCATGGAGGATGTGCTCGAAGAGATCGTCGGCGAGATTTCGGACGAATACGACGACCAGCGGCCCGACGAGATCCAGGACTATTCGGACGGGACCTTCATCGTTTCGGGCCGTGCGCCGCTCGAGGACGTCAACCGCAAGTTCGGCCTGGACCTCGATAGCGAGGAAGTGGACTCCATCGGCGGCTACCTGGCCGCCTTGGCCGGGCGCATTCCTCCCCAGGGAGAGCTGTACACCTTCTCCGGCTGGCGGTTCGTGGTCATGGAGGCAGACGAGCGCCAGATCTGGACCATCAAGGTCGAACCGTTGGGGACAGTGTAAATCGTGTATCAACTGGTTCTTCTCGCGACGTTGGGGGCCTGGATCGGGTTCGCCAACCCTCTCTTTCATTTCCCGCCGGCCGTGCTGGCCTTCCCCCTGGGGCTGGCCTGGATCGGCCTGCGCGCCGTGTCCGGCGGCAAGGCCTTCCGCTTCGGCTGGCTGGCCGGGACCCTGGCGGCCACGGGCTGCTTCTACTGGATGGTCATCCCGGTGCAGATCTACGGCGGCCTGCCGTGGTTCGTCGCCCTGCCCTGCCCGGTGCTCCTGGCCGCAGTCATCGGCCTCTATTTCGGATTGTTCGCCTACGGCATGCATCATGCGGCCAAGTTCATCGACGGCGTGGCCCTTTGCCTTCTGGCCGGGTTCGCCTGGGCCTCCATGGAGATGCTCATGGGCACCCTGCTCTCGGGCTTCCCGTGGATGAACCTGTCATCGGCTTTCGCAGCCTGGCCCTTTGCCGTACAGGGGGCGTCCGTAGTCGGGGCTTTCGGGCTGTCCGGGGTGTTTGCCGCTCTGGCCGTGGCCCTGCTGCTCTGCGCCACCTATCGCGGCGCCCTGTTCCTGGCCGTAGTGCTCGGTGCGCTGATCGTCGGCTTCGGCTTCTACCGCGTGTCCACATTCGACGTGGGCAAGCTCGACTACATGGTCACTCTGGTCCAGGGCAACGTGGACCAGGGCAAAAAGTGGGACCCTGCGTATCAGGTCGGAACCATCAAGAAATACGCCAAGCTGACCGTCGAAGCCGTGGACACGAACCACCCCAAGGTGGTCGTCTGGCCCGAGACGGCCATGCCCTTCTATCTCCAGGACCAGACCCCGCTCCGCAAGGCGCTGGAGACCCTGGCCCGCCAGACCGGCACCCCGATCATCACCGGTTCGCCCGCCTATCACGTGACCGACATGAAGACCCGGGCCTACGACCTCTACAACCGGGCCTGGCTCATGGATTCCATGGGGCTGACCACCCAATACTATGACAAGGAGCACCTGGTGCCCTTCGGCGAATACATGCCGTTCGCGAAATGGGTGCCCTTCAAGCAGTTGGTCCAGGCAGCGGGCAATTTCAAGCCGGGCGTGGACAACCGGCCGCTCAAGCTCAACGGCGTTGCGCTGGGCATGCTCATCTGCTATGAAGCGATCTTTCCGGATCTGGCCCAGCAGCAGGTGGAGCGCGGGGCCAACGTACTGGTGAACATCAGCAACGACGCCTGGTTCGGCAACACGTCCGCACCGGGGCAGCACCTCGACCTGGCCACTATGCGGGCCGTGGAACAAGGCCGCTGGCTGGTCCGCTGTACCAACACGGGCATCTCCGCGTTCATCGACCCGGTGGGCCGTAAGGCCGCCGTGGGCCACCAGTTCCGGGCCGAAAGCCTGAGCATGAAAATCGCTGCCCTTACGACCGATACCGTGTATCATCGCATCAATGGCTGGCTAAAGACGTTCATCTATGTGATGACCGCAGCCGCCTTCGGCTTCATCGCCTATGCGGCCAGACGAAATAAAGGAATTATTCAATAATGTTGGAATACCCCGAATTGAAAGCCGCCTCCGCAGACCTGATCGAGCAGTATGAATCCCTCTGGGGGCGTCTTTGACTACGCCGAGACCAAGGGACGCCTCGACGAGATAGAAAAGGAACTCTCCAAGCCGGGAGCCTGGGACAATCCCGAGGCCCTGACCCCCATGCTCAAGGAAAAGAGCCAGCTAACCACCAAGCTTGACATGTACGACGGGTTGTCCGAGGCCCGCGAAGACCTCGACGCCTGGCTCGAACTGGCCCACGAGGACCCCGAAGAGGAGTCCCTGTCCGCACTGAGCGCCCAGGTGGCCCTGCTCCGCGAACGGCTGGCCGGGACCGAGCTGGCGACCATGTTCGCCTTCGAGCACGACAAGGGCAACGCCATCCTCGAAATCCACCCCGGAGCGGGCGGCGTCGAATCCCAGGACTGGGCCGAGATGCTGCTGCGCATGTACAACCGCTACGCCGAGCGCAAGGGGTTCAAGGTCACCCAGCTCGACTACCAGGCGGGCGACGAGGCCGGGATCAAGTCCGTGACCTTGCAGATCGAAGGGCTCTTCGCCTACGGGCTGCTCAAGGGCGAGACCGGCGTGCACCGGCTGATCCGCATCTCCCCCTTCGACTCCTCGGGACGGCGGCACACGTCGTTCGCCTCGGTGGACGTCTACCCGGACATGGACGACGACATCGAGATCGAGGTCCGGGACGAGGACCTGCGCATCGACACGTTCCGGTCCAGCGGGCCCGGCGGCCAGTCCGTGAACAAGACCAGTTCGGCCGTGCGCATCACCCACATCCCCACGGGCATCGTGGCACAATGCCAGAACGAGAAGTCCCAGCACCGCAACAAGGCCACCGCCCTGCGGCTGGTCAAGGCCCGGCTGTACGAACGCGAGTTGAAAAAGATCGAGGAAAGCCGCAGACAGGATTACCAGGCCAAGGAAGCCATCGCCTGGGGAAGCCAGATACGGACATATACCCTGCAACCGTATCGTTTGGTCAAGGACCACCGGTCCAACAGCGAAAGCGGCAACGTGGACGCCTTTCTGGACGGCGATCTGGACGAAATGATCCGAAACTACTTATTATTCATCCATGCCCACGGACAAAAAAATTAAATTCCCCGAGAACGAACTCGCATCGGAACTGACCGCGCTCCAGAAGGAGCTGTGCGAATATTCCAAGGGGATCGACGAGAAGCTCGAACAGGCGGTCTGGGTCTTCCGGCTCATCCAAGGGGTCTCCTGCGAGGAGTGGGAGTCCATCGCCGCCCGGCGCGATCTCGGCCAGTGGCTCTCCCTGCCCATCAACGGCGACGCCTATCCGCACTTGAAGCGGTTCCAGGAGACCCTGGAGAAGTTGGCCTACCAGACCGACCACGACCCGCTCACCGAGTTGGCCAACCGGCGGGCCTTCGACCGCATTCTCGATATCGAGATCGAACGGTCCAAGCGCGCCCGCACTCCGCTCTCCCTGGCCATCCTGGATCTGGACGACTTCAAGCGCGTCAACGACACCTACGGCCATCAAAAGGGCGACGAGGTCCTGAGCACCTTTGCCAGGCACCTCAAGGCCAACACCCGGCGCTACGACCTGGCGGCCCGCTTCGGCGGCGAGGAATTCGCCCTGATCATGGCCGGGTCCGGCCTGGTCAAGGCCCAGCGGCTCTTGAGCCGCCTGCTCAACGAGTTCAAGCAAATCGAATTCAGCACCCCGGACGGGGACGAAACCTTTCACGTCACCTGTTCCGTCGGTCTCACCTGCTACAAGGGGAGCGTGAGCATCACGGACAAGGAACTGATCGAGCTGGCCGATGGCGCGCTTTACGAGGCCAAGGCTGCCGGCAAGGATCAGGTCAAGGTCTCCAGGCTCGCTTTTGCGGACAACGTCTCGAACGAGACCCTGGTGCACGCCAACGAAAAGCAGTTCCTGTTCGGCGGGAAATAACGGAGACGGACAATGAACCATAACAATACACTCAGTCTCTCGATCATGAGCGGCAAGGGCGGAGTCGGCAAGACCAACATCGTGCTCAACCTGGGCTATGCCCTGCACGCCATGAACATCACGTCCATGCTCATGGACTGCGACCTCGGGCTGGCCAATCTCGACGTCCTGCTCGGCATATCCCCGGACCGCAACCTGCACGACCTGCTGCAGACCGGCGTGGACGCCGAGGATGTGCTCGTGTCCATCGAGGACGGCTTCGACATGCTCCCGGCCACCAGCGGCGTGCCGGAGCTGGTCGAGATGGACGAAGACCTGCAGGACATCCTGTTCAAGAAGCTCATCAACATCGCGGGAGAGTATGATTTTCTCATGCTCGACCTCGGGGCGGGTATCAGCCACACGGTCCTGTCCCTGGCGGCCCTGACCCAGCTGCGCGTGGTGGTGGTCACCCCCGAACCCACCTCCCTGACCGACAGCTACGCCATGATCAAGGTCCTGGCCACCCAGCACGGCATCAAGGACTTCCTGGTCCTGGTCAACCAGGCCATCAGCGCCAAGGAGGCCAACCAGACTTTTGACCGGCTCAACGCCGCGTGCATGAATTTCCTGAACATAGAGCTGCGCAACCTGGGCTTCGTGCACCAGGACCGCACCCTGGTGGAGTCGGTCCGCCGCCAGACCCCGCTCATGAAATTCGCCCCGCAGGCAACGGCCAGCAAGGATATTGTCGGCATAGCCAAGAAGCTCATCCGCTACCGAGAGGACAACCGCGAGCGCATCGGCGGCCGCCCCATTCTGAAAGATTTTCCTTCGGAATGAAATTCGAGAAATAATGGTTGACGAAAAGAGTTATTTTTCGGCATAGTTAGTGAGAATTTCGGAAGTGATTCCTTTTTTGTTACCTCACAGGGCCAATACCGGAACCTGCGGGAAACATATGTTTCAGGGGGAACATCATGAATAAGAGCGAATTGATCAAGGCTCTGTCAGAACAGAAAAAAATGCACGTCGACGAGGCCACCAAGGTGGTCGGCGCCTTCGTGGACTCCGTCAAGGAAGCCCTTCTGCGCGGCGACCGTGTGGAGATTCGCGGTTTTGGCAGCTTCAAGATCAAGGACTACGAGGGCTACACCGGTCGCAATCCCAAGACCGGGACGGTCGTCCAGGTCAGACCCAAGAAACTTCCTTTCTTTCGTCCTGGAAAAGAGTTGAAGGAATACATCAACCAGTAGGATGCGACGACTCACATACTGCCTGTTTCTGGCGACCCTGATCCTTGCGTGCGGCGACGCCCGTGCGCAGGGTTCTGTCCTGACCATCCTTTACTCGGCGAATACGTATGGCACGGTGCGGCCATGCCCTACCTGAGGCGGCAAGACCCTCGGAGGGGTGGCCCGTCGGGCCACGTATTTTATGGACAATCAACATACCGACGCTCCCAGGTTGCTGGTTTCCGGCGGCTGGGAATATTTTCGCCCCAACGGCAACCCCGGGCTGACCAAGACCATGGTCGCCCTGAGCAAGGCCTTCAACGCCATGCACTACGACGTGGGATTGCTCACCGAACGGGAGGCCGGAGCCCTGGCCGAGGACGGCGTACCCCGCTGGCCCTGGCAGAAGACGGCCGAGGAGGCCCCCTTCACCGTGCTGGAGATAGCGGGCGGCCGCAAAGTCGGCTTCCTGCGCTACCCGTCCCTGCCCCAGGACGCCGAAAAGCCGTCCGAGGCCATGGTCGCCAAGCTCTCCAGGGCGATCAAGGCCGACCGGGACAAGGTGGACCTGCTCATCGCTCTGTGCGACTGGGGCTGGGTGGCGGAAAGCGACTACCTCAAGTCGAATCCGGCCCAGGTCCCGGACATGCTCTTCGGCAGCGGAGGCGGCTCCGGCATCAACGGGCGCGTCCAGGCCGACGGCCGCTGTCTGTGGGTCCGGCCCTACGACAAGGGCCGCAGCCTGGCCGAAGTGAACGTCCTGCAATGGCCGAAAAGAGAAAATTCATTTGCGTGGGAAGAAGCGAAGAATTATACATCAGCTTCCGTAGGTATGAACGACGCGATCAAGGATGATCCGGAAATCGATGCTCTTTTTCAATAAAGCGGCTTTGTTTTCGGATGGATATGTATACTTCAGGAGGAGATGACGATGGAATTACGAGGAGCTTTCACCGCTCTCTCGACGCCCTTCAAGGATGGCGAGGTCGACGAGTCGACCTACCGCGATTTCATTGAATGGCAGATCGAGCAGGGTATTGACGGCCTGGTGCCGTGCGGCACCACCGGCGAAGCGGCGACCATGTCCCACGAGGAACAGGGACGGGTCATCAAAA
This sequence comes from Pseudodesulfovibrio sp. 5S69, assembly GCF_037094465.1. Lineage (NCBI taxonomy): Bacteria > Pseudomonadati > Thermodesulfobacteriota > Desulfovibrionia > Desulfovibrionales > Desulfovibrionaceae > Pseudodesulfovibrio > Pseudodesulfovibrio methanolicus. The sequence goes on from NZ_CP146609.1 coordinate 2,625,619, forward strand.
TCTGCGTCGAGCAGACAAAAGGCCGCGTACCGGTCATCGCCGGAGCCGGATCCAACTCCACCAAGGAAGCCATCGAGCTGACCAAGATGGCCAAGGATGCCGGCGCCGATGCCACCCTGCAGATCACGCCCTACTACAACAAACCCACGCCCGGCGGCCTGGTGGCCCACTTCAAGGCCATCGCCGAGGCGGCCCCTCTGCCCATGGTCATCTACAACGTGCCCGGACGGACCGGCCTGAACTGCCTGCCGTCCACACTCAAGATGATCAAGGATGCCGTGCCCGAGGCCATCGCGGTCAAGGAGGCCACCGGCAACTTGTGCCAGGGCGCCGAAGTGGTGGAACTCTGCGGCAGGGACTTCATGCTTCTGTCCGGCGACGACTTTACCGCCCTGCCCCTGCTGGCCGTGGGCGGCGTTGGGGTCATCTCCGTCATTTCCAACATCATGCCCAAGACCATGAGCTCCATGTGCCACGCCTTTTTCAACAAGGACCATGAAAAAGCGCTGGAACTGAGCCTCAAGATGGCTCCGGTCAACCGGGCCATGTTCATGGAGACCAACCCCATCCCGGTCAAGACCTCCCTGGCCATGATGGGCATCTTCAAGGACGCCCAGTTCCGCCTGCCCATCGTTCCCCTGCAGGACGAGAACAAACCCAAACTGAAAGCCGTGCTGAAAACCGCCGGTCTTTTGTGATATCCAGGCCTCGGCTCATAGCCGGGGCCTTTTTTCGTCATCTCCCAAAAAAGGGACGGCTTCCGGCCGTCCCTTTTTTGTTGGTGCCTTAGGCGGCCAGAGGAGAAACTCTATCGCTGCCGTCGCCAGCTCCAGAACTCGAAGACTCGCTAAGCGCTGGCGCTGAAAGAGCTTCCCCTCCGGACTTTCTCTTCAAAATTTCTTGTGTGCCTTCGGCAAGGTCTTGCAAGCAAGGGAAATGACCTCAGGCCATGCGGCGGAAAGGTATGTGAGAACAGTAAGGACGCCCCAATGCCAAAAGCAAAGGCCCGCCAGCACAATGCTGGCGGGCCCGACTTTGCGCACTCAATCAGCTTATTACAGCTTAGCCTTCGAAGGCCTTGATGAAGTTGGGGGCGACCTGTTTCTTGCGGCTCATCACGCCGTCAAGGTACACGGGCTCGCCTTTGGTGGCGATGCCGAAGGCCTTCTCGACCACGGACGGATCGTCGGAGGCGATGAGCATCTCGGAGCCTTCCTTCATGATGTCGGTCAGGAGCAGGAAGACGGAGTGACGGCCATCGGCCTTGACCTTCTCGATCTCGGCCTGCAGGGCGTCCTTGTGGGCGTCGAGCATGGACAGGTCCACGACTTCCAACTGGCCGATGCCGACCTTGTTGCCGGACATGTCGAAGTCCTTGTAGTCGCGGAAGACCAGCTCGCTGGCGGAAGCGCCGTCAACGGCGGACTTGACCTTGAACATCTCCATGCCCAGAGCCATGACGTCGTCCACACCGGCGATCTTGGCCAGGGCTTCGACGGCGGCCTTGTCGGCGTCGGTGCAGGTGACGGACTTGAACATGACGGTGTCGCTCAGGATGGCGCACAGCATGATGCCGGCGATGTTGGCCGGGATCTCGACGTTGTAGAAGTCGTACATGGACTTCAGCACGGTGGCGGAACAGCCCACGGGCCAGACCCACATTTCCAGCGGGCCGGAGGTGGTGATGTCACCCAGCTTGTGGTGGTCGACGACGGCAAGGAGCTCGCCCTTGTCCAGGTTGTCGATGGTCTGGGAAATGTCGGTGTGGTCGACCAGGATGATCTGCTTGTCGGTGGCGTCGGTGACGATCTCGGGAACGGCAACGCCGAACTTCTCGAGCACGAAGGCGCTCTCCGGAGCGATCTCGCCCTGGGTCACGGCCTTGGCCTCCATACCACGTTTGCTGTACAGGTCGGCGGCACCGATCGCGGAAGCGACGGTGTCGGTATCGGGATTCTTGTGTCCAACAACCAAAATAGCCATATCAAGTCCTCCTAATTGAATTATCCTGTATAAGGAAATTGAGCATCGAAAACAGAATGTGACAGATATCACAAAGCATACCGGCTGCCAAGCTAAAAGCGCAGGCCAAGCGAGAAAAGCGTGAAAAGAATATTGCCTGTCGCCGGAATGCCACTATTTCGCTACAAGCCAGGGACCGCAAGGCTTCCGGCGGTGCCGGCGGAAGGAGTATGCCCCCGTTATAGGCCATCCGGCCGCTAGCCGATCCGCGTTCACCATGTGAAGATGATCGCAAGGCCCGGCCCAGGCAAAACTATCGGACCGGATGCCCGGCCCTGAGGCGGCATGGAGGTGACTACAAGGTCGGCAGGAAACGATACAGGGCGAAGAGGATGACGCCCGTCGCCAGAATGACATAGGCCCGTTTCAGGCGAAGGGCCATGAGGCCGCCCAGGGAGGCGGCCACCCAGAGGTGGGCCCAGGTGACGCCCAGGTGCGAGAAGATGGTCGGATACGCGGAAAAGACGAGCTCGAATCCCTGCTTGAGGATAAGGATGGCCACTAGAAAGGATGCCCAGCTCATGAACAGCCCCTTGACCATGGACTGGAGGATGAGCGCGCCGGGCAGGTGCTTGGAGCCCGGATTGCGTGCCCAGTTGAGAAGCGCGTTGTAACTCCCCTGTTCCCGTTCGCGCAACCACCCTTCCACCTTGGTGCCGATCCAGGCCAGCGGCATGCTGGCAAAGAGCACGAACATGATCCGGGACGGCTGATTCAGGCCGAACCACGTGGTCAGTGTCAAGGCCGCGAAGGTCGCTGCCGTAAGCTGAGGCGGGATGTACGTTCCCGCCGGGATGAGGTCGAGCCAGAAGAGTTCGAAGAAGATGGCGATGTACAGGCTGGTGGTGTACTCGCCCGTGGCCGCGCCCCAGAAGAAGCCGACAACCAGCGGACGCTCAAGCAGGCCGATGCTCAGGGTCGAGCGGAACTGGGAAAAGAGGGCAAAAAAAAAGCGACCATGGCAAACCAGGCGAAGGTGTGCTGAATGACCATGTCCTAGAACCTCACCTGCACGGGGTCGTTGGGGACACACCGGAAGTCCAGCTCCACGCCCTTGCGGTTCAGGTGGCGCAGACAGGTCTCATCCTCGTCCGACAGGGCGACGCTCGGGGATATCTGGCGCTTGCCCGGACTGTAGTGGACGTTGCCTATGTTCAGTACGTGGAAGTCGAGCCCGGAGTCAAAGGCGCGGCGGGCGTCGGCACAGTTGGAAAAGAGGATGATGGCGTCGTGGTCGCCGGGCGCGGAGAAGAGCCTAGACATGGTCGCAGGCACCTCGTCCACGGTGACAAAGGAACTCTTCACCGCCTGGGGGATGGCCAGGGACATGATCTCCTGCTGAAGGATGTCGTGGGCCAGTTCGTCGTTGGCCACAACAACGTTTTTGGCGCCGGTGTACGGCAGCCACGTCTCGATGATCTGGCCGTGAATCAAGCGGTTGTCGATACGAACGAGAGTCACGGCATCATACCTATTTTTTCGCTTTTTTACGCAGCATCGCTCCGGCGACCTTGATCCCCTGCTGCCCCGCTTCCATGACCTTTTCGGCCAGTTCGGGCAACTTCATGGACCGGGCCTGGAGCGCCGCTACTACCATGGGGAGATTGACGCCGGTAATGACTTCGAGATTTTCCGACTTCATGAGGGAGAGGGACATGGTCGTGGGGGAACCGCCGAACAGGTCGGTCAGAGCCAGGACGCCCTTGCCCTGCTCAAGGGACTGGATCGCCTTGCGCACGCCTTCCAGGGCCTCGTCCACGCCCTTTTGCACGTCAATACCCACGGCCAGGCAGTTTTCCTGCGGTCCCATGACCATTTCCGCGGCCTGGAGCAGGCTCTCGCCGAAGGTTCCGTGGGTGACCAGCACCACGCCGATCACAACGTCTTTTTTGTCAGTCTTTGCAGCCATGTCTAACCGAGTTCCATGTGTCGATGTTCGATCGATACCGTATACCCTTTTTCCTTGAGGGTTGCCAGCACCGACTCGGCCACGGAAACCGACCGGTGTCGTCCGCCGGTACAGCCCAGAGCCAGGGTGATACGGTAGCGCCCTTCTTCGGCGTAAAGCGGCAGGAGATAGAGCAGAAATTCATGGAAACGCTTGATGAACCCGGTGCCCGTCGGGTTGCCCAGGACATAGTCGGAGACCTCCTTGTCCAGGCCGGACATGGGGCGCAGGGACTTGTCGAAATAGGGATTGGGCAGGAAACGGAGGTCGAAGACCAGATCGGCCTCGGACGGGACGCCGTACTTGAAGCCGAAGGTGATGATGTGCACCCGCATGCCCATGCCCACTTCCTCGAGGGACGACCATTTGGTCTGGATGACCCGGCGCAGATCGTGGATGGAATAGTCCGTGGTGTCCAGGACCAGGACCGCCTCTTGCCGCACCGGTTCCAGGAGTTTCTTTTCCATCTCCAGGGCCTGTTCGAGGCCGAGGTTGCGGGATTCCAGCGGATGTGGCCTGCGCGTGGTGGCGTAGCGGCGGACCAACTCGGCCATCTTGGCTTCGAGAAACAGGACCTGCGGGGTGATGCCGAGTTCGGCGAACCCTTCCAAGGCCTTGCCCCAGCCGTCCACGAACTCGAACTGACGCAGGTCCATGCCGAGCGCCAGGCCGCGATACTTGGTGTCGAAGGAGAGGATGAGGTCGGCCAGCTTGGGCGACATCTCGGAGGGCAGCCCGTCGATGCAGAAGAACCCCAGGTCTTCGAAGACCCGGATGGCGGTGCTCTTGCCGGATCCGGAGAGCCCGGTGACGATCACTACGGGGAAGGGGTTGGTCGAGGTCAACGGAGTCCGCCCATGAGGTTATACGACCTTGAGAAGGGCCCAAAGGGCTTCGAGATCATCGGCCGACAGGAACGCCTTGCGGAATTCCTCGTCCTTGAGAAGACGGGAGATCTGGGCCAGGACGCGCAGGTGCATACCCGCCACCTGTTCCGGGGCGAGTACCAGGAAAAATATGGTGCACGGGCTGTGGTCGAGCGCCTCGAACTCCACGCCCTTGCGGCTGCGGCCCACGACCACGATGACCTTTTCCAGGTCTTCGAGCTTGCCGTGGGGGATGGCGATGCCGTCCCCTATGCCGGTGGAGCCGAGTCCTTCACGATCGAGAAGGACTCGGACCGCGCGGTCCGTGTCCATCTCTGGATATTGCTCGCCCAAGGGGGCGACGAGTTCCTTCAGTACGTCCGACTTCGTCTCGGACTCGAGTTCGGGAAGGATCAGTTCCTTCGCCAGATAATCACTGAGTTTCATGCTTAGTTTCCGGGGTCGATAAGGCCGTAATCGCCGTTCTTTCTCTTGTATATCACGTTGACGCCGTCGGTCTCCGCGTTGAGGAAGACCAGGAATTCATTGTCACGGGCATCGAGCTGCATGGCGGCCTCGTCCACGGACATGGGCTTGGGCTCGTATGCATCGGTGCCGACGATGGTGGGAGACGAACCGGGGGCGATGTCCTCGTAGGACAGGTAGTTCATCTGGACCATTTTATTGGGACGCGCCTGTCTGGGGCGGTTCTTCATCTTTTCACGCATCTTGCGAAGCTGGGCTTCCAGCTTGTCCAGGACCATGTCGATGGTGGAGTACATGTCTTCCGAGTCTTCATAGGCCGAGATATGGATGCGATCCGAATTCAGGATCACGTCCGCCTTGTGGCGGAACTTGTCGACCAGCAGGTTGACCTGGAGATCGGCCTCCGCGTCGGGAACGTATTTCGCTACCTTTTCAAAACGCTTTTCCGCGTACCCCTTGAGGTGATCGGAAGGATCGAAGTTCTTGAAAGTGAAGCTGATGTTCATACGCTGCCTCCTGGTTGAGAGTGCTTCAAGCAGAATCTAGAAGTACTGCTTACGTTTTGAAGACGAAGGAATGCCCATGGCCGAGCGGTATTTGGCGACCGTACGCCGGGCGATGTTCACTTCCAGCTTTTCCTGGAGGATTTCGCCGATTCGCTCGTCGCTGAGCGGTTTCTTCGTGTCTTCGTCTGCGATCATTTGCTTGATGAGCGCCTTGACGCTCTCCGAGCCCACCTGGGAACCGTCGTTCAGGTCCAGGGCCGAGTTGAAGAAGAACTTCAACTCGAAAATGCCGTGCGGCGTTGAAACGTACTTATTGGTCGTAATCCGGCTCACGGTGGATTCGTGCATTTCGATGTCCTCCGCCACCTCCTTGAGGATCAGGGGTTTGAGCTTTGTCACGCCCTCCTCGAAGAATGCCCGTTGGAAGCCGACAATGCTCTCAACTACTTTATACAGGGTTCGCTGCCGCTGGTACAGACTTTTCATCAACCATGCGGCGGAACGCATCTTTTCCTGAAAATACTCCTTCTCCTTGTCGGCCGCCCCCTTCATGGAATCCATGTAGAAGGTGTTCATCTGCAACCTCGGCATGCCGTCCTCGTTGAGGATGATGACGAAGTCGTCGCCGTACTTGTAGACGAACACGTCCGGACTGACGTAATGCGGCTCGGTGCTGGAAAAATTGGCACCCGGCATGGGATCGAGCGTCTGCATCAGATCCAGGTACGCCTTGAGATCGTCCATGGATATCTTGAATTTGCGCGCCAGAGGCTTGTAGCGGTTCTTTTCCAGATCCTCCAGGTGATCGCTCACCAGGGAGACCAGGATCGGATCGTCGTATCCGAGGACTTCCATCTGGACCAACAGGCACTCCTGCGGGGTGCGGGCCCCCACGCCGACCGGGTCCAGATGCCGGATACGGTTCAGGACGGACTCGACCTCTTCATCGGAGGCCTGGACCATAGCGGTCAGTTCCTCCATGGAGGCCTGAAGATAGCCGTTGGAATCGAGGTTGCCGAGGATGACATCGCCGATGGCCAGTTCGTGCTCGGTGAAATTGGACAAACGCATCTGCCAGTTCAGATGTCCCTCCAACGAGGGCTTGGAGGCCAGGCGGGCTTCCAAGGACATGCCCTCCTCGGGCATCTCCATGTCGCGGGACAGGGCTTGCTTGGAGGTGGAGGAAAATTCGCCGAGGTAGTTCTCCCAGTCCGCGTTGCGGACCAGTTCCTCTTCGGCCTGGGATTCGGTCAGCACTTCCGGCTTGTCGGGGACCTCGGTGTCGGTCTCGGTTTCGTCAAGGAAAGGATTCTCCAACAATTCCTGCTGCACCGTCTCCAGCAGTTCAAGCCGCGACAATTGCAGCAGCTTGATGGCCTGCTGCAACTGGGGCGTCATGACCAGTTGCTGTGAGAGCTTGAGCTGTTGCCGAAGTTCCAATCCCATGATTCGTTACTCGCTTGAGGTTGTGCTTATCGGTTGCCGGATAAAGAAACTTTTTTTCGACCGCCAGATATTTTTTCCGGTTCAACTATGTCATAGCGGATTAAAGGATGCAACACAATTGTGCTAACATCCTGTTTCTATTAATAATTAATCAAATATGTTCTGGTATGAAAAAAGTGTACCAACCTTTGGGGACGGTGTAAATCGGGAAAGCGGAAAAAAAGACGGGAGGGGGCGGCTTACAACCGAAAATCCTCGCCCAGGTATATCTGCCGGGCGCGGCTGGACTTGACGATCTCGGAAGGAGCCCCTTCCAGGATGATCGTGCCTTCGTATACCAGATAGGCTCGGTCGCAGATATTCAGGGTTTCCCTGACGTTGTGGTCGGAGATGAGGATGCCGATTTCCATGGACTTGAGCACGGAGATGATCTCCTGGATGTCGATGACCGCGATGGGATCAATGCCCGCGAAGGGCTCGTCCAGCAGAATGAATTGGGGATCGAGGATGAGCGCCCGGGCGATCTCCAGCCTGCGCCGCTCGCCGCCGGACAGGAACATGGCCGCCTGATCCGCCAGCTTGGTGATGGTGAACATCTCCAGGAGTTCATCGGCCCTGGCCCGTTGTTGCCGCGAGGTCAGGGAGGTCTGTTCGAGGATGATCTCCAGGTTCTGGCGCACGGTCAACTTCTTGAAGATGGAGCTCTCCTGGGGCAGATAACTCACCCCCATGCGGGCTCGCTCATGCAGGGGTTTGCCCGTGAGCACGCGACCGCCCAGGGAAACCTCCCCGGTGTTGGGCTGGACGATGCCCACAAGCATGTAGAACGTGGTCGTCTTGCCCGCGCCGTTGGGGCCGAGCAGGCCGACCACCTCGCGGGCGTCGAGTTTGATGTTGATACCGTGCACGACCTCTTTCTGGCCGTACCGCTTGGACAGGTTCGTTGCGCGCAGACCCTCGGCCATCTACTGCACCTTCAGGTTGCCGGGGGTCATGAACACGGCCTTGACGCGTTGCTTGCCGCCGATGACCTCGGACCGGTCATCCTTGATGTGGAAGTTGATGACTTCGCCGGTCAGAGAGTTGGGGCCGTCCTGGAGCTTGGGATTCTGTTCCATCTTGAGAAGCTGCGGGCCCACCAGGTAGGTCAGCATGCCGCAGGTTCCCTCTGTGGTCCCCTTCTTGGCCCGCACGTTGCCTTCGGCCACGATGCGGTCCACACTGTCGGCGGAGAATTTCTTGTCGGTACTGGACGCGAGATAGGCCGAGAGCTTGTCGGCCCACAGAGTCAGCTCGCCGTGGGTGGCGATCACGTGGCCCACGAAGGAAATGACCTTGCCGGTCTCGTCGTAGGTCATGCGGTCGGAGGTGATCTTCACCGGCATGCGGCTCGGGTCCACGCCCACCGGGATGGGCGCGGGCGGCGTTTCGGCCACCTGGGCCTTGACCTCGCCCTCACCGGAATCCTTCCGGGGCGCGGCGACGGGTTTCGCCTCGGCCTTCCCGGCTTTAACCACCTTGAGATACTTGGCGTTGGCGTAGCCGACGGCCTTGGCCGGGTCGCGGTCCTTCTCACCCAGTTCGAACACGGCCAGCCAGCCGTTCTTGGGGAAGTCGGTCCGGACCCGCTGCCCCTTGGCCAGGGTGACCACGTGCTCGGCGCCGGGTTCGGGAGCCTTGCGGACATTGAGGTTGACCGTGGCCTCGCGCACCTCGCCCCAATCCTGGGCCAAGGCCCGGACCGGAACCAGCAGCAGGGCCAGCACCAGCAGTATTCCCGTATGGCGAACCGTTTTCAGCAACGTATCATTCCTTGTTATCTTGCAAAGGACTCCTTCCCAGTCCTTTGGGGGCCAGCAGCGCTTCCACGCCGCCTGCGGCCACCAGTTGTCGCGAGACCAGATCGATTTCCAGGGCCTTGGCCTGGACGGTCATGTCCGGTCGGCGCACCGTGACGCCGCCCTTGAGATACACTTTACCTATTGCGCCCACATAATCAAGATGCTGGGCGTCCAGGGCCATGTTGCCGAACCGGCCGCTGACCCCGTCGTACAACGTCAGGTTGTCGTTTTTCTGATCCACCTCGCCCCGGTCCGCCTGAACATAGACCTCCCGGCGGTCCTCGCCGAAATAGGCGGTCAGCTGGGGGAAATCCACGGCGATCATGCCAAGCTCCTGGTTGTATTTGGCGCTCTTGGCCAACAGCTTCCAGGTCATGCTGCCTTCCTTGCCCTGGACCAGTTCGATGTCCTCGGCCGAGACGTCGGCGTCGGCGAACACATCCTCGCGGGACACGGGTGCCTGCGCGGCGGTATCCTGGTTTTCCAGGATGGGTTCGGAGAAAAAGAGCGCGTTGGCGCCCAGGCCGAGGAGCAACCCCAGGGCGAAGATGATGAGAAGGACCAGAGCAGGACGCCCTTTCATCTAATCCACCCAGCGCCGCAGGGCCTGATCCTTGAGCCCCCGTGCTTCGAGAATGAATGCGATGGCCTCGCGGACGGCGCCCTGCCCGCCCTTGCGGGTGGACACCCAGTCCGCGGCCTCGATCGCCTCGGGCACCGCGTTGGGCACGCTCAGGGCCAGCCCCGCGCGGCGCATCACGGCCAGATCGATCCAGTCGTCGCCCATGTAGGCGGCTTCTTCCGGAGCGACCCCGACATCTTCGCACATCTTCTCGAAGAGGGGCAGCTTGCGGTGGCGGCCCGCGTAATAATGTTCGATCCCGAGTTCATTGACGCGCTTCTCCACCGGCTTCTGGTCCAGCCCGGTAATGACCCCGATCTCAAGGCCCACAGTCTGGGCCACCTTGATGCCGAGGCCGTCCTGCACGCTGAACCGCTTCATGAGGATGCCCTCGTCGCCGTAGTACAGACCGCCGTCGGTCAGCACGCCGTCCACGTCGAGCACCAGCAGCCTGATTTTTTTCGCCAGTGCGGTTGCTTCAGCCACGATTGATCTCCCACAGGGCCAGGAGCCGCTTCAGCAGGGCTTCGACCTCGTTCAGGGGCAGGGAATTGGGGCCGTCGCACAGCGCCTTGTCCGGGTTGGGATGGACTTCCATGAACACGCCGTCCGCGCCCGCGGCCACGGCGGCCGAGGCCAGGACCGGCACGTATTCGCGCTGTCCCCCCGACGCGCCGCCCAATCCGCCGGGCAGTTGCACCGAGTGGGTGGCGTCCATGATCACCGGGACGCCGAAGGCCCGCATCTGGGGAATGGAGCGCATGTCCACCACCAGGTTGTTGTAGCCGTAAGTGGAGCCGCGCTCGGTCAGCCAGACCTGGTCATTGCCCGCCGCGCGGAGCTTGTCGACCACGTTCTTCATGTCCCAGGGGGCCAGGAACTGCCCCTTCTTGACGTTGACCACCCTACCCGTTTCGGCGGCGGCCACCAGCAGGTCCGTCTGGCGGCAGAGGAAGGCCGGAATCTGCAGGACGTCCGCCACTTCGGCCACGGGTGCGGCCTGCTCGGGGTGGTGGATGTCCGTGACCACGGGCAGGCCCGTAGTCCGCTTGACCTCGGCCAGGATCTTGAGCCCCTCTTCCAGTCCCGGCCCACGAAAACTGGTCAGCGAGGTCCGGTTGGCCTTGTCGAAAGAGCTCTTGTAGATGAGGGGGATGTCCAGTTTGGCGGCCAGTCCGGCGAGCACACCGGCGGTCTGAAGCGCGATCTCCCTTGTCTCAATGGCACAGGGTCCGGCCAGAATGAACGGGCCGGACCGGCTGGCGGTATACAGGTCTGCCATAGGCTACTTCTTGGCCTTCTCGTCTTTGGATGCCTTGATGAATTCCCTGAACAGCGGATGCGGCTTCATGGGATTGGACTTGAATTCCGGGTGGAACTGGCAGCCCAGGAACCAGGGATGGCCGGGCAGCTCCACGATCTCCACCAGGGATTCGTCCGGAGCCGTGCCGGACAAGACCATGCCGTTCTGCTCGAACTGCTCGATGTACTTGTTGTTGTACTCGAAGCGATGGCGGTGCCGCTCGTCGATGTTCGCGGCCTTGTAGGCCTCATAGGCCTTGGTGTCTTTCTTGAGCTTGCACGGGTAGGAACCCAGGCGCATGGTACCGCCCTTCTCGGACTCCTCGCAACGGGTCTCGGTCTTCTTGGTCCGGAAGTCGAACCACTCCTTCATCAGGTAGATGATATTGTGCGGGGTGGCCTTGTCGAACTCCTCGGAGTTGGCCCCTTCCAGGCCGATAACGTTGCGGGCGAATTCGATACAGGCGCACTGCATGCCCAGGCAGATGCCGAAGAAGGGCACCTTGTTCTCACGGGCGTACTTGATGGACAGGATCTTGCCCTCGATCCCGCGCGAACCGAAGCCGCCGGGCACCAAGATGCCGTCCAGCCCCTTGAGTTTCTTCTCCACGTTGGCCGCGGTGACCTTTTCGGAATTGACGTACTCCAGCTCCACCTTGACCTCGTTGGCCACGCCGCCGTGGATCAGCGCCTCGTGCAGGCTCTTGTAGGCCTCGGTCAGGTCGACGTACTTGCCGACGATGCCGATCTTGACCGATCCCTTGGGGTTGTCCAGGTTGTAGACGAGGTTTTCCCAGGGGGCGAGTTCGGCGTTCTTGGCGGGCAGCTTCAGGAGGATGGCGATCTTCTGGTCCACGCCTTCGTTGTAGAATTCAAGCGGCACCTTATAGATATTGTCCACATCCACGCCGGTAAACACGGCGTCCTGGTCCACGTCGCAGAACAGGGCGATCTTCTTTTTGAGATCCTCGGGCAGGCGCACTTCGGAGCGGGCGATGATGATGTCGGGCTGGATGCCCACGCTGCGCAGCTCCTTGACCGAGTGCTGGGTGGGCTTAGTCTTCAGTTCGCCCGCGGCCTTGATGTACGGCACCAGGGTCAGGTGAATGAACAGGACGTTCTCCTTGCCCAGGTCGTTCTTGAGCTGGCGGATGGCCTCCAGGAACGGCTGGCCCTCGATGTCGCCCACGGTGCCGCCGATCTCGATCAGGGCCACGTCCTCGCCGTTGGGCAGGTTGATGACCGCCTCCTTGATGGCGTCGGTGATGTGCGGGATGACCTGCACGGTGCCGCCCAGGTAGTCGCCGCGCCGCTCCTTCTGGATGACGGAGTTGTAGATGGAGCCGGAGGTGTAGTTGTTCTGCTGGCTCAGGGCCGTGCCCAGATAGCGCTCGTAGTGGCCGAGGTCGAGGTCGGTCTCGGCGCCGTCATCGGTGACGTACACCTCCCCGTGCTGGAAGGGGTTCATGGTGCCGGGGTCGACGTTGATGTAGGGATCAAGCTTCTGAATGGTGGCTTTGAGACCGCGGGCCTGGAGAAGTGCGCCGATGGATGCCGCGGCCAGGCCCTTGCCCAGGGAGGAAAGAACACCACCGGTAATAAATATGAACTTGGTTTTCATACGTCAGAAAGCCCCTTGGTTATGCTTGAATTATAAGGATATATTATGACCGATCTCTTCTTTCGGCCATGTTGACTGTCGTGCGTCGGACACGTATGTTCCTGCCCAGCACGTCGCTGCTTCGCAAATTTTGCAGGGTACTGCGACAAAGTCAATATGAAGAGGAGATTTTCATGGCCCGCGTCAATGCACTCGTCATCACCGGATACGGCACCAACTGCGAGAAGGAATCCGCCTACGCCCTGCAGGAAGCTGGTGCGGATAATGCCGATATCGTTTACTTTTCCGATCTCGCAGCGGGCCATGTCCGCATGGACGACTACAACTACCTGCTCTGCCCGGGCGGATTTCTCGACGGCGACGACCTGGGTGCGGCCCAGGCGGCGGCCCTGCGCTGGCGGTGGTCGAACGACGCGGACGGCAAGCCCGTCCTGGATCAGTTGAAGGGTTTCTTCGACAAGGGCGGCATCATCCTCGGCATCTGCAACGGCTTTCAACTGCTCTGCAAACTCGGCCTGCTCCCGGGCATCGGCGGCCGCTACTTCGAACGCCAGGTCTCCCTGTCCTACAACGACTCCGGCCGGTTCGAGGACCGCTGGGTGCGGCTCAAGACCAACCCGGCCTCGCCCTGCGTGTTCACCAAGGGCATCGAGTATCTCGACGTGCCCATCCGCCACGGCGAGGGCAAGATCATCCCCATGGACGACGCCACGTTCCAGGCGTTGCAGGACGAAAATCTCATCGCGGTCCAGTACGTCCACCCCGAGACCAACGAGGTGACCCTGGAATACCCGTTCAATCCCAACGGCTCTCCGCTGGGCATCGCCGGGCTGACCGACCCCACCGGCCGCATCCTGGGCCTCATGCCCCACCCCGAGGCGTACAACCACAAGACCAACCACCCGTCCTGGACGCGCGGCACCGATCCGGCCATCCCGCTCGGCCTGACCATGCTCGAAGCCGGGGTGCGCTACCTTAAAGAGAGGTAGCCCCGGCCATGGCCGTACCCTCTGCGCCCCAACCGCCTGCCGGGACCACCTGGCGCGACCTCATGGACGTGGCCTTCGGCGAGGCGTGCAAGGCCGCCCAGGCGGGCGAGGCCCCCATCGGCGCGGCCCTGTTCACGCCCACGGGCACCCTGCTCGCCGCGGCGCACAACCGGCCCATCGCCAGCCACGATCCCACCGGGCACGCGGAGATTCTCTGCCTGCGCGAGGCGGCCCGCGTGCTGGGCAACTACCGCCTGCCGGACACTATCATGGCCGTAACCCTGGAGCCGTGTCTGATGTGCACGGGCGCGCTTATCCACGCCCGGGTGGCCGGGGTGGTTTTCGCGGCCCGGGACGAACGCGCCGGGGCCCTTGTCTCCAATATGCAGGGCTGCTCCCTGCCGTTTGCCAACCATCGGCTGTGGACCATGGAGGGCGTCATGGGAACCGAGTGCTCCGCCCTGCTCAAACGATTTTTCCTGGAGCGGAGAAAATAGGCCGTCCCTCTTTACAACGGGATAATCCGCCTTATTTTCTCCTATTCAGACCTATATATCTATTCAGGAGAGACATATGATCATCGCACTGCCCACCCGCGACGGCCTTATCGACGACCATTTCGGCCACTGCGACCACTATACGCTCGTGACCGTGCAGGACAACCGGATCGCCTTCAGCGAACGCATGGATTCCCCCCAGGGATGCGGCTGCAAGTCCGACATCGCCCCCATTCTGGCCGAGCGTGGCGTCAAGGTCATGCTCGCCGGCAACATGGGCGAAGGCGCGCTGAACATCCTCAGAAAGGCAGGCATCGAAGTGGTCCGCGGCTGCTCCGGGCCCATCGAGGACGTTCTCGATAAATGGCTGTCCGGCGAACTCAAGGACAACCGGATCACCTGCGACCACCACGACTGCGACCACCACGACGAACCCGTCCTGAGCAAACTCAAGCCGCTCTAGGCCGCGAAAGCTTCATCGACGCAAAAAGCCCCCGAACGATCACGGTCGGGGGCCTTTTGCTGTCCGATCCTACCGGGCCAGCGTTTTGAGCGCGGCCCAGGCGTCCACGGCCGTTTCGCGGACCGTAAAGTACAGATGCCAGAACGTCGCCGTCTCGTTTCGCTCTTTGTCGTCGCTCACCGTATCGGTCCGAATGAATTGAAAATACTTATGAACCAGGATGGCCCCCTTGGTCGACGTGTTACAATCCACGCCCCAGCATCGGCTCGAGCCTCGCGGGTCCGGCGGACTGAGAAACGACTCCAGCCCATCCAGGGGAATGACGGCTTCGGTGTTCTCCCGGTAGTCCGTGCCCGGCCCCCACGGGTATTGGTAATATTGGCTGATGCGCAACCTGTTCCCGCTTGGATCAAACGCAGCGTTCTTGACGACGATGCGCACCTCGGACGGAAACAGCAGCCCCTTCTCCAACCAAACGCCCCCCGATCGGGACATGGCCGCGAGCAGCACGGTCGCCGGTCCCCGGCCGGCCAGGACCGCCGCTGGATCGAGCCTGGCCAATTCCGCATAACGGGCTTCACGCTGCGCGTCGATTTCGCGAACGGCGGGCCCGCACCCGGTTATTGCCACGATTGCGGACAGCATGGCAAAGAGCGCGGCAAAAAAGGAGATGACCCCAAGACGTGTCGCATGCGGTATCACCTGTCGCATATGTTCCCACTGCACGCCTCGCAGGAAATTAACAACGACGAAGCGGAATCGTCGACCCCATCGACGAGAAGTCCTCTCCCCCCTTCCGTTCGCACCGGGGAAGCTTCCCCCCGTCGTTAAAGTCCAAAAGGTACTTGCCACTTGGCGCGAGTCTGTTTATATACCCACTTCACATTGGCGATAGCCATCCAAGGAGAGGTAGCGAAGTCCGGCCGTAACGCGCTCGACTCGAAATCGAGTTACGGGTTAATAGCCCGTACGTGGGTTCGAATCCCACCCTCTCCGCCAAATTTCCCTCCAAGAACGTCTCAGGAGACCCAGAAAGCCCCGTGAATACGGGGTTTTTTGTTGGTTTTGCCGTCTCGCCGTCTGATAGGGTCCATTGACATCCGGGGGCAACTGGGGGCAATAATGGGGGCAACTGGTACAAGGTTGCCCCCAGATACGGAAGGAGTTGCCCCCATGCCCTTAACCGATGTTACCTGCCGGACGGCCTAACCCCAGGATAAAATCTACCGTCTTTTCGATGAGAAAGGACTGTATCTGGAAGTCTCCTCCCGTGGGGGCAAGTGGTGGCGGCTGAAGTATCGTTTTGGGGGCAAGGAGAAGCGTCTGTCCCTGGGCACCTATCCGGACGTGAGCCTGTCCGAGGCCAGGGACAAGCGGCGGGACTTCCGCAAGATGCTGGACGGTGGCCAAGACCCCTCTCAGGCCAGGAAAAAAAGGCCTTGGAACGTGCCGAGAGTGAAACCTTCCAGTCCATCGCCCTGGAGTGGTACGACCGTTTCAAGCACACCCTGTCCAAGTCCTACAGGATATCCGTGCTTCATCGCCTTGAAAAGGACGTGTTCCCCTGGCTGGGGCATCGGGCGATCAACGAATTGACCCCGCCGGAAATCCTCGCGTGTATCCGCCGCATAGAAGCCCGTGGGGCAGCGGAGACGGCCCGGCGGCAAATGCAGAAGGTGGGCCAAATTATGCGCTATGCCGTCGCTACGGGCCGGGCTGAGCGCGACCCGACAAGAGACCTGCAAGGCAGCATCCCGCCTCCGGAGAAGAGCCATTTCACGGCGGTTACCGACGTGCGCCAGGTTGGTGCCCTGTTGAACGCCATTGACAGCTATCATGGCCAGCACGTGACCCGCTGCGCCCTGCGCCTTGCCCCCCTGCTCTTCGTCCGTCCTGGCGAACTCCGCAAGGCGGAATGGGTCGAATTTGAGCTCGACGACAAGACACCCACTTGGCGGATTCCTGCGGAGAAGATGAAGATGCGCCGTCCTCATTTCGTTCCCCTCTCACGTCAGGCCATGGACATTCTCGCGGACCTCTACCCCCTGACCGGATTGGGCCAGTATCTTTTCCCAGGCAATCGTGGTGAAAAGCCCATTTCGGCAAACACGTTGAATGCGGCCCTACGCTACCTCGGAATCAGCCGGGACCAAATGACAACCCATGGATTCCGCGCCATGGCCTCGACGCTGTTAAATGAAACCGGCTGGTCTCTGGACGTTATCGAGGCACAACTGGCCCATGCGCCGAGAAATGCGATCCGCGCCGCCTACAACCGAAGCCAATACCTGCCCCAGCGCCGCGAAATGATGCAGTCCTGGGCCGACTTCCTGGACAGACTAAAAAATGTTGCAGAGGGCAAGGTGGTGCCGCTGTTCAAGCAAGCATAACACCCGGATCGGGCAATGAAATAAAACGGCCCTGTCGGGGTGATGCAACCACTCCGCAGAGCCTAACCACCCCGTACATAGGAGGTACGAAATGGCTCAAGAAAAAGTAGTTGAA
The DNA here is from genome assembly GCF_037094465.1 of Pseudodesulfovibrio sp. 5S69. Classification (NCBI taxonomy): domain Bacteria; kingdom Pseudomonadati; phylum Thermodesulfobacteriota; class Desulfovibrionia; order Desulfovibrionales; family Desulfovibrionaceae; genus Pseudodesulfovibrio; species Pseudodesulfovibrio methanolicus. The sequence continues at coordinate 2,642,733 of NZ_CP146609.1, forward strand.
TCAACGCGAGGGCAATCTGCTCTTCAGTGTATCTTGACTTCTTCACGACGAAATCCTCCTACTTTCTGATAGTCGATTTCGCCGGAAAACTCACATTCTGTTTGGGCCAAGATTCGGGGAGAACGTCAAGACATATCAGTGTCAACGTTAACCATCACATGAAGTCTTTCCTTTTAAGCCGATTAATGATTCTCCCAATAGTTGCTTTCTTAAAACGATTGACTAATTCTAACATTAAAGAGGAAGTGTCGACCCATACAAATTCTGCCAACTGACTATACCTTTGAGGGTGAACACAATTAAATGGCATTAATGGAATTTCAAAACCAGGACGATCAACTTTATTCTCATTGTAAAAAATAAAGGCATTTTGAGCATAAAAGTAAGACACTTTGGGGTTGTTCCAAAACTTACCTCTCAAACAATCTAAAACTTCAAAACCATTTTTACGAAACAAGTCAATCCAATACGAATGCCATTGCTCATTTATGTGGTGTGTACCACCTTGATATGGGATAGCGCCAGAAAATAAGACGACATCTGACATATTCGTCAAAGACTTAACAAGAGATTCAGCTTCTGATTCATTTAAGTGCTCAGCAACTTCCAAAGACATCGCTATATCAAACTTTTTATCTATCTCAAGTTGACTAATCTCCTTCAAATCTAAAGAAGAAAAGCACTCGCTAGGAATAAGCAGCCTCGACTGGTCAACCCAAGAGCCATCTATTCCTTTGATCTCTTTTGCCCCCAATTGCCTAAACACACTTAGCCATGTGCCAAGTCCGCAGCCAACATCAATAATTGACTCAGGTTTTATGATTTCAAATATGTATGGCACCATCTGTTGGGCAGACTGTAGTGAAGTATTCACTTGGGCGTCATAAAATGACCCATTATACTCTTTATCCATCACAATAATCCTCCATTCATATAAAATGACACCATTGGCTGACCTGCCCTATTCGTTGTACCACCTGCAATGTAAGTGCTCTCCCATTGCTTGCAGCTTCCACTCTCCCCCCCCCCCAGGGGAAGAGAGGCTTCGGGCGCAGGCGGTTTGTATCCCAGAGCGCTATGAGGTCTGAAGGTGTTGTATCCCAACGCCACTCTTCAATCAAGTAGCGAGCTTCCCTGAGCATTGTGAAGATTTCACCATTGAGAAGCTCATCGCGCAGCTTGGCAATGATCTGTTCCGGCGTGTGCTTTCGGATGCCCATAAAAAAACCTCCTACAGCCCACATACCCCAAACATTAAGGGGCTGACATAGATAACTATCTCCATGAACCAGCGTTCGTCATATTCTGTCCAGGACATGGGGTGACAGTAGCAGGACCCGCATTTCGTGGCAATGGAGTGGTAGATCACTTCACACCAGCCTCTTCAAGGTGGGGGTAACTCTGGGGGCAACAAAAAAAATGTGATTTTTTATCTCAATTAATTTTGAATAGATAGATATGAAATCACATGGACACCCTCTCAAAAGGGGTCAGCATGATAGCTGGCCCCTTTTCTTTTATCCGGTTTTGGATGGATGTTTCCTGGTCGCCGGGGCGTTTACCATCATGACAAAAGCCTTTTTTTTATCTATGGTCTCATAAATTAAACAGAGGTTTGTATCATGCATGGAGGGCATATGCGTCAAATTGTGCTGTTTATTTTCGTTGCTGTGGCAGTCCTGAGTTCAAACGGATGCGTTGAAAACATCACGAGCATGCATGACCTCAGTGAAGGCAACAAGGCTCTTTACCTGGAAAACGACCCGGTAACAGCTCACGAGCATTATCTGAAGGCGGCCAGGGACGGTGATGCGGAATCGCAACACGAACTGGCCAAGATGTACCTGGCCGGCGAAGGAGTGGAAAAGAATATTGCCGAGTATCGTAAGATAGAAGAACTGGCGGTGGCGCAACAGTACGCTCCTGCGATGCGGACACTCGGCTTCATCCTGGCCACAGGGGTGGAAGGAGTTCAACCCGATCCCCAAAGAGGCATGGCCCTGCTCAAGGCCGCAGCCGACGCAGGCGACGACGCCGCCCACTACATGCTGGGACAGATCTATTCCCGCGGGATCTCGGGGGTGCAACGGAATTATCGAATGGCCGCCTACCACTTCGGCCAGGTCGATGGAGACGGCTATCCCGTGACACCTGATATGAAGAATGCCGCTTCCCTGGAAAGAATGGGCCTGCAACCCTGGCCTGTGTCGGCGCAGGCCGGTACCGGTTCCTACGGCACGCAGACCGCCACCCGCACGGCGGGCGCCAAATACGACCTGGCTTCCAAGGAGACCAGGAAATACGTTCAGTATGCCTTGAAGAACCTGGGCTATTATTCCCAAAATGTTGACGGAGAGATCGGCAATGGAAGTATCCAGGCGATCCGGGCCTATCAACGAGATGCCGGATTGAACCCGACGGGCCTTATTGACGAGCAGCTCATCGACTCCCTGCTCGCCGCTCCGGCCGCCAACAATCAATAGGACCGAACAGAGGGGTAACAATGCTGAATCTGTCACGTAGCGTAATCGCATTGCTTTTCGTGCTCGTTCTGGCCGGATGCGCGTATAATTTGGAAGGCCAGGCGGAGCCGGAGAGGACGACGATGGAAAAATGGGCGGGAGTATCCAAAGAAGAATTTGTGGATAAGGATACCCACATGAAGGGGTTCTACGAGAAAAAAATCAAAGCCCGGGAAAAGGAGATCGCTGAGAAGACCAAAGAGTTGGACGAAATGAGCCAATCGAAACCGACCAAGTGGGAGGACGTGCTTCATGACGAGATGAAGAAGGACCGACTTGAACGGGAAATCAGCGAAGCCAAGAAATCCAAACGGAATTGGGAAAAGCTCCTGAACGAACACGTCAAGGAACGCGAAGGCGGCGGCGACGGCGATGGTGGTGGCGGGAGCAGTGGAGGCTGCTGACGTTACGAAAAATCCTGCAATTATGCATAAGAAAGCCCCAAGTCATATGACTCGGGGCTTTCTCTTGTTTCCGTTGGAGGGAGACGGCGAGGCGCTCCGCATCAGGGTTAGTGTTTATCCATGTACTTCTGCAGGGCGTGGCAGAACTGGTCCACGCAGGAAGTGGACTTGGAGCCGCAGGTGATGCCGCTGAAACGGTCCAGGACGAAATCGACGTTCATGCCTTCGATCATGGAGGCAATGGCCTTGAGGTTGCCCTCACAGCCGCCAGAGAAATTGACGTAGTCGATGTTGCCGTTGTCCACGATGAAGTCGATCTCCTTGGTGCAGACACCCTCTTCGGGGATGAAGTGCTCAACCTTGGAGCGGCTGCGCGGTGCGGAGAGCATCGGAGCTGCTTGTCGCTGTGCGTTATCCATTGTATTCAATCCATTTTCTTTTAAAATTCAAACCGGACGAACCAGTTAAATTACAACTCGTCTTTCCTTGCGGCACGGCGGCATGGCACAAATGTCCCCCGCCTTCCGGTTGATTCCCGAAAAAGGGGCGCCGAAAAGTACCACACGTCTTCCGTTCGGACAGAGACGATTCCTCAAGGCAATTGCGGAAACACGTTGCCAATCGACGCAAACGATTATGCAAAAAGGTCCCAATACCTAGGGCGGCAGTGGTGCATGCCCTACGCGTTTCCGCGGTGGAGAGGAGAGGCTTCGAACCTCTGGTGAAATACCCCCGGCATGGCCCCCCTGAAGCGGCCGGCCCTGCAAAAAAGTCGTGATGCAATCGATACGATCACGGGCTTTCCAGGACGTTCTCGCTTGTGCTTTTTTTCCCAATCCAAACAGGAAAAACCACACGAACAGGCAGGACTCATGTTTTGAACTCTCTCTACCAAACGGCTCGGGGAGGGGGATTTCCCCGTGCGCCGGGGAGTGAACTACAGAAACTCAAAATGCATGTCAAACGGCAATTGTGAAACCTGGAACATTTATTCCTCCTTATTTGGCAGGAAATAGTCCCGGCCCAGGCGTCACCTTTGGGCAGAGAACAGCGATATCATTAAAAATTAGACTGTTACACACATTTTCTAGGCAAAATTATCGGTTTGCACTGCCTTGCCCCGGGAGGCGACAACTTTGGCCCTCCTCTTTTACGACGGGGAAACATTGCGGACATAACGTCCGATTGTTCTTTTCATGTCTGTTACGACAGGACGGATGGCGCTTTGCTTTTGGATCGGTATGGGGTATCGGAAGGCTGATCGCATGATGGCTGCTCGCTGTTTCAGGATCGATTCCTTGGGTGCGTCCGATGGACGTGCCTAGGGAACGGGAGCCGCCATGACCATTTCTGTTTCTTCACTCCCCCTCACTCCCGCCCCCAGCTTCGCCAGGCCCCGCTACGGGGGAATCGGCTCCGCGTCCTTCTGAAACGGAGATCTCGTACAGCCTCCTTCACCCACAACCAAACGGAGATATCATGGAACCGTATATCGCAGCGACCAACGGCGTGGTCATATTTTTCCTGCTCTTCATGCTGCTCATCCTGCTCTTCTGCCTGATCTTCGCCCCGCTTTTCATATGGAAATGGACCAAAGCCACCAAGGCCGAGGTGACCCGGCTCAACGCCAACATCATCGTGCTCGTGACCATGCTCAAGCGGTGGGAGGATCGCTATCTCCTGGTGGACGGCGAACCGAGCCCGGACCGCAAGGAAGAACGGGTGTTCAAGTAGCCCCGGCATTCGGGATTGCTGTTGCCGCGGCATCCCAACCCGGATCGTCGAAGGCCCATGGCCGTAACGGCTCCCGTGCCTTGCCATCGGGGTGCCCGGCGGTTTATCAGGTCCCATGGCTTCTCCCTTCACCCAGAAGATTATCGAGACCATCCGAGCTATCCCCGAAGGCCGCGTATCCACCTACGGCCGCGTGGCCGCGCTGGCGGGCAACCGCAGGGGGGCGCGTCAGGTGGCCCGTGTGCTGCATTCCAGCTCGCGCACGGAGAACCTGCCCTGGCACCGGGTCGTCAACCGCGAGGGCAGGATATCCCTGAGCGAACTACAGGGGTACGGTGAACAGAAACGGCTCCTCCTGGGCGAAGGTATTCGCTTCGACGCGACGGACCGCATAGATCTGGACCGCTTCGGCTGGCAGCCTCTTGAGCCAATGGTCACGGGTAGATAGCGGTTGCCAAGGGACCCCGGTTCGACTATCTATCCGCTATGTTCGGCAGCCGTCCTGTGGGATTTCTCTTCGCCCTGCTCGCCGTGACCATCTGGTCCGGGAACTTCCTCATAGCCAGCGGATTCGTGGACGACATCCCGCCCGTGACCCTGGCCGCCCTGCGTTGGCTCACGGCCACGGTGATTTTTCTCCCCTTCGCCAGACGGGACATGCGCCGCGACATGCAGGCCCTGCTCGACCACCGGAATGAACTGATCCTCGCGGCCGTGACCGGCGTGACCCTGTTCAACACCCTGGTCTACGTCAGCGCACGGACCACGGACGCGGTGAACATGGCCCTGTTCGCTTCCACCACCCCGGTCTTCGTGGTCATCCTGGCCCGCATCTTCCTCAGGGAGCACATCTCCCTGCTGCGCTGGGCCGGACTGACCATCGCCATCGCCGGGATGCTGACCATCGCCACGCGGGGCAGTCTGAACGTACTCGTCCACCTGACCTTCCGCGCGGGCGACGTCGTCATGCTCGCGGCCGGGTTCCTGTGGGCCGTTTATTCCATCCTGGTCAAACGAAAGCCCGCGACCATCAGCCGGAACGCCTACCTCGGGGCGACCTTTCTCCTCGGGACCATCCCTCTGATCCCCGCGGCGCTCATCGAGCAGTGGTATGCCCCGGCCTGGTCGTTCACCCCGGCCGTACTCGGTGCGGTCCTGTACATCGGCGTACTGGCCTCGCTGGCCGCTTTCTTCCTCTGGAATTCCGCAATAATGCACATTGGTCCCGGCAATGCGGCCCTGTTCCAGTACTTCATGCCGGTCTTCAGCGGGGTCGGGGCCTGGCTCCTGCTCGGCCAGCCCGTGACCGTGGTCCACGGCGTGGGATTCGTGCTCATCTTCTCCGGTGTGGTCATGGCCACCCGCCCTCGCTGACCCGTCTCGATTCGCCCCGGAAAAGGGTTGCCTTTTCATCCGGTTTCACAATAGATTGAGGACCATGAAACAGTTACTCTTGACCACTCTTATCGCCGTCTCCCTGGCCGCCCTCTCCGCCTGTTCCACCAAGGCCCCCGACCTTGGTATGACCGAGGGCAAATTCGCCGTCTGTCCGTTCGACGTGGACTGCGTCTCTTCACAGGCCACCGATGCCAAGCACAAGATAGACCCGATCAAGGCCACGGGCGATCCCAACAAGGTCATGGTCGATCTGGGCAGGGCCGTGGAATCGGTTTTCGGAGGCAAGGTGCTTCTGTCCGAAGGCAACTACCTGCGCGCCGAATTCAAGAGCAGCGTCCTGCGCACCATGGACGACGCGGAATTCTACTATGACCAGGACGCCGGCCTGATCCAAGTCCACGCCCTGTCACGCGGCGAAGCCCTGGATTTCTCGGACAGCCGTGACCGGATCGAAGAGGTACGTATGATCTTTTCCGGCATGCGGTAGCTGTTTCCGAAAGACAAAAAAAAGACCGCTTCCTGATGGAAGCGGTCTTTTTTTTACCAAGTCGCGAGCTATTTGGAGATAGCCTCATTGGGGCAGGTCTCGATGGCTTCGTCCACGCAATCAAGGGTGGAGTCCGGGGCGATGACCGTGGCCTTTTCTCCGTCGGCATCCATCTCGAACACTTCCGGACAGATCTCAACACAAGACTCACAACCGATGCATTCATCCTGATCAATAACAATGGCCATAACTCAACCTCCTGAGATACTGGAATTAGTTAAAAATGGATGTCCATTTGTAGATACCTATACCCTGCGAGCCAATTTGGTGGCAACTGTTTTTCCACCAAAATTCACTGGATGCGAATTCTCCGTTGGCAGCCGGAAGCAAATACGATACGCCACGGCGCATGCTCGAAACATTCGCCATCGTCTCCATAGTGCTCGCCGCTGCCTTTCTCCAGGGGGTGACCGGGTTCGGGTTCGGGCTCATCGCCCTGCCTCTGCTGGGATTCTTCCTGGACATCAGGACCAGCGTGCCCCTGATGGTCCTCCTGGCGGTGATCATCAGTTTCTACCTGAGCTTCCACCTGCGCAAGAGCATCAATCTCCAATGCACTTTCACACTGCTGGGGGCCAGTCTCGTCGGCATACCGCTCGGGGTGTATGCCCTCAGACAGGTCCCGTCCCAGGGGCTGTCCGTCAGCGTGGGCGTCATCATGGTCGCCTTCACCAGTTATCAATTCCTGGTCCGGCCCGCGCCGCGAGCCTTCGGCAAGCGACTGACCGTGCTGGCCGGGTTCTGCTCCGGCGTGCTCGGCGGCAGCCTGGGCGTGAGCGGCCCGCCGGTCATCGTATACACCGCCCTCCAGCCTTGGACCAAAGACCAAGCCAAGGCTACCCTGGCCTTTTTCTTCGCCCTGTCCAACCTGGTCATCATTGCCACCCAGGCCGCATCCGGCATGATTACGGGCGAAGTCCTGCACCTCTACGTCTTGTCCCTGCCCGCCCTGCTCTCCGGCATCTTCCTCGGCACCTGGGCGTACGAGCGCCTCTCCAACCACGGCTACCGGCGTCTCGCCCTGGCCCTGGTCTTCCTTCTCGGCTGCATGATGTTGTACCGGAACATCTAGCCCCCGCTCTGCCTCAACCGTACGAAATGCCGTACGAATTTCCGTTTCCGCAAGAATTGCCCCGCGTCCGGCGGACGTTTTTATGGCCGACGACGCTGTTTTTTCTTTATTTGCCGGTGGCTATCTGCGATAAAGAGGAACAAATACAAACAACTGCCGTCGGATGCCATGCTCGAACTGCTCAAACGATTGTTCAAGAAGGACCAGCTGATACTGCTGGGGGCGGGCGTGTCGGTGACGGTGCTCATGATCGGACTGTACATCAGCCAACCGAAGTTCCTGCACCTGCTCAACCTGAAGATCTACGACAACTATCTCCGTCAATACCACCAGCCCGCGGCCACCAGTGTCCCGATAATCATCGACCTGGACGAGAAGAGCCTGTCCGAGCTGGGCCAGTGGCCCTGGCCGCGCTACCGGGTGGCCCTGCTCCTCAAGTACCTGACCGCCTATGGGGCCGTGGCCGTGGCCTCGGACATCATCTTCAGCGAACCCGACCGGACCTCGCCCGCGATCATGCAGGAAGACGTCAAGCGGGAGCTGCACATCGACATGGGCTTCACGGGGTTGTCGAAGGACCTCATGGATTACGACCGGCTCCTGGCCTACAACCTCAGGGGCGGTCCCTATATTCTCGGCTACGACTTCAGCCTCGCCTTCGTGCCCAGCGACCATGAATGCCGGGTGCGCCCCGCCAAGGTGGCCGTGCTCTCCTCGCCGGGCGCCCCGTCACCCCACGACTACCTGCCCCGGGGCAAGGGGATGATCTGCCCCATCCCGGTCCTGGCCGAGGCGGCCCCGGAGAGCGGCTTCATCACCATCACCCCGGATCTGGACTCCGTGTACCGCCGGGTGCCCCTGCTCTACAGTTTCGAGGGGCGATACTATCCCAGCCTGGCCCTGGCCACCCTCATGCAGGCCACGGAGCAGAAAAACATCGTCCTCAAGATGTCGCCCGTGGGCATCGAGTCCATCCGCTTCAACGATATGGTCATCCCCACCGACGGCAAGGGGCAGATGCTCATCAACTACCGGGGCGGGATACGGACATTCGAATACATTTCCGCTTCGGATGTGCTCAGCCGGAAACTGGCTCCCGGCAGCCTGCGCGGCAGGATCGCCTTCATAGGCACCTCGGCATCGGGCCTGAAGGACATCCGGGCCACGCCGCTCGATCCGGGTTTCCCCGGCGTGGAGGCGCACGCCACCGTGGTCGACAACATCCTCTCCGGGCAAATTCTCTCGGTCCCGGACTGGGCGCCGGGTCTGGAGTTCCTCGGCATGCTGGCTGGGGGGCTGGCGACCACCCTCCTGCTCATGTGGGCCCGGGCCTCCTGGATCATCCTGCCCGTGCTCTGCATGGGCGGCTCCATGTGGTATGGCTCCGTGCTCTTCTACCAGCAGCAGGGATACTTCATCTCGCCCATGTATTCCTACCTCACCCTGGGATTGACCTTCATCACCCTGACCCTGATCAAATTCTGGCGCGAGGAGATCGCCAAGCGGTATATCCACGGGGCCTTCGCCCACTACCTCGCCCCGTCGGTCATCTCCCAGATCATGGACAACCCGGAGGCCCTGACCCTGGAGGGGCAGGAAAAAGAGATCACCATCCAGTTCTCTGACGTGCGCAACTTCACCTCCCTGTCCGAAAAGCTCTCCCCCACCCAGGTCACCAACCTTCTGCACGACTACCTGACCCCCATGACCCGAATCATCACCGAGCACGAGGGGACGCTGGACAAGTTCATCGGTGATGCGGTCATGGCCTTCTGGAACGCCCCCCTGGACACCGAAAACCACCAGGAGAAGTCCTTGCGGGCGGCCCTGGCCCAACAACGAAAGCTCGAAGAACTCAACGAAGTCTTTCTCGAAAAGTACGGTTTCGCCATCGCCGTAGGCATCGGCATCCACTCCGGTTCGGTGCGCGTGGGCAACATGGGCTCGGCCGATCTCTTCGACTACACCCTCATCGGCGACAACGTGAACCTCGCCTCCCGGCTGGAGGGGCTGACCAAATACTACGGCCAGAAACTCGTGGTCAGCCAGGCCATCAAGGACGCATGCGGGGACGGCTATTACTTCCGCATCCTGGACAACGTCCGGGTCAAGGGCAAGGAAGAGCCGGTGACCATCTACACCGTGTACACCCGTGAAGAGGCCGAAGCCCGCAAGGCGGAACTCGAATTGTACGAACGGGCCCACAAGGCCTACGTGGACCGTGACTTCGCCGAGGCCGAAGCCCTGTTCCGGGAACTCCGCGAAACAGGGGCCGAAGCTGCCCTCTGCGACCTGTACATCGAACGCTGCGAGCAGATGAAGGACGATCCGCCCGACTGTCACTGGGACTGCGTGTTCACACACAAGACGAAATGACGTCTTTCCCGGCCGTTAGCAGCAAAAAAAAGAGCCGCTCACTGAGCGGCTCTTTGCGATTCGCATAGTCCCCGGTCTAGGGGTTGTTCATCATGGCTTCGATGAAGCTGTCGGGCCAGAGGGCCGGGGAGGGATCGCCTTCCATGAGCCGCTCCTTGCCCGCCTCGTCCAGCTCGAAGCCGTTCTTGATGAAGCTGGTGTAGAACCCGGCCGCGTCGATGTCCCCGATGAGGATGCATCCGGCCAGGACGTTATCCTTGAAAATAAGCTTGCGGTAGATCGAGTTCTCGCGGTCCAGGAACACGGCGGTCTCGTACTGGTCGTCGTCGGCCAGGTTGGTCTCGCCCACCGAGATGGTCGGCAGCCCATAGTAGGTGATGGAGTTCATGGACAGGCCGCCGGTGTACGGCCTTTCGGCCCCGGCCATGTTCCGTCCCGCGTACCGGCCCTGGGTGTAGGCGTTGGGCCAGATGGGACGGACCGTGTACTCGCCGGTCAGGAGATCCTTGGCCTCGGCCACGTCGCCCGCGGCAAAGACGTCCGGGTCGGAGGTGGCCATGTAGTCGTCTACGCGGATGCCCTGCTCCGTGACCAGCCCAGCCTGGATGGCCAGGCCCATGTTCGGGCGCACGCCCGCGGCCACGATGACCACGTCAGCCGGGACCATGCCCTGGTCGGTCTCCACACCCTTGATGGTACCGTCCTCGTAGCGGACTATCTCCTTGGTGCCCGTGCCCTGCATGAAACGGATGCCGTTCTTCTCCAGGTGGTTCACGATGAGCTCGCCCGCGGTCTCGTCGAAGTAGGTGCGCATGATCCGGGAGCGGACCACGATGGTCACGTCCACGCCCTTCTCGGCGAACCCTTCCGCGGCCTTGAGCGCGATGAGCCCCGCGCCGATGACCACGACCTTCTTGACCTTGTCCACCAACTCCTTGAGGGTTTCGGCGTGGGCCACGGTGGTGAAGTTGTGCACCCCCGGCCCCTCGATGCCGGGCAGGGCCGGCTTGACCGGCGTGCCGCCCGTGGCCAACAGCAATTTGTCGTATTTGACCTTGTCGCCGCAGTCGAGGATCAGGACCTTTTCCTTGGCATCCACGGACAGGACGCGGGAGCCCAACCGCATGGCCACCTGGTTTCGCTCGTAGAATTCTTCAGGGCGGAACGGCAGGGTGTCGAACTTGATCTTGTCCGACAGATAATAGGAAATGAGCGGACGGCCGTAGGTCGGCACGGCCTCGTCGCTGATGACCGTGATGGAGCCGGTCTTGTCGTGCTGGCGAATACCCTCGATGGCGCCGATGGCCGAAACGCCGTTTCCTACAATAACGTAATCCATGCGGAACTCCTCCTGATCCAATTCTCAACGCGTTGACAATTCTGACAAACCGAGGCCGCCAAAACTTGCCGGACCGACTTTTTACACATTTTTTAGTTAAAAATCCATACTTAATAATTTAAACGGTTGTTTCATGGTAATTATTTGATATTATTCATTAAACACTATTTTAAAAGATTTGCAAGATAGGGGAAGAAAAGCTATTTAGGGCACCGCCAAAACCACACCAGAAAACGAGAATATCCAACGTGAGCATAGACGGACACAAGATACTCATTGCCAACAGAGGCGAGATCGCCGTGCGGATCATGGAGGCATGCTCCGACCTCGGCCTGCCCTTCGCGGCCCTGTATACGGAAGAGGACTCCCAGTCCGGCCACCTGGACGTGGCCCGCAGGCTGGGCGGAGAAAGATCCCTGTACCGAATCCACAACTACCTCGACGCCGGGGACATCCTGTCCGTGGCCGACGAGGCCGGGGCCACGGCCATCCACCCCGGATACGGCTTTTTTTCCGAAAACTACCGCTTCGCCCGGCGCGTGGTCCAGCGGGACCGCCCCATGACCTTCATCGGCCCCTCCTGGGAGGTCATCCGGGACCTGGGCGACAAGATCAACACCAAGCGCATCGCCCGCGCCCTGGGCGTCCCCACCGTGCCCGGCTCGGACCGGGCCATATATGATGAATTGGAGGCCGAGGCCATTGCCGAGAGCCTGTTCGAATTCCAGGCCAAGATGGGAATAAAGAGGCCCGTGGTCCTGGTCAAGGCCTCGGCGGGCGGCGGCGGCATGGGCATCGACGAGTGCGAAGACATGGCCCGCTTCCGGCAGACCTATCGGCGCATCCGTAACTATTCTCTGCGGACCTTCAACGATGAAGGCGTACTCATCGAGCAGCGCGTGTTCAACTTCAACCACCTGGAAGTGCAGATCGTGTCCGACCGGTCCGGGACCAACCCGGTCCACTTCGGCACCCGTAACTGTTCGGTCCAGTCGCCCGGCCTGCAGAAACGCATAGAAGTGGCCCCCGGCTTCTGGCCGCAGGGGCTCCGCTACACGTTCGACGCGGGCAAACTCCTGGACGACATCACCCGCTACTCCCTCTCTATCGCCAAGGAGATCAAGTACGACAACGTCGGCACCTGGGAGTGGATCGTCACCCCGAACGGCGAGCCGTTCCTCATGGAGGTGAACACCCGCATCCAGGTGGAGAACGGCGTGTCGGCCTGTATCAGCTCGGTCAAGGGCGACCGTGACGTGAACCTGGTCCGCGAGCAGATCCGCATCGGCCTGGGCGACCCTTTGGGCTATACCCAGGACGACGTGTCCTTCGACGGCGTGGGCATCGAATACCGGCTCATCGCCGAGGACACCGAGAGCGGCTTCGCCCCCTGGGTGGGCAAGATCGAGGAGCTCAAGTGGCCGGACCGCGAGTGGCTGACAATGCACACGCACGTACCCACGGACCGCACCTACCAGATCCCCACCGAGTACGATCCCAACCTGGCCCTGGCCATCATCTGGGGCAAGGACCTGGAAGAAGCGAAGGCGCGCGGCCTCCAGTTCCTGAACGAACTCAGGCTGAACGGCTCGGACTCCTCCGGAGGAGCCATGAAGTCGAACATCCCCTTTCTGATCGCAAAAACCGCCAACCTCCTCGAATTCTAAGCCTATGAATATAGAAAAAACACTCCAGTCCCTGCTGGGCCGGGTGACCTACGCCCGCGACATCCTGGGCAACAAATCCCGCCCCGAGTTGGACGCGTTCGCCACGGAAATCGGCGACTTCCAGGAAAAGAACGCCGACCTTTCCGAGGATCAGGCCATTCGAGCCGTGGAATCCCTGGAAAAGCGGCTGTCCGCCATGGAGACCGCCATCGACGCCCAACTGACCGCCATGGACAAGGTGCGCATCGTCCGCCACCCCCAACGGGCCAGCCTCAAGGACATTCTCGAAAACGTCTACGACAACTACGCCGAGATGGGCGGACAGGACGAACACTCCATCGATCCCGGCATGCTCATCGCCCGCGCCTACATCACCCGGCGGCGCGGCAAGAAGATCATCAACCAGCCGGTCATGGTCGTGGGCCAGGAAAAAGGCCACGGCGAGGAATTCCGCAACGGCGGGTCCATCAAGCCGTGGGGCAACTCCAAGGCGCTGAAGTACATGAAGGTCGCGGCCAGGGAGCAGATCCCCATCCACGCCTACGTGAACACGCCGGGCTCCTACCCCATCGAGGACTTTCCGGGCGCCGCCCAGCAGATAGCCGAGAACATTTATGAAATGGCCGGGCTCGACGTGCCCATCGTGGCCATCTTCTCCGAAGGCGGCTCGGGCGGAGCCGAGGCCATCGGCATGGCCGACAAGCGGCTCATGCTCTCCCACGGCTATTACTCGGTCATCTCACCCGAGGGCGCGGCCGCCATCGAGGGCCGCATCCGCGGGAGCGAGCGCGCCCCGGCCGAACTCATCGAGTCCTGCGCCATGGCCCAGAAAATCACCGCCCAGGACAACCTGGCGGGCGGGTACATCGACGAGATCATCCAGGAGCCGCCGCTGGGCGCGCGGGCCGATCACTTCGATTTCTTCAAGCAAGTCCGCGAGCAGGTCATCCGGGCCACGGACGAGGTCGCCCTGAACGTGCGCGGCGTACGCCTGTTCCGCGCCGTGGCCCTGCGCCATTTCAAGAAGAATACCGACGTCATCGTCCGCTGGTCCCTGAACGAAAAAGCCCGCGAGCGCCTGGTCGCCAAGCGGTTCCGCAAATACCGCCGCCTGGCCCAGCACGCCTACCAGGACAACCGCTCCCTGCTGGAGAAACTCAGCGCCACCAGTTCGGGCATCGTCTCCAACACGGCCAGCCTGATTCTGTACGGGCTGATCAAGCCGTTCAAGCACCGCGTGGAGCGGATTGTCGAAGAGGCTTCGGACGAGATCCACGTGATCACGGCCAAGTTCGACGCCGTGTTCCGCGGCCTGCTCAAGAAGATCGGCGTAAAACCGGGCATGGACAAACAAAAGGAACTGGAGCTGACCGGACTATCCCAGGCCGAGCCCGAAGCGCCCGCCCTGGTCAACGACAGTGACTACGTCAGCCCCCAGGCCCGCCAGGACCGCGAGATATCCTGCCCCCACGCGAGCAAGCGCGGCTGCCTGGACATCTGGGCGCGGGACCTGTTCACGGACTACGCCGGGGTCTGCCCCAACTGTGGTTACAACTTCCCCATGGAGTACCAGTGGTATCTCCACAACGTCTTCGACCGAGGCTCGGTGCGCGAGTTCAACCGTGACATCGCCTCGGGCAACCCGACCGGCTTCCCCAACTTCGACGCCCGGGTCGAAGCGGCCAAAAAGAAGACAGGCCTGGAATCCAGCTGTCTGACCTTCAACGCCAGCCTCGAAGGGCTGCGCGTCACTTGCGCCACCCTGGTGGCCAACTTCCGCGGCGGGTCCGTGGGCGCAGCCGAGGGCGAAAAGTTCATCCGCGCCCTGGAGTTGGCCCAGACCAAGCACCAGCCCTTCCTGGCCTACATCCACGGCACGGCGGGCATCCGCATCCAGGAGGGCGTCAACGGCCTGATCCAGATGCCCAGGGTGACCATGGCCGTACGCCGCTACATTGAGGAAGGCGGCCTGTACATCGTCCTGTACGACACCAACTCCTATGCCGGTCCCGTGGCCTCGTTCCTGGGCTGCTCGCCCTACCAGTACGCGGTGCGCTCCTCCCGCATCGGATTCGCCGGCCCCGGCGTCATCAAGGAAACCACCGGACTGGAGATCCCGCCCAACTACCATAATTGCTACAAGGCCCTGTCTCGGGGCCACATTCAGGGCGTGTGGAGCCGCAAGGACATCCGCAAGAACCTGCACCAGGCCTTCCTGACCATCGGCGGACGGAACCTCTACTACCGCTAACTCCTTCCCCCGATTCGGCAAAACGAGGCAGCCCGTGCGGGCTGCCTTTTTTTGTCCTGAAACACAATTTTGGGCGACCTGTCACCAGTCGGTAACAACCGAACCCGCAACGCATGTAACAGAGTCGGGGCGCATGTCACTTGGCGGTGCCTGCATTGCCGTCCAAGCGGCAAAATGGTGAAACCCTTCTATCCATGCAACCTCGTCAACACGCACTCAATCTGCCCTACTCAGCCACAGGGGGACGACGATGCACACGGGACTAGCGACAGAGATGCTGACCAATCTTCCCACGGGGACCATGTTGACCCGAACCCTCGTGCTCATCACCATCCGGGACTATACCAAACTCAGGGAGATGTACGGACAGAGCTTCGTCGACCTCCTGGAAAAGGAACTCGGTGATTCCCTGGGGGCCACCGCGGCGGGCAACAACGCCCGAGGCATCCGCGTCACCCGGCCCACTGCGGGCAAGGCCGCCTTTCTCGTCCCCCAGGACAATAACCCGGCCGACATCGCCTACGAATACAAGACCCAGGCCCAGAAGGACCTGGAACCGACCATGCTCCGCCATACCGGCCTGGGCATCGACCTCGGCATGGGCTTCGCCCCGATCACCTACCATGAGGAAGACGGCGGCTGGGATGCGGCCATGCACAAGGCGCTGAGCATCGCCCTGCGTATGGAGAGCCGTCCCCTGGACATGAACGAGCTGTCCATCACCGGCCGGTTCAACACCATCCTGGTTCAGGGATGGGTCTCGGCCCACTACCAACCCATCCTCGACTTCCGCACGGACACCATCCTGGGCTGGGAGGCCCTGGCGCGCGGCCCCGAGGGGTCCGCCTTCCGCTCCCCGGTCATGCTCTTCCAGACCGCCGAGGAACTCGGCCGTCTGTTCGCCCTGGAAAAACTCTGCCGGGAGGCGGCCATCCGCAACGTGGGCGAACTCAAGGACGGCCAGAAACTCTTCCTGAACATCCACCCCAAGACCATGGCCGACCCGGCCTTCTCGCCCGGCCAGACCTTGGAACTCATGGACAAGTACGGATTGACCCCTGACAACGTGGTCTTCGAGATCACCGAGCAGCACTCGGTCCAGGACTTCGACCTTTTCTACCGGACTCTGGCTCACTACCGCAGCCAGGGGTTCCAGATCGCGGTGGACGACGCGGGTGCGGGCTACGCGGGCCTGACCCTCATCGCCGAGCTCCAGCCCGATTACATCAAGCTCGACAAGTCGCTCATCGACGACATCCACAAGGACCCGGTCAAGCGAGCCCTAGTCGAAACCACGGCCACCTTCGCGGACAAGATCGGCTCCCGGATCATCGGTGAGGGCATCGAGACCCGTGATCAGGCGGTCTGCCTCAAGGACATCGGCGTGCACTGTGGACAGGGCTATTTCCTGGCCCGCCCGGCCGCACCCAAGCCGGATGTCAACGAGGAGTGCCGTCACCTCAAGACCGTGGGCGACATCGCCAACAACATCATCTGCTCCCCGCCCGTGGGCGACCTAGCCAAGGCCCCCCACTCCATGGAGTTGTCCTGCCTGGTCTCCACGGCCCACGACTTCTTCCGCAAGAACGACAGCTTCACCAACATCGTGGTGGTCCGCGACAACGTGCCCAAAGGGCTGGTCATGGAATACCACCTCAACCGCCAGCTTTCCTCCCAGTTCGGCATCGCCCTGTACCACAAGCGGTCCATCGACGCGGTCATGGACAAGAGCCCGCTCATCGTGGATGTGGATATGCCTGTGGAACAGGCCGCGCGCACGGCCATGAAGCGCGAGCACATCAAGGCCTACGACGACATCATCGTGACCAAGAAGGGATTGCTCTACGGCGTGGTCACTGTCCAGGACATGCTCAACGTCCTGGCCAAGATCCAGGTGGAGATGGCCAAGGGCACCAATCCCTTGACCGGCCTGCCTGGAAACGTCGCCATTGAACAGGAGGTCGAGTCGCGCATCAAGCAGAAACGACCCTTCTCCATCATCTACGGCGATCTGGATCATTTCAAGGTCTACAACGACACCTACGGATTCAAGAACGGCGACCGGATCATCAAGCTGGCCGCGGACATCATGTCCTGGGCCACGCGCAAGCACGGGCCCAGCGATGCCCGGCTGTGTCATATCGGCGGCGACGATTTCGTACTCATCACGCCGCCCGACGCGGTCCGGCGGCTCTGCAAGTCCATCACCCGCTGCTTCGGCCGCCTGGTCAAGAACTGCTACTGCCTCGAAGACCAGCAGCGCGGCTGGATACAGGCCAAGGGCCGTGACGACAAGGAACGCAAATATCCCCTGGTAACCATCTCGCTCGGCGTCATCGAAATCGACGGCCCCTGCTCCCTTATGGAAATCGGCGAGCGCGCCGCGCACATCAAGAAATACGCCAAATCCATCCCCGGCAACTCCGTGGCCATCGACCGCAGACCCGCCGTGGGCAAGGTCGAATCGTCCAACGTCTGCAAATGATATTTTGTTAAAGCAGGACTTGAAGGCCGCTCAATGGCTATGGATGAATAAATTCGCCTCCGGCGGCCGGAACGCTGCCCCGGACCCCGCCAGAGAACCTTTTGAAAAAGGTTCTCTGGACTCTCCAAAACTTTTTGGTGCTCGCTGCGCTCGAAGCCGTGCGAACGCATCACCTGCCTCATCCGCCTCCATCGACAACTCCTCACTAGATAGCCTCATTTAGGCTCCCTACCCCGCGAAGCGGCAAAAAAAGTTTCGGAAGGGAGAAGGGATGGAGGTCCGGGAAGGAGAGGGAAACCCTTTCCTCGAAGAGTTTCCCTCTCCCTTCCCCGGCTGCCGCAGGCATGCACGACGAAAAAGGGCCGGTGAAACCGGCCCTTTTTCGTCGTGTGGTATCTATCGCGTCAGTTTGCGAAACTTCAGCCGGTGCGGCTGGTCGGCATCGGCGCCGAGGCGTTTTTTGCGGTCGGCGTCGTAGTCTGAGTAGTTGCCTTCGACCATGACCACCTTGGCGTCGCCTTCGAAGGCGATGATGTGGGTGGCGATGCGGTCGAGGAACCAGCGGTCATGGCTGATGACCAGGACACAGCCCGCGAAGTTTTCCAGGCCGTCTTCCAGGGCGCGCATGGTGTTGACGTCCAGGTCGTTGGTCGGTTCGTCGAGCAGGAGCACGTTGGCGCCGGATTTGAGCATCTGGGCCATGTGCACGCGGTTGCGTTCGCCGCCGGACAGCACGTCGACCTTCTTCTGCTGGTCGGCACCGGCGAAGTTGAAGCGCGAGCAGTAGGCCCGGGCGTTGATTTCGCGGTCGCCGAGCTTGATGAACTCGGCTCCGCCGCTGATGATCTCGTAGACGGTCTTGCCGGGAATCAGGGAATCGCGATTCTGGTCCGCGTAGGCGAGCTTGACCGTGGCCCCGAGGGTCAGGGTCCCGGAATCGGGCTGTTCCTGGCCCACGATCATCTTGCACAGGGTGGATTTGCCCGCGCCGTTGGGGCCGATGATTCCGACGATGGCGTTGGGCGGCAGAATGAAGCTGACGTCCTCCATGAGCAGCTTGTCGCCCATGGACTTGGTCACGTGCTCGGCCACGACCACCTGTTTGCCCAGATGCGGTCCCGGCGGGATGTAGATCTGGAGATCGTCGGCCAACCGTTCGGATTCATGGGAGAGCATGGACTCGTAGGCGTTGATGCGCGCCTTGGACTTGGCGCGACGGCCCTTGGGCGACATGCGTATCCATTCGAGTTCCCGTTGCAGGGTCTTCTGGCGGTCGGCCTCCTGCTTGCCCTCCTGGGCCAGTCGGTTCTGCTTCTGATCGAGCCAGGACGAGTAGTTGCCCTTCCAGGGGATGCCCCGCCCGCGGTCGAGTTCGAGGATCCAGCCCGCCACGTTGTCCAGAAAGTAGCGGTCGTGGGTCACGGCGATGACGGTGCCGGGAAAGGAGGACAGGAACCGCTCCAGCCAGGCCACGGAGTCCGCGTCCAGGTGGTTGGTGGGCTCGTCCAGGAGCAGGATGTCCGGGGCCTGGAGCAGCAGGCGGCACAGGGCCACGCGGCGGCGCTCGCCGCCGGAGATGACCGACACCGGACTGTCGGCCGGGGGGCAGCGCAGGGAGTCCATGGCCATCTCGAGCTTGGAGTCGATGTCCCACGCGCCCTTGGCGTCCATGAGTTCCTGGACCTTGCCCTGTTTCTCGATCAAGGCGTCCATCTCCTCGGGCTCCATGGGTTCGGCGAACTTCTCGTTGATGGCGTTGTATTCGCGGACGATGTCCATGACGTCGGCCACGCCCTCCTCGACCACCTCGCGCACGGTGCGCGTCTCGTCGACCAGGGGTTCCTGTTCGAGATAGCCGACGGTGTAGCCGTCCTTGACCTGGATTTCGCCTTCGAACCGATCGTCCACTCCGGCCAGGATCTTGAGCAGCGACGACTTGCCCGAGCCGTTCAGGCCGAGCACGCCGATCTTGGCGCCGTAGAAGTAGGACAGGGAGACGTTCTTGAGCACCTCCTTCTGTCCGTGACGCTTGGTCACCTTGTACATGGAGTAGATGATCTTTTCCGCTTCGTTGCTCATGCATTGACCTCGTTGAAAGTGGATTTCGTAAGCAGCCGCTTTAGGTATACGACTGCAACACCGCTTTCAAGTCGTTTTTGTCGTAACCGTGCTCAGCGAGCCTGTCTCCGTGCCCGAAGACCGGTTTGTCCTCGCGGTAGATGACACCCAGCGGGATCCGGTCGCCGAACTCCTCGCTCAGGGTCATGGCCGACGCCCAGTCGGTGGGGTCGTGATCCTCAAGGATGTAGGTGCGCTCCTTGTACCAGGCGTAGGTGTTGACCTTGTTGAAGGAGACGCAGGGCTGGAGGATGTCCACCAGGGAGAAACCCTTGTGGGCCATGGCCTCCTTGATGGTCGCGACCAGGTGTTCGGACTCGCCGGAGAAGGCCCGGGCCACGAAGCTCGCGCGCATGGCCACGGTGGTGGCCACGGGGTTGAAGCCGTCGGACCGGTTGCCTTCGGGCTGGGCCTTGGTCACGTGGCCGCGCGCCGAGGTCGGGCTGGCCTGGCCCTTGGTCAGGCCGTAGATCTGGTTGTCGTGGACGAGCACGGTCAGGTCCATGTTGCGCCGCACGGCGGCCAGGAAGTGATTGCCGCCCTCGCCGTAGCTGCATCCGTCGCCGGAGGAGACGAGCACGTGCATCTTCGGGTTGGCCATCTTGATGCCCTGGGCCACTGGCAGCGACCGGCCGTGGAGTCCGTTGAACATGTTGCAGCGCATGTAGTGCGGCAACTTGGCCGCCTGGCCGATGCCGGAGGATATGATGATGTCGTGGGGCGCGAGGTCCTGTTCGGCCAGGGCCTGCTTAAGGCACTTTACGATGGAGAAGTTGCCGCAGCCCGGACACCACGCGGTCTCGAATTCGCCGTATTCTTCGATGGAAACCATAGTTCGCTCCCTGGTCTAGAGGATGTCGGTAAGGCCCTTGAGGACGTATTCCCAGGTCATGGCCCGGCCGTCGAAACGCAGGATGCGGTCGGGCACCATGAATCCGGTCTCGCGGGCGATGAGCTGGGCGAACTGGGCCGTGGCGTTGCCTTCCACGGCGATGACCCGGCCTGCGCTTTCGAGGAAGTCCATGAACTGTTCCTCGCGCAAGGGATAAACCTGCTTGAAGTGCAGGATGGCCAGGGACTTGTCGCCCTCATAGCGGTCCAGGGCCTCCAGGCAGGCGCCCAGGTTGGGGCCCCAGCAGACCAAGAGTGCGTCGGGGTTGTCCTCGCCGTAGTAGTCGGGGCCGATGACTTCCTCGAACAGGCCGGACGCCTTGCGCAACCGCTTGGAGTTCATGGCCACGCGGGTCGCCTTCTTCTCGGAGATGGCGGAGTTCTCCTCGTGGGTGTGGGAATCGGCCCGGACCAGGGCCTCGGAGAAGCCGGGAACGAGCCTCGGGGAGATGCCGTCGTCGGTGATGGCGTACCGCTTGTACTCGCCCTCCTTCCACTCCAGGAGCGGCCCGGCGACCTCGGGAAGGCCGTCCAGGTCAAATGGCTCAACGTCGCGGTAGCAGTCGGCCAGATACTGCTCGGACAGGATGAAGACCGGGGTCTGGTAGGTCTCGGCCAGGTCGAAGGCCCGGTGGGTCAGGTAGAAGCAATCCTCGGGCGTGGCCGGGGCAAAGATGGCCCTGGGAAACTCGCCGTGCCCGGCGTTGAGGACCAGGTTGAGGTCCGCCTGCTCGGTGCGGGTGGGAAGGCCGGTGGCGGGGCCCGGACGCTGGACCACCACGCAGACGATGGGGGTCTCGGACACGCCGGCCAGGCTGACGGCCTCCTCCATGAGGGCGAAACCGCCGCCCGAGGTGGTCACCAGGGCCCTGGCCCCGGCGTAGGATGCGCCGAGCGCCATGTTCATGGCCGCGATCTCGTCCTCGACCTGCTCGTATTGCAGGCCCAGGGGCGCGCCCTTGGCGATGAGGGTCATGGCCACCCCGGTGGACGGGGTCATGGGATAGAAGGAGACGAAGTTGCAGCCCGCGGCCAGGGCGCCCAGGCCGATGGCCTCGTTGCCGTTGATCATCATCCGTCCCTTGTGGCCGCCGGACTTGATGTCGCAGAAAAACTCGTGGTCCTGGTCGGAAACCCAGGCGTAGGCCTTGCGCAGGACGTCGAGGTTGGCCTCGACCACCTCGTCGCCCTTCTTGCCGAAGGTCTGCCGGAGCAGTCCCTCCAGGATGGCGAGGTCGAGATTGACGGCCCGGCCGAGCACGCCGAGCATGGCGGTGTTGTGGAAAAGCTTTTTGGAGGAGAGCTCCTCGTAGGGAATGCGCAACGCGTTCAGCCCTGCGGTGTCGAGGTCGGCGCCGGCCACAACCAGACCGCCCTCCCCCACGTCGTTCAGATGTTTTTCGAGGGTCTCCGCATTGAGGGCCGCCAGGATGTCGATGGTCTCGGTCCCGCCGAGCAGATCCTCCTCGCCCATGCGGATGGCGTAGGTGTTGTGCCCGCCGCGCACCCTGGACATGTAGCGCTGGGTCACCAGAAGATGATGTCCAGCCCTGGTTATGGCCTTGGAAAGCAACTGGCCGATGGTGACCAGTCCCTGGCCCGCCGCGCCGCCGATGACGATGTTGATGCTTTTTTCTGGCATGCGGTCCCCTGGTTGTGGTTGAAAAAAGGCCGGGAGGAATGGTTGGTTGCCTCCCGGCCGGATTGATTCGGCTGATTATGCGTTGGTCGGCGGGGTGAAGACCCGGGTGCCGAGGTCGCGGTCGAGCATGAACAGTCCGCCGCCGTCGCCCACGAGTTTGAGCTTGCCGACCACGTCGCTGACGGTGTCCTCTTCCTCGACCTGCTCGGAGATGAACCATTGCAGGAAGATGCCCACGGCGTGGTTGCGTTCCTCCACGGCCAGATCGGCGATCTTGTTGATGCGCGCGGTCACGCCCTTCTCATGTTCCAGGGCGTCCTCGAAGGCGGCCAGCGGTGTCTCCCAGGCGTGTTGCGGAGCATCGATGGCGCCGAGTTTGGCGTGGCCTCCGGCATCGTTGATGTATTTGAAGAAGCGCATGGCATGGAACATCTCCTCCTGATACTGGGCGTCCATCCACGTGGCGAACCCGGACAACCCCTCATGGGCGAAATGGGAGGACATGGAAAGATATAAATTGGCGGAATAGATTTCCCAATTCATCTGTTCGTTGAGCGCATCTTCCAGTTTCTCGCTGAGCATGACTGACGTCTCCTTGACTTTGGTGTTCTCGTATATGCGGTCGGGGCGAGCTCGCGCCCTCGTTCCAGTGGATGACAATAATCATCATGAGCAAAATGACCAGTGCATTTTACACCATTTTTTCGGATGTTTTGCAACCACCGAACGGTGTCGGGGAGAAACCCGACCGCAGGCGGAACCGGGACCGCGGCTAATAGAGGCGGTTTTCGGCGAAGATGGCCCGCAGGCGATAGGAGAGGTGCGTGTTGCGGTTGCCCGAGGTGGCGTTGTTCAGGCCGATCCGGAAGGCCCGGTCCGAACCGATGAGCACGGCCAGTTCTCGGGCCCGGGTCAGGCCGGTGTAGAGCAGGTTGCGCTGGAGCAGCAGAAAGTGCTGGGTGACGATGGGCATGACCACGGCCGGGTACTCGCTGCCCTGGGACTTGTGCACGCTGACCGCATAGGCCAGGCCGAGTTCGTCCAGGTCCGAGGATTCGAAGTGGACGTTGTTGCCGTCGAACTCCGCCATCAGCTCATGGCTTTCGGTGTCGACTTCGACGATCCAGCCCAGGTCGCCGTTGAAGACTTCCTTGTCGTAGTTGTTTTTGAGCTGGATAACCCGGTCGCCCTCGCGGAAGGTGGCGAACTTGCGCTTGAGCTCGCGCACGCCCGGTCCCGGCGGATTGAGCCGGGCCTGGAGGGCCGCATTCAGGGCCTGGGTCCCCACGTCCCCCTTGTGCATGGGGGTGAGTACCTGGATGTCGCGCAGGGGGTCGAGCCCGTACCGCTCGGGGATGCGCTCGCAGACCGAATCCAGGATGAGCTTCTGGACCTTGACCGGGTCCTCCTGGGGAATCCAGTAGAAGTCGGCCTCGGGCGGCGGGCACGGGTGCTGGCGCGGAAACTTGCCCTCGTTGATGCGGTGGGCGTTGACCACGATGAAGCTCTCCTGGGCCTGGCGGAAGATGTGCGTCAGCACGGCGCACGGCACCTTTCCGGAATCGATCAGATCGCCCAGGACGTTGCCCGGCCCCACGCTGGGCAACTGGTTCACGTCGCCCACCAGGATCAGGCGGCAGGTGTGCGGCAGGGCCCGCAGGATGGAGACGAAGAGCTGGGCGTCCACCATGGAGGCCTCGTCCACCACCAGGACGTCGGCCTTGAGCTTCTGGTCCTCGCAGTAGTAGAACCCGCCCTCGGGCTGGAACTGGAGCATGCGGTGCACGGTCTTGGCCGGATGCCCGGTGGCCTCGGCCATGCGCTTGGCCGCCCGTCCGGTGGGCGCGGCCTGCTTGATCTTGAGGCCCAACTCCTTGAGGGTCAGCAGGATCGCTTTGGTGATGGTCGTCTTGCCCGTGCCGGGTCCGCCGGTGATGATGAAGACCTTGTTGGAGCACGCCTCGAAGACCGCCTCGCGCTGCTCCTCGGACAGGGTGAAGCCGAGCTTGTCCTCGACCTTGGGCAGGGTCTTGTCGATCTTTTTTCGTGAAATGGGCGTGGGATGGCTGATGAGCTGGTACAGTCGCTGGGTGGTCTCGTTCTCGTAGTGGAAGAAATACATGAGGTAGACCGCTTCGGAGATGCCCTGCTCGGACAGGTCCTCGATGCGGACGCGCTTCTTCTCCTCCAGGCCGAACAGGGCCAGCTCCAGCTTGTCATAGTCCGTGGTGTCGAGCATGCGGGCCACGTCCTCGAGCAGCTTGGGCTTGGGAATGAACAGATGGCCGTTGCGCTCGCAGGAGGTCAGCAGGGTGTAGGCCAGAGCCGCCTCCAGCCGTTGCGTGCAGTCCGGGGCAAATCCGAGCTTCATGGCCATGTGGTCGGCGGTCTTGAAGCCCACGCCCCGGATCTCGTAGGCCAGGTCGTAGGGATTCTCCCTCAGCTTGGCCTCGGCCTGGGCCCCATAGAGGTGAAATATCTTGCCCGCGAAGGTGGTCGGCACATGGTGGGACTGGAGGAAGACCAGCAGGTTTTTGATCTCGCGCTGGCGGCCCCAGGACTCGATGATGTCCTTGAGCTTGTTCTTGGAGATGCCCTTGATCCTGAGGAGCTGTTCCGGGTCCTCGTCCAACAGGTCCAGGACGCCGATGCCGAACTCCTCCACGATGAGGGTGGCGGTCTTCTCCCCCACTCCCTTGATGGACGACTGCAGGAAACGGATGACTCCGTTCTCGGTGGCGGGCCGGGCCTGCTCGAAGGTGGCCACCTCGAACTGGCGGCCGAACTTGGGGTGCACGATCCACCGGCCCCGAAGATTCAAGGTCGCGCCCCCGGCCAGCTCGCCGAGGATGCCGACGATGGTGATCTGGCCCGGCTCGTTCTTGGCCCGGACCCGGACGATGGAGTAGCCGTTCTCCTTGTTGTGATAGATGGTGCTGACGACTTCGACGTCGTTCAGGCTGGTCAATTGTTCGTCGCTCATGCGGATTCCCGGTTACATCTTCTGCCGATGAACCAGGGACTGCTTGAGGGTCTCCTTGTCCATGAACTTGACTTCGGCCCCGATGGGGATGCCCTGGGCCAGGCGGGTCACCGAGACCTCGGGGAACTCGGACTCCACCAGGTTCTTGACGTAGGAGGCCGTGGCTTCGGCGTCCAGGGTGGCGCCCAGGGCGAGGATCATCTCCTCGAAATCGCCCGAGGCGAGCCTGCGCCGCAGCCGGTCGATCTCGAGCTGGCCGGGGTCCACGCCGTCGAGGGGGGACAGCAGCCCGCCGAGGACCAGATACTTGCCCCGATAGATGCCCATCTCCTCCATGGCCAGAAGCGCGTCCCACTCGGGCACCAGGCAGAGCTGCCCGGTGTCGCGGGAGGAATCGCCGCAGATGGCGCAGGGGCTGGACTCGGCCAGGCAGGCACAGTCCTCGCAGAGGCAGAGCCGCTCGCGCAGCTCGATGATGGACTGCCCCACCCCGGCGGCCCGCTCGCGGGGCATCTTGAGCAGAGTCAAGGCGATGCGCAGGGCGGATTTGGGGCCGATGCCGGGCAGGCTCGACAGTTGCTCGACCACTTCCTTGAGCGGTCCGGGAAGATTCTGCAATGCGACTCCTTGAAGAAAAACGGCGTCCAAAGGCGAACGGGCGGCACGGACGGTAATCCGGGCCGCCGCAGCGCGCCTGACATCGGGCGACCGTTAGAACATGCCGGGGATGGACAGGCCGCCGGTGACGCCCTTCATGGCCTCTTCCATCATTTCTTTGGACTTCTTGATGGCCTCGTTGGCCGCGGTCATTACCAGATCCTGGAGCATCTCCACGTCGCCCGACTCCATGACGGACGGCTCGATGCGCACCTCGGTCACCTCCTGGGCGCCGGTGACCTTGACGGTGACCATACCGCCGCCGCTGGACGCCTCGACTTCCTTGGCCTTGAGTTCGTCCTGGGCCTCGGTCATCTTGCGTTGCATGATCTGGGCCTGACGGAGCATCTCGTTCATGCCTTTCATTATATTCTCCTCGAGTCGTATACTTATTGTTTTCTGTGACTTACCGAAAGCAACTGGGCGTTGAAGGCCTCCATGACCCTGATCACGCCGGGATGCTTCTCCGCTTCTTCCATGAGTTGCCTGTCCGATTTGGGCTCGGCAATATCGCCTGTTTCCACGCGAACCTCAACCGTTGGGCCGAAAAATTCCCTGGTCAGGCCGTCAAGGGCTGCCAGCGTGGATTTCTCCTTGAGCTGCGAACACATCATCCGGGTCTTGCAGGTGATCCGCAGGGCGTCCTTCTCCCGTGTCCCTTCGGTCAGATGGAGCATGGACACCTTGACCCCGGCCTCGCCGTTGCGCGCCTCAACGAATTTGAGAAATCCCTCCCAGTCGCGCGGGCCGGGGATGGACGCGGCCGAGACGCGGGCCCGCCCGGACTCGGACAGGGGGGTGGCTTCGGACGGGCCGGCGGGCTCGGGTTCCGGCTCGGGCCGGGCCGGGGGCGCGGACTGCGCCTTGGACGGCACGAAACCGGACCCGCCGGGCTCCCGCGCCTCGTAATGCGGCGGCTGTCCCGACCGCGTGGGCGGCGCGGTCTGCGGCTGCGCGGGCTTCGGCGGTGCGGACGGCCTGGGGGCGGCCTGCGGCGGTGCGAACTGCCTGCCGCCGGAGGGCATCCCCCCCTGCCCCCCCTGCATGCCTGGCCCGCCCTGCATGCCGGGACCACCCTGTGCGGGGCCGGACTGCCCCCCACCCATGGGGGGCCGGGGCGTGCCGCCGGTGCGCGGAGTCATTGATTCCAAGTTGATCAGGTCCGGCAGGCTGGTCAGGTTGAGAAGCAGCAGTTCCAGGGCCAGGGCCGGTTCCAGGCTGGTCATGACCTTGCGCTGGCCGTCCAAGGTCATTTGCCAGCAGGCGTGGATGTGCGCGGGCTCGAACTTGTTCGCCCAGTCCATCCAGCCCGTGGCCTCCTCGCCGGACAGGCCGAGCAAGGGCAAGGCCTCCTCGCCCGCCTGCCTCAGCAGGAACATGTTGCGCCAGCAGTTGGTCAGCTCGCGCAGGAAGAATCCGAGGTCGAGCCCCTGGTCCAGGACCTGGCGCAGGACATACCCCACGGCCACCAGGTCGCGGGCGTGCATAGACTCCATGAGCCCGAAAAAGACGTCCTGACCCGCCAGCCCGAGGAAGCCGCGCACGTCGGCCTCCCTGAGCACGTCCTCGCCCATGGCCAGGGCCTGGCCGAGCAGGGACATGGAGTCGCGGACCGAGCCCGCGCCGCGCTTGGCGATGATGGATAGCGCGCCGGGTTCGTACTGGAGTCCCTCGAGATTCATGATCTTTTCGAGGTGTGCCACCAGTTCTGCCTGGGGCAGCATTTTGAAGGTGTAGTGCTGGCAGCGGCTGACGATGGTGGCCGGGAACTTGTGGTGCTCGGTGGTGGCCATGATGAAGGTCGCGCGCGGCGGCGGTTCCTCCAGCGTCTTGAGCAGCGCGTTGAAGGCCTCCTTGGTGAGCATGTGCGCCTCGTCGATGATGAACACCTTGTAGCGGCCGTCGATGGGTGCGTAGCCGATGTCCTCCTTGAGGCGGCGGGCGTCGTCGATGCCCCGGTTGGACGCGCCGTCGATCTCAATGACGTCCGGGGCCACGCCCGCGGTGATCTGGCGGCAGTGGTCGCACACGTTGCACGGTTCTCCCGTGGGCGCGTTCACGCAATTCAGCGCCTTGGCGAAGATGCGGGCGATGGTCGTCTTGCCCACGCCGCGGGTGCCGGAAAAGAGATAGGCGGGCGCGATCTTGTCCTGGGCGGCCGCCCGGGAGAGGATGGATTTGACCGCCTGCTGCCCCGCCACTTCCTCGAAGGTCTGGGGACGATACTTGGCCGTGAGGTTCGATGTGCTCATGGATGTGCCTGGGGCTGTGGCGCGGAATCGGCATTCGCCCGGAAAGATACATGGAAAAAGGGGAAACCCGACAATCCGCGCCGGATTTCCCCCTACTTACCAGATGATGAACCGGTTTTCTAGACTTTCTATCAAGCCTGGTAGCGGTGCAGCCAGTGCTCGTAGTCCGGGTTCTCGCCCTTGACGATCTTGAAGAACTCGGTCTGGAGCAGCTTGGCCACCGGCCCGGCCGTGCCGGTACCGATGGTGCGGCGGTCCACCGAGCTGATCGGGGTCAACTCGGCCGCGGTACCGGTGAAGAAGACTTCGTCGGCCACGTAGAGCATGTCGCGGGCGATGGGCTCCTCGCGGACCTCGTAGCCCAGATCACCCGCCAGGCTGATGATGGAGTCGCGGGTCAGGCCGCCGAGCACGCCGTCGAGGTGCGGGGTGTAGATGATGTCGTCGCGAACCAGGAAGATGTTCTCGCCGGTGCCCTCGGAAACGTGGCCCGTGGTGTCGAGCAGGATGGCCTCGTCATAGCCGTCGGCAATGGCCTCGTTCTTGGCCAGCACGGAGTTGACGTAGTTGCCCGCGGCCTTGGCCTTGACCATCATGACGTTGATGTGATGGCGGCTGAAGCTGCTGCACCGGACGTTGATGCCCTTCTCCAGGGCCTCTTCGCCCAGGTACGCGCCCCAAGGCCAGCAGGCGACGATCACGCGGGTCGGGTTGTCGCCGGGGTACACGCCCATGGCGCCCTCGCCCACGAAGGCCAGCGGACGGACGTAGGCCCCGGCCAGCTTGTTGCGCTTGAGGGTCTCGATGGCGGCCTCGGTCATCTCGTCGGCGGTGTAGGGCATCTTGATGCCCAGGATCTTGGCCGAATCGACGAAGCGGACCATATGGTCCTTCAGGCGGAAGACCTCGGAGGAGCCGTCCGCGCACTCGTAGGCGCGGATGCCTTCGAAGACCGCCGTGGCATAGTGCAGGGCGTGGGTCAGGACGTGGACGTTGGCCTCGTCCCAGGGAACCTGTTTGCCGTCGAACCAGATGGTTTCGGATTTCTGAACCATGAAAGATCTCCTTATGTATTTCGGCCTTCGGCCGTATATAGTCCTGATCGAAAGATGGACGCTAAAAAAAACTGACCGTGAGGTCAAGACACAACCGACAACTCGTTGATTGCGCCGCTTTGTCCGACCTACAATATCGGCCATTTTCATTTTGACAGTCCACACGGTGCAGAGTAAGAAATTTCCCTTGTACTAATACATTTTGAGGAGTTTTCCGCCATGTCCAAGTTTGCGAGAGTCGATCGACTGCCCCCCTATGTGTTCGCCCAGGTCAACGAACTCAAGATGAAGCTGCGCCACGCAGGCGCGGACATCATCGACCTGGGCATGGGCAACCCCGATGTGCCCACCCCCAAACCCATTCTCGACAAGCTGGCAGAGGCGGCATACAAGCCCGGCAACTCCAAGTATTCGGCATCCAAGGGAATCAAGGGCCTGCGCAAGGCCGTGCAGGACTGGTACTACCGCCGGTTCGACGTCACCCTGGACCGCGACAGCGAGATCTGCGTGACCATGGGCGCCAAGGAGGGTCTCGCCCACCTGGCCCTGGCCATGCTCTCCCCCGGCGATGTGGTCCTGG
This sequence comes from Pseudodesulfovibrio sp. 5S69, assembly GCF_037094465.1. Lineage (NCBI taxonomy): Bacteria > Pseudomonadati > Thermodesulfobacteriota > Desulfovibrionia > Desulfovibrionales > Desulfovibrionaceae > Pseudodesulfovibrio > Pseudodesulfovibrio methanolicus. The sequence continues at coordinate 2,672,706 of NZ_CP146609.1, forward strand.
CCCCGGACCCGGCCTACCCCATCCACCCGTACGCCTCGATCATCGCGGGCGCGGACGTGCGCCGCGTGCCCATCGGCCCCGGCCAGGACTTCTTCGAGAACCTGGAGACGGCCGTCCGGCACACCTGGCCCAAGCCCAAGCTGCTGATCATCAATTTCCCGCACAACCCGACCACCCAGTGCGTGGACCTGGCCTTCTTCCAGCGCATCATCGACTTCGCCAAGGAGAACGAGCTGTACGTCATCCACGACCTGGCCTACGCGGACTTCGTCTTCGACGGGTACGAGGCCCCGAGCCTGATGCAGGCCGACGGCGCCAAGGACGTGGCCGTGGAATTCTTCTCCATGACCAAGAGCTACTCCATGGCCGGCATGCGCGTGGGCTACTGCGTGGGCAACCCGGACATGGTCAACGCCCTGACCCGTATCAAGAGCTACCTCGACTACGGCATCTATCAGCCCATCCAGATTGCGGCCGCCTGCGCCCTGAACGGCGATCTCGATGACTGCCCCAAATTCACCCGCGAGGAGATGGACCTGGCCGTCAAGGAGATCATGGCCGTGTACCAGGATCGGCGCGACGCCCTGTGCGAGGGCCTCAACCGCATCGGCTGGTGTGTTACCCCACCCAAGGCGACTATGTTCCTGTGGGCGCAGATTCCGGAGGAGTTCCGGCCCATGGGGTCCGTGGAATTCTCCAAAATGCTCCTGCAGGAAGCTGAAGTGGCCGTCTCTCCCGGCCTCGGATTCGGACAGTACGGCGACGACCACGTGCGCTTCAGCTTCGTGGAAAACCGCCACCGGACGAATCAGGCCGTGCGCAACTTGCGCAAATTCTTCTCAAAGGGGTAATTATGGATGTAATCAGACTCGGTCTCGGCGGATTCGGCACGGTCGGCTCGGGCCTGGCTAAGATATTGGACATGAATGCCGAACGCATTGAAAAGCGGCTCGGCAAGAAGATAGTGATCTCCAAGGTCCTGGTCAGGGACCTGACCAAGAAGCGGGCTTTCGATCCCGGCCCGGACGTGGTCTTCACCGACGACCCGGACGCACTGGTCAACGATCGGTCCGTGGACATCGTGGTGGAGCTCATGGGCGGCCTGGACACGGCCAGGGACCTCATGCTCAAGGCGTTCGCCGCGGGCAAACACGTGGTCACCGCCAACAAGCACCTTCTGGCGGAACACGGCCTGGAGCTTTTCCAGGCCGCGTCCGACAACGCGGTCGGGCTCCTGTTCGAGGCCAGCTGTGCGGGCGGCATCCCCATCGTCCAGACCCTCAAGGAGAGCCTGGCGGGCGACGAGATCGTCAAAATGCTCGGGATCATGAACGGCACGGCCAACTACATCCTGTCCGAGATGACCACCAAGGGCATGGACTTCGAAAGCGCCCTGGCCGACGCTCAGGACCTGGGCTACGCCGAGGCGGACCCGACCTTCGACATCGAAGGCTTCGACACGGCCCACAAGTTGTGCGTGCTCATCCGCATGGCCTACGGCGTGGACTATCCCCTGGCCGACCTGCCCGTGCAGGGCATCACCAGCGTGACGCCCATGGACATCGAGTTCGCCCGCGAGTTCGGCTACCGCATCAAGCTGCTGGCCCACGTCGAGGACGTGCACGGCAAGCTCGAAGCAGGCGTGCATCCGGCCCTGGTGCCCTACACCTACCTGCTGGCCAGGGTGGGCGGCAACTACAACGCCGTGCGCCTGGAAGGCAACGCAGTGGGGCCGATCATGCTCCACGGCCAGGGTGCGGGCGACCTGCCCACCGGTTCCGCCGTGCTGGCGGACATTATGAACCTGGTGCGCAAGATCAGCGACGGCTGCACCGGCCCGGACAACACCGGCTTCCACAACCAGCCGCTCCCGAAGGCGAAGATCCTCCCACCCGAGGAATCCGAGTCCAAGTACTATTTCCGCTTCACCGTGGCCGACCGCACCGGCGTCATGGCCGCCATCACCCGGTCCATGGCCGACCACAACGTGTCCATCGCCCAGGCGGTGCAGAAAGGCGAATCCGGGGCCGAGGGCATCCCGCTGGTGATCATCACCCACGAGACCTCGGCCCGCGACGCGGACGCGGTCCTGGCCGAGATCGATGCCATGGACTTCTCGGTGGAGCCCTGCGTCAAATTCCGAATCCTGTAAGACGGACCATACATGAAACTTCTCTATCTCATTGCGGACGGCATGGGCGGCTGGCCCCTGGACGAACTGGGCGGACAGACCACTATGGAGGCCGCGGTCACGCCGAACATGGACGAACTGGCCGCCACCGGCACGGTCGGCCTGGCCCAAACCGTGCCCGAGGGCATGGCTCCCGGCTCGGACGTGGCCAACATGGCCCTGCTCGGCTTCGACCCGGCCACCTACCACACCGGGCGCGGGCCCATCGAGGCGGCCGCCCAGGGGCTTGAGCTCGGACCGGACGACCTGGTCTGGCGGCTCAACCTGGTCACGGTCTCCAAGCTGACCATCGACGGGGTCATGCGCGACTACTCTTCAGGCCACATCGCCTCGGAGATATCCCGCCCCCTGGTGGAGAAACTCCAGGAGAAGCTCGGCAACGAGACCTATACCTTTTATCCCGGTATCCAGTACCGCCACCTGCTGGTTCAAAAGGACGGCGCCCTGACCGACGACGCAGGGCTGTTCATCAACCCGCCCCACGACATCACGGACAAGCCCATCAAGCTCGACCTGCGCGCCTTTTCCCGTAGCCCGAACCTGTGGGACCTGCTCTTCGAGGCCCGCGATCTGCTGGCCGATAGATCCGTGAACCGTTCGGCGGCCAATTCCATCTGGCCATGGGGCCAGGGACGCCCCCTGAACCTGCCGAACTTCAAGGAGACCTTCGGACTCGACGGCGCGGTCATCTCGGCCGTGGACCTGATCAAGGGGCTCGGCTTCGCCTCCGGCATGACCGTCGTGGACGTGCCCGGCGTCACAGGGCTGCTCGACACCAACTACGAGGGCAAGGTGGACGCGGCGCTGAATTTTCTCAAGGACCACGACTTCGTCTTCGTACACCTGGAAGGCCCGGACGAGTGCGGCCACGGCGGTAGCGCCAGGGACAAGGTCGAGGCCATCTCCCGGTTCGACGCGCGCATCGTCGCCCCCCTGCGCGAGGCCCTCAAGGACGAAGAGACCGCCTGGATCGTGACCTGCGACCATTTCACGCCCATCAAGGAAAAGACCCACACCACGGATCCGGTGCCCTTCGTCCTCAACGGGCCGGGCTGCGCGTCCTCGGGGGTGGACGGATTCAGCGAAAAAAACGCCGCCTCGGGCCTGAAGCTGGAAAAGGGACACGAGCTGCTGGCCCACGCTCTCAAGACCTTCGGGATGAAGTGATGGCCCGCAAAGCGCCCTTCCCCGAACGCGACGGCTGGTACACGCACTACGTCTCCTACGGCGAGACCGACGCCATGGCCGTGGTCTACCATGCGGAATACCTGCACCTTTTCGAGCGCGCACGCAGCGCATTCATGCGCGAGACCGGCATCAGCTACCGCGTGGCCGAGGAGCGCGGCGTCATGCTGCCCGTGCGCGAGGCCAACTGCCGCTATCGCATCCCCATCCGCTACGACGAACGCATCCACGTGCGCTGCGGCATCTCCAAGTGGGGCCGCGCCTCGGTGGAATTCGTCTATGAGATCTGGAACGACGACAAGACCGTGCTCCACGCCACGGGTATGACCGGCCACGCCTGCGTCAATCTAGCGGGCAAGCCGGTAGCCATCCCGGACTGGCTGCGGGAATTGTTTCAATAACTACGCTGGATTGTAACCTATTTTTTCTATTTCATTCAAACAAACGTTTACATTCCCGGAGTTGTCCGAGTAGACTTCCGCCATGCGAATAGACATACATACCCACGCGTTTCACAATAAGATCGCCGACAAGGCGGTGGGACACCTGGAGTCCCACTACGGCATCACCCCGGTGGGGACGGGCAAGGCAGACGACCTCATCGCCCGCCTGGACCGGGCGGGCCTGGACAAGGCCGTGGTGCTCGCCGCCGCCACCTCGCCCCACCAGGTCGTCCCGGCCAACAACTGGGCCATCGAATTGCAGAAGACCGCGCCCCGGCTCATCCCCTTCGGCACCCTGCACCCGGGCTACGACCGCAACGCCGAGGAACTGGAACGGCTCGCGGAAAACGGCATCCGGGGACTCAAGTTCCATCCCGACTTCCAAGGGTTCCGCATGGACGATTCCGCGTTCTACGACCTGATGGAGCTGGTCGACGAGCGGTTCATCTGCATGTTCCACGTGGGTGACGACCTGCCGCCCGACCTGAACCCGTCCTGCCCGAAGAAGATGGCCGCCCTGCGCAGGGCCTTTCCCAAGCCAGTCATGATCGCGGCCCACATGGGCGGCCTCAAGCAGTGGGAATACGCCATGGAGCATCTGGCGGGCCTGGACGTGTTCGTGGATTGCTCAAGCGTCATGGACTTCGTGGACGACGACTTGCTGAAACGGCTGGTAGACGCCTTCACGCCGGACCGCATCCTGTTCGGCAGTGACTACCCCCTGTACGACGCGGAACATGAGATACGCCGCATTACCCGGCGTCTGGGCCTCTCCGAGGAACGTCTTGACGCTTTTTTGAACCGCGCGGGCAGGCTTTTCAGTTAAAAAATCCCGTTTTTCCCATTTTTGCGTTGATAAAACGGCCAATGCAGGGATAGATTAGCCCTATTGTTCCACCAACGTTATTCGGAGTTCAGCATGTCCGCATTGTTGAGGCTGCTCGCCACCTGCATCCTGATCCTGTCCCTGGCGGGATGCATGACCACCAGCTACAAGATCACCACCACGGACGGGCAGACATACATCGCCAAGGACAATCCCGTGTATGACGTGGGCTCCGACACCTATGCCTTCACCGACGAGAACGGCGAACAGGTGACCCTCGGTAAACAGGAAATCAAGCTCATCAAGGAACAGTAGGCTGTTGATATCCAAAAGCCCCGGCAGGACCGGGGCTTTTTTCTTGGCGGCCTAGGTGAACAGGCACAAGTCGCACTGGCTCGCGTACTTGATGAACTCCTCGGCGGACCAGACCTCCACCCCTTCCACGAAATCCTCCTGCTTGAGCTTCATCATCGACATAGTCATGTGGCAGGCCACGAACTTTACCCCCTCAAGCTGGGCCATCTCGAACATCTCCGCAGCGTCCGGGATGTTGGCCTCGGTCATCCACTTCTTCATCATGTTGGTGGCCAGATGCGGCATGCCCGGGATGGCGCCCATGGCCCCCTCCGGGTAGAACTTCAACTTCTCGATGCCGCCGGGCCGGATCACGTCAATACCCATGAAGGTGTAGAAAATGGTCGCGTCGTTGCCGAGCCGGACCGAATTGAGCGCCATGACCAGCGCGGGCATGGCACCGTCCAGGGTTCCGCGGGAGGTGATGAAGGCGTGCTTCTGCTTCATCCCGTCGGTTTTCGTTTCGTCGGACATGACATCCTCCTTAATGTTGTTAATGATATGAACTATTCCCTCAAAAAAAATTACGCCATCATATCCTTGACCGACTTCATGTGTCGCGAGAGCAGGGACAGGGCGTGGAGCAACTCCCCGCGCTGTTCATCGCTGAACTGCTCAAGCACGGTTCGGTGCACCTCGAAGCGGAACCGACCGATCTCCTTGAGCAGCAGTCCGCCCGCCGGGGTCAGGGACAGGAGCTTGATGCGCGAATCCGCGGGATCGGGCCGGGACGCCAGCAACTTCCGTTTGACAAGGGACGAGACAAGCTTGGTCACCCGGCTCTTGGCCACGTTCAGGCGGTAGGCCAGGGTCTTGGCCGTCAGGTAACGCTCCCCTTCGAATTGCATGAGGCAGCGCAGTTCCGCGTCAGGCAGGCCGAACCGTTCGCTCTGGTATTGCAGCCGTTCCTGGCAGCACTGAAAGATGGCGGCCACCAGATGCTGGAACTCGGACACGTCCCGTTTTGGTATAAAAGTGTCGGTATTTTTGTTCATAGTATTAACTATGCCCATCCCGCCTGAAAAGTCAAGCGGCGGCGAATCCGAAAAAAAGCCCCTCCTCGCCGAAGCGCGGAGGGGTCTTCCTGCGCACGATGCGCGGTCGTCATCCCAGGTCCGGAACGGCTCCCTTGTTCTCGCGCGCCCCGCTGCCCGAAGAGAGCTTGCGCTCCAGGGCGTTGAACAGGCGGGAAAAGCCGAAGGTCAGCACCAGATAGATGCACCCCACTCCCACCAGGAACGGCACGTAGGTGTAATACCGCGCGCCCAGCACCTTGGCGGTGAACATGAGTTCGGCCACGCCGATGGTCGAGATGAGCGACGAGTCCTTGAGCAGGACGATCAGTTCGTTGCCCAAGGGCGGAATCATCCGCTTGAGGGCCTGGGGCAGGATCACGTGGAACATGGCCTGGGTGTGGGACAATCCGGTGCCGCGCGCGGCCTCCATCTGGCCCTTGTTGATGGACTGGATGCCCGCGCGGATAATCTCGGCGTTGTACGCCCCGCTGTTGATGCCCAGCGCCACGATGCCGGTGATCAGCGGATCGGGGGTGAACCCCTCACCCGTGGCCAGCATGTAGAGTTGCGGGAAGCCGAGATAGAAGAAGAATATCTGGAGCAGCATCGGGGTGCCCCGGATGACCTGGATGTAGGCATCGGCGATCACCCGTATCTGAACGCGGCGGCTGATGCGCCCGGTCCCGGCCAGGATGCCGAGGACGAGCCCCAGGGCCAAGGCCCCGAAGGTCACCTGCAGGGTGATCCAGGCCCCGTGCAGGAGCATGTCCTGGTGTTTGAAGAGCAGGGAAAAATCCATCGCCAAAACTCCTGAAAAAAGGGCCGGGGACGCACGCCCCCGGCCCGGTTGCGGCTAGACTAGAGATTCCACTTCTTGACGATGGCGGCGTAGGTGCCGTCCGCCTTCACCGCTTCCAGCGCCTTGTTCAGGGCCTGGAGTAGGTCGTCGTTGCCCTTGCGGGTGATCATGGCGAATTCCTCGAAGGACAGGGGCTCGCCAGCGCGCTTGAACTTGCCCTGCTTGACGAACTCGTCGGCCACGGAGATGTCGGCGATGACCGCGTCGGCGACCTTGTTGTTGAGCATCATGAAGGCGATGTTGTAGCTCTCGGGCTTGACCACTTCCGCGCCCTCGATCTTGTCGGCCTCCTGCTCGCCGGTGGTGCCGAGCTGGACCGCGATCTTCCGGCCCTTGAGGTCGGCGGCGGACTTGATGTCCGAGTCGTTGCGCACCACGATGACCTGCCCGCTGGCGATGTAGGGGGCGGAGAAGCTGACCTGTTCGGCGCGCTCGGGAGAGATGGAGAAGCCGGACATGCCCATGTCCACCTGGCCGCTCTGGGTGGCGGTGACGATGGCGGCGAAGTCCATGGTCACCCACTTGACCTTGACGCCCATCTTGGCGGTGATGGCCTTGAGCAGGTCCACGTCGAAGCCGACGCGCTCACCGTTGTCGCCGATGGATTCGAACGGAGGGTAGTCCGGGGAGTTGCCCACGGTGATGACGCCCTCTTTCTTGATCTTGTCCAGGGTGGTTCCGGCCTGGGCGACGGTGGTCAGCGCGCACAGCGAAAGGATCGCAGCGAGCACGATCATCATGCGCATTTTGTTGAACTTCATATCTTTCTCCTTGCTGAACGATTAATAGGATTAATCCGGTCGGGGAACCGGGAAATGCATTTTCTCCTGCGGGAGGCCGGGCTAATCGACGATGCCGGCCATGAGGGGGCCGATCTTGCGGGCGATGTCCTTGTCGGTGTTGTTCAGGACACCCAGGATCTTGCCCCGGTAGATGACCGCCACGCGGTCCGCCAGTTGCAAGGCTTCGTTGAGGTCGCCGGTGACCAGCAGCACTCCGGCCATGGACCGGGTCTCGAGCAGCCGGTTCCAGACCTCCTCGGTGGCGGACACGTCCAGCCCCTGGGTGGGCTGTTCAGCCACTATGAGCTTGGGCTCGCGGTAGAGTTCCCGGGCCAGGACGGCCTTTTGCAGGTTGCCGCCCGAGAGCTGCCAGGCCAGGGCGTGGATGCGGCCGGGGCGGATGTCGAACTTCTCGATGAGCCGGGTGGTGTGCTTGGCGGCCTTCTTCTTGTCCAGCCACAGTCCCTTGGCAAACCCCTTGCGTGTGGTCAGGAGCAGGTTGTCCACCAGGTTCTGGTTGGGCAGTGTGGCCAGGCCGAGCCGGTCCTCGGGGATGTAGCACATGGACCGGTTCCAGGTGGATTCGGCGAAGAATTGCCGCCACGGCTTGCCCATGATGAAGACCGTGTCTTGCGGCGGTTTGGTCAGGCCGGTGACGGCCTCGACCAGCGCCTTCTGGCCGTTGCCCGCCACGCCCACCAGGGCCACGATCTCGCCCCTGCGCACGTCCAGGTCGATCTCGTCAAGGCCCAGGCCCGTAAGATTCCTGATCTCCAGGACCTTGTCGCCGATCTCGGCGGGCTGCCGGTCCACTTCGAGCAGGACCTCCTTGCCGACCATGCGCGAGGCAAGGTCCGCCTTGGACTCGATGGATTCCGGGGCCAGCTCGCCCTCGATGCGGCCGCGCCGCAGGATGGCGATGTCGTCGGCCAGGGCGATGACCTCCTCCAGCTTGTGGGAGATGAAGATGATCGCCTTGCCCTGCTCGGTCATGCGCCACAGGGCCTCGAAAAGATTGCGGGTCTCCTCCGGGGTGAGGACCGCCGTGGGCTCGTCGAAAATGAGGATGCGGCTCTCGCGGTACAGGAGCTTCAGGATCTCGACCAGTTGCCGCTCGCCCATGGACAGCTCGCAGATGCGCGCGCCCGGATCGATGTTCAGCCCGTAGCCTTCGGCCAGTTCGCTCACGCGGTGCTCCATCTCGCGCGAAGAAACGAAGAAGCCGCCCTCCTGGCCGAGCAGGACGTTCTCGGCCACGGTCATGGAGTCCACGAGCATGAAATGCTGGTAGACCATGCCGATGCCCGCCCGGATGGCGTCCTTGGAGGAGGTGAAGCGCACGGGCTCGCCGTCCACCTCGATGGTCCCCTCATCCGGCTTGTAGCGGCCCGCCAGCATGGACATCATGGTCGACTTGCCCGCCCCGTTCTCGCCGAGCAGGGCCTTGATGCGGCCTGGATAGACGTCCAGGGTGATGGCGTCGTTGGCCAAGACCTTGCCGAACCGCTTGGTCAATCCCTTGAGGCTGACCAGGGGACGCGTGCCCTCGGGAATGGGCCGGGTGCGCATCGGCCGGACGAACATCGTCTCGCTCATCCCCCTAACCCTCCGGCTCGATGTTGGTGCCGAGCGCGGCGGGCGCGTCGATACGGCGGCCCCGCCAGGCGGACAGGATCAGGACCAGGATGGTCAGCAGGTACGGGAGCATGAGCAGCAGTGAGGACGGCAGGTGCGTTCCTGCGGCCTGGAGCCGCAACTGGAAGGCCATGACCCCGCCGAAGAGGTACGCGCCGGCCACGGCCCGGCCCGGACGCCAGAAGGCGAAAATGACCAGGGCCACCGCGATCCAACCGCGCCCGCCGGACAGGCCGTTGGTCCACAAGTGGGTGTAGGCCAGGGACAGGTACGCCCCGCCGAGACCGACCAGGAACCCGCCGGCGATGACCGCGAAGTAGCGAAGCCGGATGGGCTTCAGACCCGCAGCGGCGGCTGCGGCGGGCATCTCGCCCGTGGCCGCTACGTGCAGGCCGAGGCTGGTCCGCTTGAAAAAGAACCAGAATAGGACCGGGATCACGAAGGAGACGTAGACCAGCATGTCATGTTTGAAGAAGATGTCGCCCAGCACCGGTATCTGCGAAAGAAGCGGAAAATTGAAGGGGTCGAAACCGGGAGCGGCCAGGCCGACGTAAGGCACGCCGAGAAAATGGGTCAGGCCCCCGCCCAGGATGGTCAGGGCCAGGCCGGAGACCACCTGGTTGCCCAGGCAGGAGACGCAGACAAAGGCATGCAGGGAGGCCATGACCATCCCGGCACAGCCGCCCGCCAGGAAGCCGAGCCACGGCGAGCCGGTGACGTAGCTGGCCCAGAAGGCCGCCAGGGCGGACACGGCCATCATGCCCTCCACGCCGAGGTTGAGCACCCCGCCCTTCTCGGTCATCATCTCGCCCAAGGTGGCGTACAGGATGGGGGTGCCGGACTGCACCGTGGCCGCGAACAAGGGTATGAGGAAATCCCACATGGCTTACTCCTGCCTCGGTTTGCGGACCAGCTTGTAGGTCAGGAAGAACTGCCCGGCCAACACGGTGAGCAGGATGATGCCCTCCATGATGGTCCCGAAGGCCGCCGGGATCTGCAATTTGAGCTGCATGTTCTCCACCCCCACCCGGAGCGCGGCCAGGAGGAAGGAGGCAAACGCGATGTTCAGCGGCTCCAGCCGGGCCAGCCAGGCAACCACGATGGCGGTGTAGCCGTAGCCGACCATGAGGGAAGGCTGCAACCGGTTGAGGATGGCCGAGGTCTCCACGCACCCGGCCCAACCCGCGAACCCGCCGGACAGCGCCATGACCAGCAGGACGAGCATGCCGTAGCGGATCTTGGCGTACCGGGCTACGCGCGCACCCTCGCCGCTGGCCTTCAATTCGAAACCGAGCCGGGTGAAGCGCATGAAGGCCCACAGGCCGATGCCCACGACCACGCAGAAGACGATGCCCCAGTGCACGCGGCTGCCCGCGATGCCGGGGATGATCGCCCCTGCGGTGAATTCGGGGGTCATGGGAAAGCCGAAGCTCGCCGGGTCCTTCCACACGCCGAAGACCAGGTAGTCCAGGAGCAGGATGGCAATGTAGTTGAGCATCAATGTCGAGATGATCTCGTTGACCCGCAGCTTCAACTTGAGCACGGCCGGGATCAGCGCCCAGATGCCTCCCAGAATGAAGGCCATGATGAACATGAGCGGCAGGAGCACGAACCGGGGCAGGTCGGGAAAGGCCAGGGCCATCCAGGTGGCCCCGATGGCCCCCAGGGCGAACTGCCCTTCGGCCCCGATGTTCCATATCTGCATACGGAAGGCCACGGCCACGCCGAGCGAACAGAGGAACAGCGGAATGGCCTTGAGGAGCACGTCCTCCAGGGACCAGACGTTGCCGAAACTCCCCTGCCACAGGACGGTCATGCCGTACATGGCGTCCTTGCCCTGGCCCTTGAGCAACAGGGCGCTGAGCACGAGGGAAAAGAGCAGGGCGCCCAGGAATACGACCAGGGCGCCCCACTTCCAGGGTTCATCTCTTTTTCTGATCTTCAGCACGTGACCCGTTCTAGTTGGTGGTGCCGACTACGCCATCGACGAACCAGTCCATGCCGAGGAGCGCGCCGTCGTCCGGGGAGGTGCCCTCGGCGATGACCACTTCACCGGCCTGGTTCTTGATCGGACCGGCGAAGATGGTGTCGTTACCGGCCATGAGCTCGGCCTTCTTGGCGTTGACCATGGACTTGACGTCGTCCGGGACCATGGAACCCATGGGGGCGATGTCGACCACGCCGTCCTGCATGGACCACCAGGTGGACTGGTCGCCCTTCCAGGTGCCGTCGCGGACTTCCTGGATGGTCTTCACGTACATGGGGCCCCAGTTCCAGATGGCGGAGGTCAGGTTCGCCTTGGGCGCGAAGGAGGACATGTCGGAGTTGTAGCCGATGGCGTAGGCGCCGGCTTCCTGGGCGGCTTCCTGGGCGGCCGGGGAGTCCTGATGCTGGGTGATGACGTCGCAACCGGCGTCCAGCAGAGACTTGGCGGCGTCCTTTTCCAGCGCCGGGTCATACCAGGTCTTGGTCCAGACCACGCGAACCTTGGCGTCCGGGTTCACCTCGCGCACGCCGATGGTGAAGGCGTTGATGCCGCGAATGACTTCGGGAATCGGGAAGGCGGCCACGTAGCCGATCTGGTTGGACTTGGTCATGGAACCGGCGATCAGCCCGGTCAGGTAGCGGGCCTGATAGATGCGCCCGAAGTAGTTGCTCACGTTGGCGGCCTTCTTGAAGCCGGAGCAATGCATGAACTTGGTGTTCGGAAATTCCTTGGCGACCTTCATGACCGGGTCCATGTAGCCGAAGCTGGTGGCGAAGATGATATCCATCCCTTCGCGGGCCATGTTCCGCAGCACGCGCTCGGAATCCGCGCCCTCGGGCACCGACTCGGCGTACTTGGTGGTGGCGTAAGGCAACGCCTCCACGGCTTGGCGGCCGAGGTCGTGGGCGTAGGAGTAACCGGCGTCGCCCACCGGGGAGACATAAAGGAACCCGGCCTTGACGACCTTGGCCTCTTCCTTGGGCGCGGGGGCCTGGGCCTCTTCGGTCTTGGCGGGTTCTTCGGCCTTCTTCTCCTTCTGCGGGGCTTCACCGCAGGCGAAAAGGGACAGCGCCAGCAGCAAGGCCGCGGGCAGACCAATCAGTTTCAGCAGTTTCTTCATGAGGACCTCTCCGTTAGCGGTTAAATATCAAAAACGCATATCTCAGCAACCTGTATCGGGCAAGACCCAATTTCGCCGAGACGTCAGTAGTGTTTTGCAATATAAAGATATTTATTTTGGACCGGCCACTATTCGGAGGCCTGGGCGATCGGTTCCACGAACTGGGAACCGGCGTCCCACGGGAAGAGTATCCAGGTGTCCTGGCTGACCTCGGTGATGAAGGTGTCCACCGTGGGCCGGCCCGCAGGCTTGGCGTAGACCGTGGCGAAGTGCGCCTTGGGCACCATGTCACGGGCTATCTTGGCTGTCTTGCCCGTGTCCACGAGGTCGTCGATGAGCAGCCAGCCCTCCCCTTCGCAGTCCACGCCCTTGAGGATACTGGCCTCGCCCTGATCCTTCCAGTCGTAGGAGGACAGACAGATGGTGTCGATGAGGTGAATGTCCAGTTCGCGGGCGATGATGGCCGCGGGTACCAGCCCGCCGCGGGTGATGGCCAGGATGCCCTTCCAGGGCCCTTTTTCCACCAGCCGCCAGGACAGGGCTCGGCAATCGCGGTGCAACTGCTCCCAGGAAACCGGAAACATCTTCTGGTATCGGCTCTTGTCAACCATGGGGAATTCTCCTTGCGCGATGTCGGAACGTCGGGCTTCGTACCCGTGTCCGGCTAATTAATCAAGGGTGCAGGCCCTGCCTTTGTAATCAAAGAGGAACGAGAGCGTCTTGCGAACCTTGGGAGAGAACAGCTTGGTGGACAGGACCCGGCCCGCCACCCGTTTGTTGATCTCCGCCAGCGTGGGGTACGGCATGACCATCGAGGCTATCTTGGACAGCCCTACCCCGCCGTTCAGGGCTGTGGTCCACACCCCGGCCAATTCGCCGGCATGGCGCCCGACGATCTGCGCGCCCAGCGGCTTCTCCCTGTGGTCGAGGATAAGCTTGACCTTGCCGTCAATCCGCCCTTCGGCCCGGGCGCGGTCGTTGTCCGCGAAGAGCTCCTCCCAGACCGAGTACTCCACGCCCGCGTCCACGGCACGCTTCTCGTTCAGGCCCACGCTGGCCAGTTCCGGGTCGGTGTAGGTACACCAGGGCAGCCTCGCGTAATCCGCCTTGCGCGGCAGCCGGAAGACCGCGTTAGACAGGACGATGGACCCTTCGTATCCGGCGGCGTGCGTGAACAGGTACCGGCCGAGTACGTCGCCGCAGGCGAAAATGTGTTCTTGGCTGGTCCGCAGGCGGGCGTCCACCTTGACCCCGCGCCCGGCCAGCTCTACCCCGCAGTTGCCGAGCCCGAGTCCGTCCACGCGCGGCCTGCGTCCGGCGGCCACGAGCAGCTTCTCGGCCCGGACCGTGTGGCTTCTCCCCGTTCGGGTAAATTCGACCTCCACCTCGCCGTTCACCCGGCGCACACCGCTGGTCGCCGTGCACAGCTCCACGCTCACACCCTCCGCCTCAAGTGCCCCCCGGACCACTTCGGCCATGTCCTCGTCCTCCACCGGGAGCAGTTGGCAGTTGCGCTGCACGATGGTCACCCTGGTCCCGAGGCGGGCAAACGCCTGGGCCATCTCGCAGCCGATAGGCCCGCCGCCGATGACGGCCAGGGAGCCAGGCAGCCTGTCCAGGCTGAAGAGATCCTCGTTGGTCAGGTAGTCCACGTCCTCAAGCCCGTCGATGGGCGGCACGGCCGGGGCCGACCCCGTGGCCAGGATCCAGAATCGGGCGGACAGACGCTCGCCCGAGCAGTCGACCACGTGCTCGTCCTCGAAACGTGCCTCCCCGAACAGGACCTTGACGCCCAGTCCGCAAAACCGCTCCTCGGAGTCGTGCGCCTGGATGGCCTCGACGACCTCCCGGATGCGTCGGTTGACCGAGGCCATGTCCACGGGCGGCAGTTCCACCTCGGGCAAGCCGTAGCAGGCCGCGCGGCGCATGTCGTGATAGACCGCGGCCGTGCGGATGAGGGTCTTGCTCGGCACGCAGCCGGTGTGCAGGCAGTCCCCGCCAAGCGAGGGCCCTCGCTCGATGAGCACGGTCTTCACCCCGAGTTGGGCGGCCCCGGAGGCCACGGTCAGCCCGGCCGCCCCGCCGCCGATCACGCCGATGTCATAGTCGAATTCAGCCATGGTTCCTCCGCTTCCGGTACCAGCCGAGCGTCTTCTTCACCATCAGGGGGAAGAGCCCCAGCACGGCGAAGGACAGGATCAGGCTCGGGGAGAGCAGCCCGGACAGGGAGTCGAGCCGCCCCAGCTCCCTGCCCGCGTTGACGTAGACCGCCGTTCCCGGCAGCATGCCCGCCTGGGAAACCCAGGCGTAGGTGAACAGGCGCATGGGCGTCAGGCCCATAAGCGCGTTGACCACGAAAAAAGGAAAAATCGGGATGAGCCGCAGGGTGAAGAGATAAAAGGTTCCCTCCTCCTCCACGCCCCGGTCGATGCGCACGAGCTTGTCGCCGAACCGCCGCCGGACCGAATCCCGCAACACGTAGCGCGACAGCAGGAAGGCCAGGCACGCGCCCAGGGTGCTGGCCAGCGAGACCACGACCAGCCCGACCCACAAGCCGAAGAGCGCCCCGCCCGCCAGGGTGAGCGCGGCGGCAGCGGGCAAACCCAGGGCGGCCACGGTCACATATAAGAAGAAATACGCGCCGAGCACAAGAAAGGCGTGCGCCTCGTAGAGGGCCCCGAACTGTTCGCGTGACTGCCTGAGGTAGTCCAGGGAAAAGAACCGGCCGAGGTCGAAGATAAAATAGGCGGCCACCAGCCCGGCCAGGCAGGCCGCGACAAGGAGTTTTTTGGCCGCCCCCCGGCTCATGCGCCCTCGCTGCGACCCGCGAGCATCTGCGCGCCGTAAAAGGCCGCGCCGAACAGTCCGCTCGCCTCGTTGGCGTTGAGCTTGACCGGCACCGTGTGCAGGAAATCCTGGTACACATGGGAATTATGAAATTCTTCCATGAACTCTGGCACCTGCACAAACATGGGGTTCTTGGCCGCCACCCCGCCCGCGATGAACAGGCCGCCGGTGGTCATCAGCCCGATGGCCCAGTTGCGGCACGCCCTGGCGTAGAACCGGGCGTACCACTTGGTGGTCTCGCTGTCCGGCATCAGTTTGGCCGAAATCTCCTTGGGGGCCAGGTCCTCGCCGGTCAAAAAGCGGTGCACGAGCCGCAACCCCAGCCCGGTGACCACGGAGTCTCCCTCCGGCCAGTTGCGTCCGCTCTCGATGCGGTTGAACTCCGCGTATTCGACCTCATCCAGGCCGACAAAGGGAAAGGCCATGTGTCCGCCTTCGGACGGCAGGGCAACCCACTTGTCGCCGCTCCGGAGCAGCGCGGAATAGCCGAGCCCGGTCCCGGCCCCGATGACGCCGATGGTCTCGCCCTCCACCGGCTCCCCGATCTGGATAGCCAGGGCGTCGTCCACGGCCGCAGTGCGGCAGGCATAGGCCTGGGCCGAAAAATCGTTGATCAGCCGCACGGCGGACGTACCGAAGTCCACCTCGCGCAGGTCCATGCCCCACGGCGCGTTGGGCAGGTGCGGACAGGTCACGCCGTGATACACGGCCCCGGCCGGGGCCAGAACAGCCGCGTCGAACGTGCCCGGACGGACCGGGAAATCACTGTCCCAGAGCTGTTCGACGAGTTCCGGGAACGTCCGCGCCCCGTGGGTTTGCAGCCAGATGGAATCCAGCATTTCGAGGCCCGTGCCCCGCGCCTCGAACAAGGCGAACCGACTGTTGGTGCCGCCGATGTCGGCGGCCAGAATCTTGACCATGCGCCCTTCTCCTCCGTGCAACGCACCCTATCACAAACGGACGAAAAAAAAAGGAGCCCGAAGGCCCCTTTTCCTGCTGAATCGACCGCTTCGGACGGCCCGTTTCGATCAGGCCGCCTCGGTGGCCTTTTCCAGGCCGCCCTCCCCGGACGCCGCCGGGCCCGCCATGTCGGCGAGTTCCACGGGCTGCCGCTTGCGCTGCACGTACTTGCGGGTGATGCGTCTGAGAGTCTCGGTTTTGCCCTCGCGCTCGGCCGGAGAAAGGAACGAAGCGAGCTTGCGCTCAAGCTTGTAGGAGTTCTGCTCTTTGCTGATGGCCACGATGCCCTCCATGACCAGCTTCTGGTTAAGCAGTTCTGCTCGTGTGGAATAATTGATGTTTTCGGCAATGGGCGAAAACACCAGGTGGGACAGGATCAGCCCGTACAGGGTCGAGATAAAGGCCACCGGAATGTTTTTGAGGATCACGGCGGTATCGTTGATGCCCATGAGCAGGCCGATAAGTCCGATGACCGAACCGGCCACGCCGAAGGCCGGAGCCGTGCGGGCCAGGGTCAGGAAGAACCGCTCGCTCTGCTGGCGGCGCAGGTTGAAGAAAGCCATCTCCGCGTTCAGGCACTCGCGGATCTCATCCTCCTTGTAGTTGTCCACCAACAGGCACAACCCGCTCTTCATGAAGGAACTGGTCGCCTTGTTGGCCGAACGCTCAAGCGAGAGCACACCGTCCACCTTGGACTTGACCGACAGGTCGAGCAGAGTGTTGACGATCTCCTCCGCCGTTGTCCGCCCGTTGGCGTAGACGTTCTTGGCCACGGCAAAGGCGTTCTTGACGTGCCCCACCGGGTAGCTGATGAGCATGGCCGCCGTCAGACCGGATATGACGACCAGGAAGGCCGCCAAATTGAAATAGGCCCCGGCCGCACCGGTAAGCATGAAGCTGCCGGTGAAAATGGTCAGGCTCAAAACGATGCCGATAAGATTCTTTCTGCCCATGGATGCCTCCGATCGATCAGCTATTGTTGGCAATGACGATTTCGACGCGCCGGTTTTGGGCCTGGTTGGCCGCCGAGGTGTCGGGCAGCTCGGGCTGATACGCCCCGCGTCCGGTGACCACCAGCCGCTTGGGGTCGATCCCGAGCCGGTTGATAAGTTGCTCGGCCACGCCCGCCGCCCGCTCGGACGACAGGGTGAAGCTCTGCGCCCCCTGAGCCTCGCTCTGATCCACGAATCCGATGACATGGACCAGCCCCACGCTCAGCCGGACCAGGTTCCCGATCTCATCGAGGTAGGCAGCGGACTCGGGCTTGAGCAACCCGGAACTGCCGTCGAAAAACAGGTCGCCGCGCAGGGTCACCCGGACCCGGCCCTGGGCCTCGCGCACCACAGTGATGCCGTTGGTCCGGGAACGGTACAGGACCTCGTTCTCGGCCACGCGGACCACGTCCTGGGAGCCGCCGGTGGCGGTCCGGCTGGCGATCTGACCGATGAGCCCGAGAAGCGGGTCGAGCGCGCTGGCCGACTGGGCCTTTTCGGCGGACTGGTTGCTGAACAGAATCTTCACGTCCTGCCGGGTGCTGGCATAGATGAACAGCACGGCGAAGAGCACGAACATGATCATCATCAGGTCGGACCACGGCACGGCCCAGTCATTGGCGCCGCGGGCTGTGTCCGCCCCTTCCATCTGGTCAAACGAGGCGAATCCCTGGTCGAATTTCATATCCGGTTTCTGCATTGTCGCTCCTGCGTTCTCGCGCGCACGGCTGTATTCCCGCGCGCACGGTATGAAGCAAAAAACCTGCCAGGGACGTAATCGTTTGGGATGACGAAGAAAGTTACCCAGGGTGTCGGTTCGTGAACGGTCGCGGCGGCGCCAAGCGGCCTCCGCCGTCAAGAGTCCGTCGTTGACGCGGCCGGGGATATGGGGAACATTCCGGGCATGAAAAAAGGCCCCTTCCGCAACCGCTCCCCCATTGTCCTGGCCTCGGGCTCCCCCCGCAGGCGCGAACTGTTGTCCGACCTCGGGTTGACCTTCGACGTACACCCGAGCCCGCTTGAGGAACCTCTGCCCGAACCGGACGAATCCCCCGCCGCCTATGTCCTGCGCATGGCCGAACTGAAAACCCTGGACGTGGCAGCCCGCTTCCGGGGGGCGACGATCATCGGCGCGGATACGGCTGTGGTCCTGGGCAGCCGGATCATGGGCAAGCCGCAGTCCAAGCTCGACGCCCTGGAGATGCTGACCACCCTGTCCGGCGCGACCCACCAGGTCGTCAGCGGATTCTGCGTGGTCCTGCCCGACGGCAAGACCCTGTCCGAGGCCGTGAGCACGGACGTGGACATGCGCGAATCCACCGAGGGGGAGCTGATGAGCTACATCGAGACGGGCGAACCCGAGGACAAGGCCGGAGCCTACGCCATCCAGGGAATGGGCACCTTCCTGGTCACGGCCATACGCGGCTCCTACACCAACGTGGTCGGCCTGCCTGTGGCGAGAGTGCTGGAAGTTTTAGTATCTTGGGGTGTCATCGTTCCAAGACAAGGCTGAAAAATCGCGCATTCGTGGGTTTTTCCTTGTGAAATCCCGACCAGATTCCACTTAAACCCCACTTGAGATAAGAAGTGGGATCGTCCATATTAAAATTAAATTGCAGACCTTTTGGTATGGGTGAAGGCGTTCATCTGAGCCAAATGGTTGCGATGATGGGTTCCATTGGGAGCATTCACTGCGGCGGGCTACCCTTGGCTGACGCAAAAGCGCTGGATTCCACACTTTCGTTACGTGGCGGCTACCATTCTAACCTATTAGAATAGCTAAGAACATCCAAAAAATTGTGCACTAGCAGGAGGTATAATGAAATATACAGGAGCATGCCTGTGCGGCAAGGTCGCCTTTGAGGTGGAAGGAGATTTTGATCATTTTTACCTTTGTCATTGCGAACGATGCCGTAAAGACACCGGGTCCTCCCATGCCGCGAATTTGTTTTCCTCCACAGCCAAGTTGAGATGGCTGTCTGGGGAAGAAGAAGTACGGACATTCAACTTCAATTCAACAGGGCATATCAAGAGTTTTTGCAGCATTTGCGGTTCGGCTCTTCCTAATATTCAAATGGATGGAACCCTTCTTGTCGTTCCAGCGGGCAGCCTCGACAGTGATATACCAATGAGAGCGGATGGCCACATTTTTATCGCCAATAAAGCCAACTGGGATTTTGAACTGGAGAGTTTACCTACATTCGACCGGCTCCCCGGAGAAGATGAAGGGGCAACAAAAGGATAGCACGTTTGAGAAGTGGACATCGGCAGTCGGGAAAGTGGGTTCATTTAGTCGGCTTGCCGCTCGCAAGTATTTTGAAAGTACTCTTGAAGTGGGGAGATGTGATCCCAAAGGGGCGGTGTGCGCTGTTTTGAAGATGTCCAACCCTGCCCCTCCCACAGGGGCCATTGAATATGACAATAGATGACAAAGAAGTGTCAAAAATTAATAATGATATTGTGATGTTCCATTCGATAAATGCATGGTTTTCTGAAAAGGAAGATATCGAATTTTAACGATCGCTGATTCTTGGACAATACTTTGATGCGGTGGAGTTCCGATGCGCAAAAGACAAATCGGTTTTTATCCACATATCGGATTTGTGATTACTGGCAGGCCAGCGGTTGACGGACGGGAAAGCCCTTCCCCTTACCGCACATGAATTTGAGCTGATGCA
The DNA here is from genome assembly GCF_037094465.1 of Pseudodesulfovibrio sp. 5S69. NCBI lineage: Bacteria > Pseudomonadati > Thermodesulfobacteriota > Desulfovibrionia > Desulfovibrionales > Desulfovibrionaceae > Pseudodesulfovibrio > Pseudodesulfovibrio methanolicus. The sequence continues at coordinate 2,692,581 of NZ_CP146609.1, forward strand.
TGCTTGGCGGCGTTACGAGGAGAAGACCGAAACTCCCACACAGGTCCCCACATAACCGCGCCTGATGAAGTAAAATATCAACAATGATAGAGTGTTAACGTTACCCTCCGAACCGAAGTCGTCGGATCGCCCCTGGCTCGAATTCTAGAAGTTCTACTATCATGGGGTGTTATCGTTTCAAGGCAGGGCTGAAAAATCGTACATTCGCGGTATGTTCCAGGCAAACTCTCCGCCAAGGGTATGCCAAGGCTGATGACTACGGATAGTTACAGCAGAAAAACGTGGATCAACGTGGTCGGCCTTTTCAAGGCCAGGATTATTGAAGTCCTGGTCCGTTCTGGTATCATCGAACCGGGCAAGAGTTGATGCCGGTTTTCGTTCGACGGAGTCCGGCACATCTCGGTATAACCTATGCAGGAACAAGGAGTCCGCCATGATCGAAACTTCGGAACAGACCGTCAAAGCCATTCTCCAGGCCCTCGAAGGGTCAATGACCATATTCCCCAACCTGGTCCGGTCCATTCCGGCCGACGCGTTGGACATCAAGCGTGGTGAAGGATTCTGGACCCTGCACGAACACGCCGCCCATTTGGCCGACGTCCAGCCCATGGGGCTGGAGAGGATGCGGCGCATCCTGACCGAGGACGTGCCGGAATTCATGCCGTTCATTCCGGCCCAGGAAGAAGCTGCCGAAGTTCCTCCCCTGCCCTCGGTGGAGAAGATCATCGCCGACTTCACGGCCGCGCGCGGACAACAGCTCAAGATGCTGAAAAAAGCCTCCCCGGACGACTGGAAACGGACCGCTATTCATCCCGAATACGAGCAATACGGCTTGTTTATCTTCGTCCGGCACATCCTCATGCACGACCACTGGCACATGTACCGGATGGAGGAGTTGTGGCTGACCAGAGATGACTACCTGTCCCGGCTCGAGGGCTAGGCATCCAGTCGCTCCGCCGCCCCCAACAGGCGAAGCGGAGAACAAGGAATCACAATGGATTTACGAATACAAAGCGACTGCAAGGGCGTCGACTGGCAGGAAGTGTCCAACATTCTGAAACGGGTCGGCATGGCTCATTACGCGCCCGAGGTGCACGCCAAGGCATTCGGTGCGAGCCACACCACCGTGTTCGTCCATGACGGAGACAGGCTGGTCGGCTTCGGCCGGGCCATCTCCGACGGGGCGTATCAGGCGGCGCTCTACGACTGCGCCGTGCTCCCTGAATACCAGGGAAACGGGATCGGGGGCTCGATCATGCACGCCATCCTCGACGGCGTAGGTGACTGCAACGTCATCCTGTATGCTGCGCCCGGCAAGGAAGGCTTCTACCGGAAGCAGGGGTTCAGCCTGATGAAGACGGGCATGGCCCGGTTCGTCGGGACCGACATCATGCGGGAAAAGGGCTTCATCGAATAGTCGCCCTCCTCTCGCTGATTATTTTTTGATGAACCGGGCGAGATAGGTGAATTCGCCCAGGTCGACCACGGCGTCGGGGACAAACCCGTACGGCGAGGTCAGCCGGTCGGCGTCCTCCGGACCGATGCGTTTGTCCGGGGATGACGGGCCGGGGCCGTGGGCGAACTTCTTGAACTCGATGAGCGCGAACACGCCGCCTGGCACGAGCACCCGGCCGATCTCGCCCATGAGGCCCGGCCGGGCCGCTTCGGGCAGGTCGTGCAGCACGGTGGCCATGAACGCGGCGTCCACCGAACCGGTGGCCAGGTCGAGCGGCTTAGTGAGGTCAGCCACTTTGGGCTCGACGTTGCCCAGCCCTTCCTTGTGCGCGGTCTCGTCCAGGGTGGCGATCCCCTCGGGCCATAGATCCAGCGCGTAGACCAGGGAGCCCGCGCCCAGCCTTCGGGCCAGGGCCAGGGTGTAGTTCCCCGCGCCGCAGCCGAGGTCGAGGTACGTGGCCCGCGAGCCGACCATGATGTTGTCGAAGGCGAGGTCCTGGTCGATGTGGTCGATGCTGCTTTTTCCGGCAGCCTTGGGCTTGGCGTCCATGGGTACTCCAGGTCAAGAGGTCAATGGGATAGCACAAGATACGCGCCGAAGGAGACGGCGTCAAAAAGGCCCGGCTACGGATTGACGTGTCTGCCCAGGATGGACAAGCTGTAGCGCTTGCCGTCCATTTCGGCGATGTCCGGCAGCCTGCCCCACTCCTCGAAACCGAAGGAGTAAAACAGCCGCATGGACCCCTCGTTGTGGGAAAATATGTAGGCCACCACGGTCCGGATGCCCAGTTCCGGGGTCATGTCCAGGGCCTCCTTGAGCAGCCGCCTGCCCAGCCCCTGCCGTCGGTATTCCGGGGCGATGTAGATGCTGATCTCGGCGGTACGGCCATAGGCCGGGCGGCCGTAAAAGGACTCGAAGCTGACCCAGGCCGCGACTTCGCCGTCGATGCGCTCCACCAGGATGGGCCGCTTGCCGGGCACGTGGTTGTCGAACCAGGCCCGTTTGGACTCCACGCTGACCGGTTCGGTGTCGGCCGTGGCAGTGCGCGTGGGCACCGTGGAATTATAGATGTCGACGATCCTCGGGAGATCCTGTCCTGTGGCGGGCTGCATGCGTTTGCTCCTTTCTTTCCCGGCGGTTGCCGGAGGCGGTCGGCGACACCATAATCGCCCTTCTGCCGACACGCAAGGGCCGTGAAGGAGCCGCGCCCAAATCAGCCCTCGACCCCGTTCTCCTCATGCGAGCCGTCGCACAGGGGCTTGGCCCCCGGCATAAGGAATAGACCCGGGGCAACTCCACGCGCCTCCCTCCATACGCGTCTATCAGCGGCGTATCCACGGACATCAGCGGGCTGTATTGACTCAGGACTATCTGGCTCGGACGCCTTTATGGAACCTCCCTCGGCTTTTCGGCCTCATTGCAGGTCCATCCCAACCACAAGGCATCCCGTTTGCGCACACCCCGATGCGAAAAAGGAATGAATCGTCACCAGGCCGCCACTCACCGCCCGTAAAAAAAGAGAGCGGACCACCCGGCCCGCTCCCCGATTCATAGCCTGTGCACGATCACTCGTCGGCGGTCACCAGGAACGCCGGATCGGCCCGAACGCCCCCTTCGGGCTCTCGCCCGTCCAGGGATACGGCCAGGACGTTCTCCTGCGGCACGCCGTCCATGATAAGCCCCGGCCATGCGCGAAAGCCGAACCGTCCGTAATAGGCCGGGTCGCCGACCAGAACCACGCCGCGCGCGCCCTGGTCCCGGATGATGCGAAGGGCCTCGCGGACCAGGGCGGAACCGATGCCCCGCCCCTGCCGGCCGGGCGATACGCCCACCGGGCCGAGCATGTACCAGCCCTGTCCGTCCTCGCCTACGACGGCCGGAGACAGGGCCACGTGCCCCGTCACTTCCCCTCGGTCTTCGGCCACCAGTGACAGGCTCAGGCGGCTCGCGCTGCGCAGGGCGTCGACGATCAGGTGTTCGGTAGGTTCGGCCCCGGGCGCGTGCTGGGGATGGTTGCGGAAGGCAGCGTGTTCGACCGCGCGGATGGCGGCGACGTCGTTGTCTGTTCCCAAGCGTATATGCATCTTCAATTCCTGTTGTTACGGTCCATGGGATAAGACCCGCGCCCCGTGCGGGCGCGGCCGTCAATCGATTCCGCCCGCCCGGCAATGGCCGCATGGGCGGGGATGGAGCTAACTAACAAGATCCGAAAGCGGAAGCTTCAAACAGTCACCTTTGAAGGTTGGGCGGCCGCCGGAAAGGAGGCCGTGATAACGCCCAACCGATACCCTCGGCCCCTTGCACCCGTCAAGGGCATTGCCTGCGGCCGCGTTTCCGATTATCAAGGCCGTAAACCGCAGCCCGGAGCCCGCCCCATGTCCGAAACCAATCCCCTCGACAAACTGGCCCTCGCCGTGGCCACCCTCGGTCCCGTCGGCCACTTTCCCAAGGCCCCCGGCACCTGGGGCTCCCTGGCCGCCGTGGTGATCGCGCCCTCGCTCCTCCTGGCCCTCGCCCTGCCCTGGCGCGCCGCCGCCCTGCTCGGCGTCTTTATCCTCGGCACCTGGGCCTGTGGCCGGGCCGAGACCGTCATGGGCAAAAAGGACCCCGGCTGCGTGGTCGTGGACGAACTCTTCGGCCAATGGCTCGCCCTGTTCTTCTTCCAGGCCATGCCCCTCTGGTACCTGGCCGCCGCCTTCGCCCTGTTCCGCGTCTTCGACATCCTCAAGCCCTGGCCCGTCAAATGGGCCGAGACCGCCTTCCCCGGCGGCTTCGGGGTCATGCTCGACGACGGCGTGGCCGGACTCTACGCCATGGGCTGCCTGCATCTCCTCGCCTATCTCGTTTCGATGATCGGGTAGGAGGAATGCCTCCTGCGGGGCCTCGCCGGCCGGGCGTCTCCGACGGCCAAAGAACCTTTTGAAAAAGGTTCTCTGGACTCTCCAAAACTTTTTTTTGCCGCTATCGCGGAGGCCGTGCGTCTACTGCCAGCCACGCCTCTTCACAGTGTGACGTACCGATTCCGCATCATTTCTGGAATAGAAACACGCCTTTCCTCCCTACTCAACCCGCGCGAATGCGCATACAAAAAGTTTAGGAAGAAAAGGGAGATGAGGGGCCGGGGAAGGGGGAAAGGAAAGCCCTTTTCAAAGGGTTTCCTTTCCCCCTTCCCCCGGCCGCCGGAGGCAAAAAAAAAACGCCGCCCAACAGGGCGGCGTTTTTTACTATAGCAATACTCTCGCCGGTCTATTTGACCACGAACTCGTCGCGGCGGTTCTTGGCCCAGGCGGTTTCGTTGTGGGCGGGGTCGACGGGGTATTCCTCGCCGAAACTGACGATCTTCATCCGTTCGGGTTCCACGCCGAGGATGACCAGGTGCTCGTAGGCGGCGCGGGCACGGCGTTCGCCCAGGGCGAGGTTGTACTCTTCGGTGCCACGCTCGTCACAGTGGCCTTCGATGACCACGTTGACGCCCGTGTACTTGCGCAGGATGTTGGCCTTCTGGGCAAGGATGGAGCGGGCTTCATCACTGAGCTCGTAGGAATTGAAGGCAAAATGGATGGTCACGTTGGTCAATTCCTGGACGGCCTCGGCCTTGGCCCGGGCCTGCGCCTCGGCGGCCAGGGTGGCTTCATCGACAGCGGGCTCTTCCTGCTTGGGCGGAGTCCACTGGGTGTCGTCCTTTACTTCGACCTGACCCTGAGTCGGCTCCGTGGTTGTGGATTTCTTTGCACAGCCGGCAAAGAGAAGAAGGGACAAGGCCAAGAGGGCCACCATACCGACATACCATTTAATTTTCATGCTCACTCCTTGATAGAGCCATCGCTCGGCATTTTTCCAGTAACCCGAGAGCGCTCGGTTTTCGCACCTTTTACGCTTTACCTTTTCCAAGACAAAAATCAACCCTGATCATATGACAATTTACCACTGCAAGGAAGTGTCCCAGGCAGGCGCGAAAGCGGCCCCCTTGCCGGTGGATATCTTGTGCGGCGTATCTCCATGTCTGGTGGTCAGATACAGTTGGTACTGGCCGGTCCGGCTGGAGGCGAAGGCCACGAAGTAGCCGTCCGGGCCGAAGGCCGGATATTCGTCGTTGCCCGGTCCGAAGGTCAGTTGCTTTTCCCGTCCGGTCTCGAGATCGTGCAGGAAGATGCGGTGCCCGTCCGAGGTCTGGTGGGTATAGGCCACATACCGGCCGTCCGGACTCAGACACGGATGGGTGTTGTACTTGCCCGTGGTGGTCACGCGCCGGACCTGCCCGGACTTCATATCCAGGAGGTAGACGTGCGGGTTGCCCGCCCTGCCCGAGGTGAAGACCATCTTGGAGCCGGTGCGGTCGAAGCTCGGCGAAACGTCGATATACGGGCTTCCGGCCAGCCGCTTGCCGACTTTGAAGGACTTGCTCAGTTCGTAGATGTTGGTCGTCCCGTTCAGGTTAAGAGAGGCGTAGAGCACGTCGCCGGGCCCGTAGACCGGGCTGATGACCGTGTCGCCCAGCCCCTTGGCGATGCGCCGGATCTTCTGCGTCTTGCTGTCGTAGATGCACAGTTCGTGGCGCTCGTTGCCGATATGGGTGAAGGCGAGCTGGCCGCCGTTGGCGGACCAGGCCGGGCTCAGGTTGTACCCGCCCAGATCGGTGATCTGCGTAAGGGCCCTGCCCTGGGGCAGGACGGTGAAGATCTCCTTGGTCTTGCCCATCTGCTTGACGAAGGCGATGGGCGAATCAAAGAACCCCTTCTTGCCGGTCAGGGCCTCCAGGAAGGCGGAACAGAAGCGATCGGCCACCAGGGGCAGCTTGTCGGCCACGTCGCGGTAGGCCTTGCCCACGACCCGCCGGCCGCTGAATGTCTCGTACACGCGGGCCTCGAGGTACTGGCCGTTCCAGCCCGTGGTCATGCACAGGTCCACCCGGGCCAGTTGGAAGGGCTTGAAATCAATGTCCTGGGCGGTCACGCCGTGACTCGGGTCGCCGCCGAGCAACTGGCTCGCCGGGACCAGCTTGAGGAACGGAATGTAGCCGAGGTCGTTGGACACCAGATCCGCGAAGGCCTTGGCGGCGGCTTCGGGCACCGGCTGGCCGTCGAGCCCCTTGGGCGGGAGCAGGGTGATGTTGACCATGCGCTGGCCGGGACCGTGGATGTCCACAGTCAGGGGGCCCTGAGCCGACGCGAACGCGGCCGTGAGGCAGACGAGAACCAATGAGGCAAAGAGTGTCGTTATCCGTTTCATACCATCTACTCTGAGAGTTCCTGGCTGTTGAAATTGATGCGAATGAGCCGGTCACGTTCGGTTCTCGGCTTTTCGACATACTCGGTTTCCTTGATAGCTCGGAGGGCGGAACTGTCGAATTCAGGATTATTCGAGGATTCCAGGACCTTCGAGGAAAGAATCTTGCCGTCTTCCGCAAGGGTTATTTCAATGGTGACTGTCAGGTTGGCCTCGCCGGCAAAGGCGGGGTAGCGCCAGTGCTTCTTGATGGCCGACCCAACGATGAGGGCATAGACCTCGGACAGGCCGGAGCCGGAACCGCCGATCGAACCGCCTACCTTGCCGCCCTCCTGGCCGCCGGGCTGCCCGCCGTGGGCGTATACGCTGCTGCCCTCCTGCTTCTTCAGGGCGGCCAATTCGCTGGCCAGGGCGCTCTGCTTGGCCGCTTCCTCGCGTTTGGCCTGGGCCTTGGCCGCGGCCATGCCCTCGGCCAGCAACTGCTTGGCCGTCTTTTCGGGCTTGGGTTTAGGCTTGGGCTTCGGCTTGGGCTTGGGCTTCGGCTTTGGTTTGGGCTCGGGTTTCGGTTTCGGCTTGGGCTCTTCCTTCTTCTTGACCACGGTCTTCTTCTCGACCTTCTTCGGGCTGATATCCTTGACTTCGGGTTCGGGCTCGGGTTTGGCCTCGACCACGGGCACGGGCTGGGCCTCAGCCTGCTCGGGCTGGGCTTCCACCACGGGCACGGCCGGTGCCTGGGCCGGAGCCTCGGCTTCCGCCTGGACCTTGACTGGCGGCCCGGGCGGAGGCGGCGCCAACGAAATCAGGTCCACGTTGTACACGGGCCGGTCCAGATTCACGCGCGTGGCCGTATAGTTCACGCCATAGAGCGCGAAGGCGAATATGCCCGCGTGGAACAAGAGGGAAAGGAGAAAACCGAGGCCCTGCCGCATGTCTATATCAACTCTGGAGATTTACTTGTTTTTGTCTTGTTTGGGCTCTTCCGCCACAATGCCGAGCTTGTCGATGCCCGCGGCCTTGATCTCGCCCATGACCTGGACCACGGTGCCGTAGGGGACCTCCTTGTCCGCGCGCAGGAAGAGCTGCTTCTTCTGTCCGGCCACCAGCCGTTTCAGGTGGTCCTCCAGCTCGTCCATGGAGACCTGGTACTCGTCCAGGAAGATCCGGCCGTCCTTGCGCACGGTCAGGACCAGGTGCTCGGAGTCCTGGGGCAGGTTGCGGACCGTGCGCGTGGTCGGCAGGTCTACCTCCACCCCCTGGGTCATGAGCGGGGCCGTGACCATGAAGATGATCAGCAGCACCAGCATCACGTCCACGAAGGGTGTGACGTTGATCTCGTTGAGGAAGCCGCCGCCGGTCTTGATCGCCATGGCGCGCTCCTAGCCCCGCTCGGGCTTGTCGGCCCAGGCGATTTCGCGTTCGGCGCGGTTCAGGAAGGCCCCGGCGAAATCGACCATGCCGGACTCGACCTCGTTCAGCTTGCCCAGGAAATAGTTGTAGAAGATGGTCGCCGGGATGGCCACGAGCAGCCCGATGGCCGTGGCGATGAGCGCCTCGGAGATGCCGGGCGCCACCGTGGCCAGGGCCGCGCTCTGCGCCTGCCCGATGGAATGGAACGAGTGCATGATGCCCCAGACCGTGCCGAACAGGCCGATGAACGGGGCCGCGTTGGCACAGGTGGCCAGGAACGGCAGGTTGCGGGTCAACCCGCGCATCTCCTTGGAGATGCCCTGCTTGAGCACGCGCCGCAGGGTGTCCTTGACCAGCAGCCGCTTGCGCTCGCGGTTGATCCCGGCCTTCTCCAGCAGACGGAACTCGTGCACGGCCAGGGACGAGACGCGGGCCAGGGGCGACTGCTCCTTGTCGCCCAACCCCTTGATTCCCTTGGACAGGTCCCCGGCGGCCACAAAGGCGTCGTACCCGGCCATGACCTTCTTGCGGGCCGTGCCGATGGTGAAGAACTTGAAGAAAATGATGGTCCAGCTCCACAGGGACATGCATCCCAGGAAGAGCATGACCAGCTTCACCGCCAGGGTCGCCCCGGCAAGCAGGGACAGGATGGAGTTGTCGGGCAGAAAGTTCATGGTTGCACCTTTTCGGGTCTATGGGCCGTCCGGCCCGCTTCATGCGAAGAAAGCCGGGCCTCAAGCAAGCCACGGCTTTCCTGTATTCCTGTACGTGCCTACGCCTTCTTGGTCACGAATATGCGACGGATCGGAAACATCATTTCATGCATCGCTGCACGATCTCCCAGGCGTTGGCCTCTGTCTGACGATATTCGTCCGGGGTCAGCCCCGCGCCCAGGGCGATGGTCCGCCGCAGCTCCTCGCCCACCAGGTCGCGGGGGGCGTGGGCGTCGTTGTTGACCACAAGCCCGGCCCCGTGCTTGCGGGCCATGGCGGCCACGTGGCCGTTGGTATAGCTGTGTCCGCCGCGCGTGGTGATCTCGAGCGCGACGCCCCTTTCCGCGGCGAGCGCGGCCTCCTCGTCGGTGATCAGGCCGGGGTGGGCCAGGATGTCCACGCCCGCCTCGATGGCCGCCAGGTTGGTCCCGGGGGCCACGGGCTCCACCGGGGTCTCGCCATGCATGACCACCAACTGCGCCCCGGCATCCCGCGCGCTCTTGACCATCTCGGCGATGAGCGCGGGCGGCACATGGGTCAGCTCGACACCGGCCAAGACGTTGATGTCGAAGAAGTGACCGTGTTTCTTGACGAAACGGAGCACGTTCTCGAGGATATGGTAGGTGGTCGCCTCGTCCGCGTGGTCGGTCATGCACAGGGCCTTGTAGCCCAACACTTCGGCCCGGCGGACGAGTTCGGCGGGGATCAGTTCCCCGTCGCTGAAAATGGTATGGGTATGCAAATCGATCATACGGTGCCTACATCTTGTATTTGATGTCGTCTTCGGAGAGCTTGTCCAGCTCTTCCTGCCATTTATCGGCGTCCTCGGTCTTGATGACCGTCTCGGGATGATCCGGGAACGCGCCCCCGGCCTCTTCGAGGACCGCCTCGCCCACCAGTATGGGGCACTCCGCTCGCACGGCCAGGGCGATGGCGTCCGACGGGCGGCTGTCCAGGCGCAGGGTATCGTCCCCGGCTGAGACCACGATCTCGGCGAAGAAGGTCCCGTTTTCTATGTCGGTGATCTCCACGCGGTTGATGGTGCCGCCCAGAGAGCGGATGGCGTTGAGCAGCAGGTCGTGGGTCATGGGCCGGGGAAACGGCACCTTGTTGATGGCCATGGAAATGGCCATGGCCTCCATGGCCCCGATCCAGATGGGCAGGACCTTGGTCTCTTCCTCATCCTTGAGAACGATGATCGGGGACTTGCCCGCCTCATCCACCGCCAGCCCGAATATCTCGACCTTTACCACGGTTCGCCCGTCCTCTCTCCCACCAGGGAGTGTTTCTTGGCTTCCACAATCTTCACCGGGACCATCATGCCGGTCAGTCCGGCGGTCTCCGCCATGGAGACGTTGACGATACGCCCGGCCGGATCACGCCCCTTCCAGGAAACGGCGTCTCCGTCCTGCATGCGGCTCAACCCTTCCATGAACGCGTCGGTCTGCGCGCCCACAAGATTCTTTAGACATTTTCTAGTAATATTATTTTGCAGAGTCTGCAAGCGCAGCAACCGCTCCGAAGCCTCTTCGGCCGGGACCTTGGGCTCCATGTTCACGGCCGCCACTCCAGGACGATCGGAATACTTGAAGGAAAAACTCGACTCGAAACCGACCCGCTCGACCATGTCCAGCGTCTGCCGGAAGTCCTCTTCGGTTTCGCCCGGGAACCCCACGATCAGGTCCGTGGTCAGGCTGATGTCCGGCCTGGCCGCTCGCAGCCCGTCCACGATGGAGAGGTAGCGCTGCATGTCGTATTTGCGGCGCATGGCCTTGAGCACCCGGTCCGATCCGGCCTGCATGGGCAGGTGGAGGGAGGGGCACAGGTTCGGCAGTTCGCCGAATGCCCGGATGACTTCCCCGGCTATATCCTTGGGATGCGAGGTGGTGAAGCGCAGCCGGTCCAGGCCGGGAATGGCGGCCACGGAACGCAGGAGTTCGGCGAAGCTGACGCCCACCCCGCCCTTGTCCAGGCCGAAGCTGTTGACGTTCTGCCCGAGCAGGGTGATCTCGCGCACGCCGCCCTCGACCAGGGCGCGGCACTCGTCCAGGATGGCGTCCGGGGTGCGGGACTTCTGGCGGCCCCGTGTGTAAGGCACGATACAGTAGGCGCAGAAATTGTCGCACCCCTGCATGATGTTGACGAAGGCCTGGCGGGACTCGTTCGCGGCCGACGGGGCGCAGGGCTGCTCGCGCTCCTCGTACAGGGTCACGAAATCCAGCAGGGCCGCGCGGTCTTCCCTGCCTGCGGCGATGCGCTCCAGGGCGTTGGGCGCGCCCGCGATGCCGTCCGAGCCGAAGACCAGCTTGACGAAGGGGAAGCGCTCGAAAAAGCCGCGCCCCACCTGCTGAGCCACACAGCCGCCCACGGCGGCGAAGACGTTTTCATCGCGCTTGAGGTGCGCGGCCACCCGGCCGAGTTCGCTGTAGACCTTCTGCTCCGGCTTGTCGCGCACGCTGCACGTGTTCAGGATGTATACCTGGGCGTCCTCGTCGCCGGTCTCCTCCCATCCCCTGCTTTCCAGGGCGCGGGCGAGCCACTGCGAGTCGTGGACGTTCATCTGGCACCCGAAGGTGGTGATGTGAAATTTCATATCCATTCATCCGGCCGCAATGCGGCCGGTCCTTTTTTTCAGGCCGATATTTCGGCACGGTTAAGGGGGCAATTATACATTGGCGAGCCATGTGTCCACAAAGTGCAAGGTTTTTCCCAACGTCTCTTCCCGAGTCAATCCGGTGTTGTCGATGACGAACTCGGCCATGGAGTCCCGTTCAAAGGGCACATCCACTCCAATAACATCACCCAACCCATAAAATTCATTACCTGTTTCCTTGCGAAGCAGGGCCTTGCGATAGAGATCGGCCATAACTTTTCCGGCGGGCCGGGCGGCCTCCCGCGCCATGGCCGTTTCCAACTCGCATTCAACGAATATTTCGGCGAATCGAGAAATTTTATCCCGCGCGACACGACGCATGGATACCTTATGTGCCGAGCCGTCCAGAATCACGTTGCGCCCTTCGCGTACCAGCCCGGCCGCCTCCTCGGCAAACATCCAGTAGGCCGCCTCACGCTCCTCGGGAGTGTATTCCGGTTCCGGGAAATAGGCCTTGCGCCGCTCGTCCATCTGCAACAGGACCGTGTGCACACCGCGACCCTCCAGGGCATCGTGCAGGCCGCGTGCCAGGGTGGACTTGCCGCTGCCGGGCAGCCCCACGACCCAGACCGCCCAGCCCTCACCGCTCCGGCCGGCCATACGCCCTACTCCAGGTACCGGTTGACGTGTTCCCAGTCGAAGACCTCGTCTTCAAGGACGTTGGACACGAAATTGAACAGGCGCCGGCGCACCGGATCGGGGTGGTCGGGATACCACTCGGGGGAGGCGATGACCAGGCCGCGAAAGACGCAGAACGGGGCCAGAACCTCAAGGACCTCGGTGTCCCCGGTGCGCTCCAGGTACTCCCCGAAATAGGCGGTGTAGAGTTCCCGGAAGGGACCGGCCAGCTTCTCGTGGTCGTACAGGGACCAGAGCAGATAGTTGACGGCCATGGAGGCCAGGTCGCCGCCCGGCTCGCCCCACTCGCCTCGGCTGCGGTCGAGCACCGAAAAGTCCCCGTCGTCGGTGACGAGCACGTTCCACGGGTGGAAGTCCCCGTGCACCGCGCTCAGCCGGTGCGCGTAGGCCTTGAGCTTCCAGCGCCAGTCGATGAGCCGCTTTTCCAAGGCCCGGAAACGGTCCCCGCCGAAAAAGGCGTAGTCGCGGGGAAAGGCCTCATCCACCAACCCGAGGATGCACTCGCTGGCCCCGAGCAGGTTGCGGATGCGCCGAGAATACAGAGGCGGATCATCGAGCTTTTCGGCGTGCACCCCGGCCAGCCAGCGGGCGAACTCGCGGGCCGTTTCCAGGTCCCGGTCGAGCAACCCGTGCGCCCGGATGCGCTCCAGGTCGAGGAAATAGTCGTGTCCCTGGAGCTTCTCGTTAACGATAAAGAACTCCTTGGGGTCCTTCATCGGGATGAGCGCGTCCGAGCCGTCCACGTAGCCGAGCCCGAGGGGATGGACATGGCGGGCCATGCGAGCCGAGGTCTCGTACTGGAACATGAGGATCGCGGCGCGGTCCCAGTAGAACTGGTGGCCGTACTTGTCGCCCTTCATGACCGAAAACACGGCCTCCCTGACCTCGCCGCCGGTTTCAAAATGGACAAGAAGGGGCTTGCCGTAGCCGAACCCCTTCATGCCCTGCGCGTCGAGGCTGCCGATGTCGCCTGCGGCCAGAAGCCGGGCGTCGTCGCCGTACACACGCCGCAGATATGTTTCGATGGCCTGGACCTTGAGTTCGATCATGTCGCCCTCCCCGGCCTTGTCGGGCCGCAGCTACGTCAGGGGTCCGAAAACCGATTCGTAACGCTCGGTGAATTCCTCCAGGGTGAAGGAGTGCTCCTGGGTGCCCTTGAACTCCACCGCATAGGTGGCGCAGGTGGCGCCCAGCTTACAGGCTTCAGCCACGGTCTTGCCCATGGCCAGCCCCTTGAGCAGCCCGGCGCGGAAGGCATCTCCGGCCCCGGTGGGGTCCAGCACTTCCCTGGCCGGAACCACGCCGATGGTGGTGTCCCCGTCCTCGCAGCTGACCATGGAGCCTTTTTCGCCCAGGGTGGTGATCAGGTAGCCCACCTGGTCGACGATATCCTCCTTGGTCATGCCCGTGGACTTCATGACCATCTCCAACTCGTAGTCATTGACGATCAGGATCTCCGCGCCGTTGACGGCCTCCTTCAGCCTGTCGCCGCCCAGGGCCGGAATCTGCTGGCCCGGATCGAAGATGTAAGGGATGCCGTGCTCGCGGTAGTATTTCGGGTGATCGACCATGTCGTTGATGTTGCCCGGCGCGATGAGGCCGATGGCGTCGGACGGATCGATGCGGGTCATGTCGTACTGGCTGGGGTATTTCATGGCCCCGGGATTGAACCCGTTGATCTGGTTGTCGGACATGTCGGTGGTGATGTAGCACCCGGCGGTAAACTCCTGGTCGATGGTCCGGATGCCGTCCAGGGCGATGCCATACTGCTGAAGGCGCTCGTCGTAAGGGCCGAAGTCCTTGCCAACCTGGCTCAGGATGGTGGATTTCTCGCCCAGCAGGGACAGGTTGTATGCGATGTTGCCCGCCGTGCCGCCGAATCGCTCAACCAGCCCGTCCACCAGGAAGGACACATTGAGAATATGTATCTTGTCCGGCAGGATATGATTGGAAAACTTGTCGGGAAAGGTCATGATGCGGTCGAAGGCCAGGGACCCGGAAATGTAGATCTGCATGTGTTCTCCTAAAGAAGCTGATTCGGTTGACGCGAACCTACGTGCAGGGCCGCCCCCCTGTCAACGGGAGCCCTTTTCACCGCCGCCCACCGTCTCGGTCCGAATCCATTCGAGAAAGTCCGGGTTGCCGCCGGTGATGGGCAGGGAAACCACGCACGGGACCTCGTACCCGTGGGCCGCCTTGACGGCATCTGTCAACGGTTCCACCAGGCCGTCCCTGGTCTTGGCGATGAGCACCGTCTCCTCGCCCCGTTCCACCTTTCCCCGCCACCAGTAGAGCGAGCGCATGCCGGGCAGGATGTTCACGCAGGCCGCCAGCCGCCGCTCCACGAGCATGGCCCCGATGGTCTCGGCCTCATCCGGAGATGCGCAGGTGATGTAGATGAACGATTCGGACATGGGTTCCTCCGTTTTCATGGATGATACATGGTTCGCCGAAGGACGCAACCGGAGGGCGGAATCTTTGGCGCTTGAGCCGCGCGGCCGCAGGTGCTAACAACCCTCCGACACGGAGTACACATGAACAAGAAAGAACGCGCAGCAGAAATATTCGACCGCCTCTCGAAGCGGTATCCCTCTCCCAAACCGGCCCTGGACTACACCAATCCCTGGGAACTGCTGGTGGCCACGGCCCTTTCCGCCCAATGCACGGACGAACGGGTCAACAAGGTCACCCCGGTCTTCTTCGAGCGCTGGCCCGAGATCAGGGACGCGGCCGAAGCCGACGTGGCCGAGATCGAGGACGTGGTCCGGTCCACGGGATTTTTCCGCAACAAGGCCAAAAACATCAAGGCCGCGGCCCAGCGGATCATGAGCGAATACGGCGGCGAGGTCCCCCGGACCATGGCCGAACTGATCACGCTCGGCGGCGTGGCCCGCAAGACCGCAAGCATCGTCCTGGCCAACGCGTTCGGCGTGAACGAGGGCATCGCCGTGGACACCCACGTGAAGCGGCTGGCCTTCCGCATGGGGCTGACGACCAAGACCGAACCCGTGCAGGTAGAAAAGGATCTCATGCCCCTCTTTCCGCAGGATGCCTGGGGCGACGTGAACCATCTCCTGGTCTTCTTCGGCCGGGAGGTCTGCCCGGCCCGCAAGCCCCAGTGCGACATCTGCGAACTCAACGACATCTGCCCGAAAAAGGGGGTCAACCAATGACCAGGCCCGGCGATTTCACCATCCATGCCACGGACAACCTGGCCCGGCGCGCCACCCTGAGCACGGCGCACGGCGACATCCAGACGCCCATCTTCATGCCGGTCGGCACGCAGGGCACGGTCAAGAGCCTGACCCCGCTCGACCTGGAGGAAATGGAGGCCCAGATCATCCTGGGCAACACCTACCACCTGTACCTGCGGCCCGGCGACGAGCTGGTGGCCCGACGCGGCGGCCTGCACAAGTTCGCGAACTGGAAGCGCCCCATCCTGACCGACTCAGGAGGGTTCCAGGTCTTCAGCCTGGAGGGCATCCGCAAGTTGTCCGAGGAAGGCGTGGAATTCCGCTCCTACATCGACGGCTCCAAGCACTTTTTCTCCCCGGAAAAGGCCATCGACATCCAGAAAAACCTCGGCTCGGACATCATGATGGTGCTCGATGAGTGCGTGGGCTACGGCAACGACCGCGCCTACACCGAGAAGTCCCTGGAGATGACCACCCGCTGGGCGCAGCGCTGCCGCGACCACTACCCCAAGGGCAGCGGCGACCAGATCATGTTCGGCATCGTCCAGGGCGGGTTCTACAAGGACCTGCGCGACCGCAGCCTGGAACAACTGCGCGGGATCGACTTCGAGGGGTTTGCCATCGGCGGCCTGTCCGTGGGCGAGTCAACCGAAGAGATGTACGACATCCTGCACCACATCGCGCCCAAGCTGCCATCCGACAAGCCGCGCTACCTCATGGGCGTGGGCACCCCGCTGGACATCCTGGAAGGGGTTTCGGCAGGCGTGGACATGTTCGACTGCGTCCTGCCCTCGCGCAACGCCCGCAACGGGACCCTGTTCACCTCCACGGGCAAGGTCAACATCAAACGGGCCGAATACGCCGAGGACGACTCGCCGCTGGATCCGAACTGCGGCTGCTACACCTGCCGCAACTTCACCAAAGCGTATCTGCGGCACCTGTACATGGCCAAGGAGCTGCTCTCCTACCGGCTGAACACCTACCACAATCTGTACTTCTACCTGGACCTGATGAAGCAGATCAGAAAGGCCATCGAGGAAGGCACCTTCCGGGAACTCAAGGCTAAGTACGAAGCGGCCTACGGCCAGCGTTAGGGGATTCGGTCAGGACCGCTGCGGGCAGCGCCCCGCTTCGTCTTCCGGAACGATGTTGAAGACGGCGCCGGGATACTCCTCGGCGCATTGCAGCAGGGTCAGGTTGGCCGGGCTGTTGGCCGTGGCCTCGCCCAGGTCCCCCAAGATGCGGTCGAGAAAGCCGTACTTCTGGTCGAACTCGGCAAATACCCGCTGCTCCCCCTCCATGTTCACGGCCCGGATGACGTCGAGCACGCGCACGTCCGACAACTCGCGGGCCGGGGCGTAGACTTCGCACCCCGGCACTTCGGCCGGGACGGTGTAGCCCGCGTGCTGCAACACGCCGAACAGATCCGAGACCAGGGTGGCCGGGGCCATGAGGCCATCGGATATCTCCTCCACGGACGGCAGCGGGCTGCCCTCGTGGAAGCGCTTGGCCAGCACAACCATCATCAATACCGCGATCTTCTGTCGCTCATAGGGCGTGGCCGTGCCGAAATAGCGCTGTTTGACGAAGGAATTTATGTTCTGCCAGGCATGGCTCACCTGGGCCCCGAGCAAGACGATGACCCAGCTCAGGTAGATCCAGACCAGGAGCAGGGGCAGTTGGGCGAAACTGCCGTAAATGGCGTTGTACTTGACCGCCCCGATCTGCCAATTGATGTACAGCCACTGGGCCATCTGCCACAGGACGCCGCCGACCACGCCGCCGATGAGCGCGGCGCGGATGCGCACGCGGGTGTTGGGGATGAATGCGTACATCATGGAAAAGGCCATGATGATCAACAGATACGGCACGGTCTTGAGAAACATGGTCTCCAGGTAGCCGATGGCCTTGAGGCTCATCATCCTGGCGATGAAATCCTGATTTTGCAGGCTGAAGTTGAAGCTCGATGCGATGAACATGAAGATCGGGCCGAAGAGAATGATCGGAAAGAAGTCCGTTATCCTGCGCCAGGCGGAGCGCCCCTTGTTCACGCTCCAGATGACGTTGAAGGCCTTTTCGATGGTCCCGACCAGGGAAAGAACGGTGATGAGCAGCGTGACCACACCGACCCAGCCCAGGGCCTGAACGTTGGTCCGGTCGATGTATTCGATGATCTTGTCCGCCACCTCGGGCTGGCCCGTGGTCAGATGCAGGATCAGGTCTCGCATCTTCCCGGTGTTCTGGAACCCGAACCCCTTGGAAATGGAGAAGGCCACGGCCAGAAACGGGACGATGGACAGGATGGTGGTGAAGGTCAGAGCCGCCGCTCGGATGATGGTCTGGTCCTTCATGAAGCTGAAGACCACCAGATAGAGCATGCGGCAGGCCCCCCGCCAGGTGCGCACCAGATATGGGGTATCCTGGGTGTTGCGCTTCCAGATACCCTCCACAAAATGCCTCTTTAGCTGTACGACCTTCCGCTCCAGACTCATGACCGCTCCACGTGGGGAAAAAGGTTCCATCCTGCTTGTCGCTTACACCCTTTGCGGACGCGCAGGCAAGCCGACCGCGCCTTGATCAGAACAAATCCCGCAAAAATTCGAAGGACTTCTTGGGCAGGCTGAGGATATTCAGCACCGTGTCGTTGAGTATCCGGCCCGTGGGTACCTCCACCTTGGGGTCGGTCAGCTTGCCCGTCAGGTGCAGGGTCACACTCGGCACCGCCACGAAATCGTTGCGGATCGACACGTCGATGGAATTGGCGGGCAGGCTGAAGCCGCCCTCGCCGTAAGCCTGCAGCACGGGCGGGGCCTCCAGCCGGCACTTGTCGAGGGTGAACACCCCCTGCTTCACCGTGGCCTCGGTGAATGACCGGCGAAAGGCCGTGCGACCGTTGGACTTGCGCTGCCGGTCCGCACCGATCTGCCCGACCCGGCCCGTGTCGACTGATTTGGGCTGGATGTCCCATCCGGTGAACTTGAACGAGCCGTTGGTGATTCTGACCGAGGCCGTGCCGTTCAAGTTCGCCAGGATGTCGTCGTCGGTCCGCCCCACGCTGCGCAGGTCCCCCTTGATGTCCGTCTCGCCGCGCAGATATTCGCGGTCGGCCATGTCCTTCATGAACGGGCCGGCCTGCATGCCCTTCACGTCCAGCAGCAGGTGCAGGTCCAGGGCCTTCTCTCCGGCCTTGCCTTCCAGGTCCGCCGCGAGCGCCCCGCCATGGAGCGTGCCGTGCATCTTGGCCAGATGGATGATCCCATCGTTGGCGCGGACAAAGCCTTCCAGCGACTCGCTGTGGACGCGGGCCAGGGTGAACTCCTGGAAGAAGACCTTGCCGTTGAGCTTGAGAAAACGGAGGAATTTCAGGGGCAGGTCCGTGGGCGTCGACTCGGGTTTCCTGTCCGCGCGGATATCGTTCAAGGTGGGGGCCGGAGCCGGCGCCAGGTAACGGTCCAGATTGAAGGCTCCGGCGGCCAGGGAAAAGGCGAACAGAGGTCGGGCGTATCCGGTGCCGACCACGTGGCCCTTGAACTGGGTGCCGTCCAGTTCGCCGCCGAGTTCGCTCAGGGTGAATCCTTTGCCGTCGGCCTTGAATTGCGCCCTCAGGGACGCCTTGCGCAGGGCGTCGGTGTCTCTGGTGCGGAGATTATCGCCGGTCAGGAGATAGACGATGCGCTTGGGATCGACCTGGGCCAAGGTCAGGCTGCCCTCCACCCGCCGGTCCTTGGTCGGTCCGGCCAGTCGGGCATCGCCCGTGAGGGTGGTCTCCAGGACCTGGAGCACACCGTCGGCAAGTGCGGCGCTGCCGTCCCGCGAGTCGAAGGCCACGGTCCCGCCGAAGGCCAGCCGCTTGGCCTCCTTGGGCAACAAGGGGGTGGTCAGGTAACCGTTGACGGCCATGCCCGGGCTCTTGGCGCGGAACTCGTCGACGGCCGTGGAAAGCGGCCCTTCCGCCGTGGCGTTGACCATTTCCAGATCGCCGGAACCGCGCATCTTCACGCCCGCCGACAGGAGGGCGTTCCAGACCCCTTTGCCGCCCTTTCCATCGGGGCGGACCTTCAGTTCCAGGTCGGCCTTGGCATATTTGAGAGAGAGGGGGCCGCCCTTCTGCCGCTCGACCTCGGCGCTGCCCTCGCCCAGAGAAAGCCGGACGAGCCCGTCGAGATGTTGCAGGATGTAGATGGAACGGGCTTCGGGCGGACAGGACATGGGCGGGACCGAAAATTCCAGATGGGCCGTTGCCGGACCGTCCACGCGCACCGGAGCCCGCTGCAGGAATTCGAATCCCTGCCGCTGGGATTCGGCGTCGACCACCCCGTTCAGAGCCAGCGTCGGTTCGCCCTTCTTGTTCGTGCCCAGAGCCACGGTCATGTTCCCGCCGAGGGAGGCCATGCCCTCACGGATGGCCCCGGCGTCGAAGGTGATGCCCTTGTCCGTGGCGGCCACCTTCAGGCGGATGTCCGAAACCAGGGTATCCAACACCTCGAAACCGTCCGCCCGGATCGTGCCGCTGCCCCGGAAGGCCCGGAAGAACGGCAGGCTGAAATCGTCCCACAGGAACGGGGTGCCGGTGCGGAACAGGGGCAGGTAGCGATCCAGGTCGATGGTGTCGGCACGCAGAGCGAAGTCGAAAACCGGCCTTGACCAGCCCTTGAAGCCGCATTGACCGCGCACGGTGATGTCGTCCAGGGTCAAGGCCAGGTTCTCGAAGCTCGCGCCGTCCTCGTTGACGTGCACGTAGGAGGCCACGGCGCTGCTGTCCAGCCCGTCCACGTCCTTGACCGGCAGGTCCGGGGCATACCGGGCGATAAGCGTGCGCGGCACAAAGGGATGCACGGTGACGTGGCCCTTGAAGTCCAGCCCCTTGTCCAGGTCGCCGCTGGTCACGTCGCCCTCGGCGCGCAGACCGAACAGGCTGGCCTTGAAATCCTCGAAGGCCACGGTCCGCTTGTCCCAGTCCAGGCCCAGGTTGGCGATGAATTCGCCCGGCTCGGCGCCCTTGGGCAGGAAGCTTCCGTACACCTTGGCCTGGACGCTGGTCTGGGAGAAGACCGGCGGAGTGCCGTCATCCATGACCCGGACCATGCCCTTGAGGACCAGGTCCGCGATGATCCCCTGATCGGCCCAGGAAAAGCCGCTCTTCAGGGAGAACGGCACATCCCCGCCCAGGGCGACGGTGCCCGTGTGGATGTCGATGCCGGAAAGCCTGTACTCGGTAGCCGCCATCTCGTCGCGGAACACGATCTCGGCCTTGGATATCTCCACGCTGTCCACGGCGAATGTCCAGCCCTGGTCCATGGCGGCGCCGGAACCGCTCCGCTCCACCAGGGACTGCCAGTTGAAGACGCCCCTGTCGTCGCGGACCACGACCCCCTTGACCCCGCTGAGTTCCAGATATTCCACCTCGATGTGCCGGGAAAGGAGCGGAATGATCCGTACGCTGATGCTGATGTCGTCGAACCGGGCCGCCGGATTGTCACCGAAGCCCGGTGCCTCGCCGATGGTCAGATCCTCCACGGTCAGGGCCAGCCGAGGCCAGACCGCGATGTCGATGTCCCCGCCAAGGGTCACGGGACGGCCCAGGACGGTCTCCAGGGTCTGGGTGAAGCGGGTGCGGAATTCGCCGGTGTCGATATAGTAGGACGCCCACAGCAGCACGCCGGTGCAGACCAGGATGAGGGCCACCAGGCTCTCGACGAGGATGCGCGGCAGCCGCCTAAGCATGCTCTTCCCCGTCTCCCTTGTCCTTCCGTTCGCGGACGCTCATGCACAGGGCGCTCGCGCCGAACCTGAGGCCGGTCTTGCGGGCTATGCGCGGGCACTTGACCTTGAAGGCGCAGAACACGCCGGGCCAGAGCCCGTCCAAGGCTTCGAAGTTGCCCTGCCCCTTGCTCAGGATGACGTCGCTGCCGCGCATGCGCTCGATGAATTCCTCCGTGCAGCGGCTCAGGACCGTGCCGGGCGTGTCCGCGCCGGACTCGACCACGGTGCACAGTTCGGTCATACCCACGGCCTTCGCATCGGCCATGGTGGCGTCGTTGAGCACGGGCCGGGAGCGGACCGCGTAGGTGACCTCGCAGCCGAGCCGGGTCAGCTCACGGACCAACAGGGTGTCCAGAACGATCTCGCCGGTGTTGTCGCCCAGGATGAGCACGGACGCGCCCTCGACCACCTGTTCTCGGAAGGCCGCCAGCACGTCCGGGGATACGGAATCGGCGACCTCGGCCAGTTCCTTTTCCAGGTCGAAATCAAGCTCCACGCCCCGATCGATATAATTGCCGATGATGGCCAGTTCCAAGGCCAGCCCCAGGGGATCGCCCCCGAGCCGCCGGGCTTCCACCCTCTCCCTGAGGGACGGCAACAGCCCGAGGACAAAGGCATTGGCTGCCCGCTTGTCCTCCGCGTACAGGTCGGTGCACCCGGAGACCTCGCGGACCAGTTCCGCCAGGCGGCGGGCGATGGCCGGCGGCGGCTCGTCCATGTCCAGCCGGGGGAGAAGCGCCTCCCACCGGGCCACGATCTCTTCCCGGAGAGCCGGGTCGTCCGGGCAGGCAATCTCCGCCTCCCGGACCGCCATCCGCTTGAAACAGGGCATGCATTCGAGGGCAGTATCCATCAAACAATCCGTCTTTGAAAAGGCAACACATGTGCCGCAGAGGGTATGGCCAACCATAACTCCATGACTTCAAAGAGTAATCGCACAACCCCCCGCCATTGGCAAGGCAACGGATGGAATCGTTCGAAAGATGTCAGGAAGATTCGGGAAAGGATTCCGATGTCAGGCCGACCACGGTGATGCCCGACTTGTCGGCAAACTCGATGGCCGCCTCGCGGTCGAAGAACAGGCTCTTGCCCGCTTCCACGCCCAGGCAGGTGGCCTTGCCCTCGGCCATGAGCTTGAGGGTGTCCAGGCCGAGGCTCGGCAGGTCCACCTCTTTCTGCTGGCCTGGCTTGAAGACCTTGACCACCGTGCACTCGGGGCCGCCGTAGGAAAAGCCGCGGCGCATGGTCTCGTCCGTGCCCTCCAAGGCCTCCACGGCGGCCACGATGCCCTCGCGAACCACCACGCACTGACCCACATCCAACCGGCCGAGTTCCTTGGCGATGTTCCAGGCAAACCGGAGGTCGCCCCACTCTCGCTCGTCCGGCTCGCGCCGGGTCATGACCCCTTCGGGCGAAAGCAGGTCCGGCATGTACTCGTGGGCCGGGACCACGGTCATGCCCTCCTTCTCGAACTCCCGGGCGATGATGCCCAGCAGCGCCGAGTCGCCCTTGTCCTTGCGGCCGAGGATGAGCTTGATGGCCCGCATGTCCAGATGGCGGATGTCCATGACCTTGGGCTTCTCGATGGTCCCGGCCATGATGACCTTGTCCACCTTCTCGCCCTTGAGAAAAGTGATCAGTTGGTTGAGCTTGCCGAGCTTGAGTTCCCGGAAGACGTCGGCCATGGGGGCCACGTCCATGTTGGTGTGGCCGGTGAACCCTGCCACCACGAGCCGGTGGCCCCTGGCTTTGACGCCACGGGCCACCAGGACGGGGAACTGTTTGCCTCCGGCAATGAGGCCGATGGTGCTGACGGGCTCGGTCATGCCGCTCCGCAAGGGTTAATGGCCGTTGGAACAGCGCTGCTTGTGGTCGGGCACCACGCCGTTCTTGCTCTCGCGGATGAAGGAGACGAGGCGGTCCACCTGAGGGATGCCCTGAATCTCCTCTTCCACCTGGGCCAGGCTCTGTTCCTTGGTCAGTCCGGAGCGGAAGATGATCTTGTACGCCTTCTTGAGCCCCTTGCATGCGGCCGAATCGAAGCCATTGCGCTTGAGCCCGATGAGGTTCGGGCCGAAGAGCATGCCCCGGACGCCGTGGGCCAGCATGAACGGGGGCACGTCGAGCTTGTAGCCGCTGGCGCCGCCGAGGAAGGAATACTCGCCGATGCGGATGAACTGCTGGACCGCCGACATGCCGGATATGATCACGTTGCGGCCGACCTCGACGTGGCCCGCAAGCTGCACGGCGTTGGCCAGGATGACGTGGTCGCCGATCTTGCAGTCGTGGGCGATGTGCGAATAGGCCATGAACATGCACCCCGACCCGATGACGGTCTCCTGCACGCCCTGCACCGTGCCGCGGTGGATGGTCACGCACTCGCGGATGATGTTATCGTCGCCGATGCGCGTGAAGGTCGTCTCCCCCTTGAAGGCCGCATGCTGCGGCTCGCCGCCGATAACGGCGTGGGGATGGATATGATTGTTCTTGCCGATTTCCGTGTTCGCCTGGATGACGCAGTGGGCCTCCAGGAAGGTGCCGTCGCCGATCTTGGTGTCGGACCCTACAACGACGTACGGGTCGATGCGGACATCGGCTCCCAGCTCCGCCGAGGGATGGATGATGGCGCTGGGATGGATCTGACTGGACATTACATGTCCCCCTTATTGGCGATGGCGGCCGAGAATTCGCCCTGACAGGTCACTTGCCCGTCCACTTCGGCGACGCCGCGCATCTTCCAAATGTTCAATTTTTGTTTTTCGAAATGCACACTCATGATCAACTGATCGCCCGGGACCACGGGCCTGCGGAACTTGACCTTGTTCAGCCCGGTGAACAGAAAGACCTTGTCCTCAAGGGGCTCGTCAAAGGAGTTCATGACGAAGACCGCGCCTGTCTGGGCCAGGGCCTCCAGTTGCAGTACGCCCGGCATGACGGGCAGGCCGGGAAAGTGCCCCTGGAAGAACTCCTCGTTCATGGTCACGTTCTTCATGGCCTTGAGGCGGACCCCCGGTTCGTATTCAAGCACGCGGTCCACCAGCAGGAACGGATAGCGATGCGGAAGCATCTCCATGATCTTGCGTATATCGAGTGGGAATTGATTACTCATCGCTCACTCCGGCGGCCGCTTTCAGTGCGGCCAGTTCTTTTTCCATTTTCTTCACCCGCTTGAACAGCTCGGGCAGCTTGGGCGTACACACCCCCACGGCCTTGAAGTAGGCCTTGGCCGGGATGGCCGGGCTGCCCGCGAGCTTGCTACCGGGCTCGACGTCGCCGAGTATGCCGCTCTGGGCCGCGATCATGGCCCCGTCGCCAATCTTCACGTTGTCGGGTACGCCGGTCTGGCCCGCGAGGACCACCCCGTTGCCGACCACGGTGGAGCCGCCGATACCGGTCTGCCCGATGATAAGGCAATGTTCGCCGATTTCCACGTTGTGGCCGATCTGGACCAGGTTGTCGATCTTGGTGCCCCGGCGGATGCGGGTGGTATCCAGGGCAGCCCTGTCGATGGCCGTGTTGGAGCCGATCTCCACGTCGTCCTCGACGGCCACGGTCCCGATCTGGGGAATCTTCATGTGCCCCAACGGTGTCTGGGCGTAGCCGTAACCGTCGCCGCCGAGTACCGCGCCGGGCTGGAGAATGACATTGTCGCCCAGGGTCAGGCCCCCCATGACCACGCAGTTGGGATAGAGAATGCACCCCTTGCCGATCACGGTCCCCTCGCCCACGTAGGAGCCGGCGAAGATTACGGTGCCAGGCCCGACCACAGCCCCCTCGCCCACAAAGGCGAAGGGATAGACGGTGGCGGACTCTGCCACGTCGGCGTCCGGATGGACAAAAGCCAGCGCGTGTACGCCCGAGAGGCAGCCCTGCGGGTGCGCGAAGACGTTCACCGCCCGGGCCAGGTCCATATACACGTTCTCACTGACGAGCGCACACGGGACCTTGGCGGCATAAGAGCCGGATGTGAGGACACATCCGGCCTTGGTGGTTTCCAGCTGATGCAGATACTTGGGATTGACCAGAAACGACAGGTCGTCGGGACCGGCCTTTTCCAGGGTGTTCACCCCGGCGATGTCCCTATCCGCACCGGTATATTCAAGGCCGAGTTCTTCGGCCAGGGCGGACAGCTTTATGGTCATTCACTTACTTTCCGGTTTTTTTGGCATTGTCGAGTGCCTTGATGAGCGCATCGGAGATGTCCAGACCGTCGGCGATGTAGGCCAGGCCGGGCGTCTGCTTGTCGAAGGCGATGGTGTAGCCGTGGGACTTGCAGTAATCCATGACGACCTTTTCGAGCATCTTGAGCACGGGCTTACCCAACTCGTTCTGCTCGGCCTGGATGGCCTTCTGGTAAACGGAAAAATCCTCGTTCCAGTCACGCCCGCGGCGGCGCATCTCGGTCACCTTGTCCTGCAGGACCTTGCCCTCGAAGGCGTTGCTGTCGATCTGCATTTTCAGCTTTTCGAGATCTTCGCGCTCCTTCTTGAGCTGCTGGCCACGGGCGGTGAACTTGGCGTCGAGCTTGTCGCGCACTTCCTTGCCATAGGCCGATTTCTGCATGACCTCCTTGGTGCTGAAGACCGCAATCTTGGTTTCGGCGAAGGCCGCGGCCTGGAGCAGGAAGACGAAGCAAATGGCAAACAGACAGATCTTTTTCATTGTATGACTCCTTGACTGATTGAAGGCAATGTCGGGTTAAAATTGCTGGCCCATGATCAACTCGAAGGTGTGTTGCTTCGAGTCGGCCAGATCATCCAGTGCGTAAGCATAGATCAGGCCCACGGGACCAATGGGGGAATACCAGTTGATGCCGGCGCCGACGCTCTTGTAGAGGCCGAGCGAGGGCTTGCCCACGCTGCCGCGCTCCACGGACTCGAACCACCGCTCGTCTTCCTTCCAGGAGTTGCCGGCGTCGAAGAAGCCCAAGGCCACGATGCCGAGTTCCTTGCTGATCGGACGCTTAAGTTCGAGGTTCGTGTAGAAGGCCTTGACGCCGCCGACGGCGGCATCGGAATCCGGCCCTTCGGTCGGCGTGATCAGGTAATTGGAATAGCCGCGAACCGTGTACACGCCGCCGAGGTCGAACCGCTGTGCGGTGGGCACATCGTCGCCGCCGAAATTCTTGTGCAGGTAGCCGGCCCAGAACTTGGAGTGGAAGACGACCTGTTCAAGCACCGGCTGCCACCATTCGAACTCACCGATGTATTTGATGAAATTATCGGTACCGCCGAGGGGGCCGCCGCCAAACAAGATGCTCAGCTTCGCACGGGTGCCCGTGGTGGTGTCGCGGAAATCGTCACGGGTGTCGCGCGTGACCGTACCGGCGACCACGGAGGCCAGATGCGACCCCTCGTCGTCCTTGATGTCCTGGGAAGCGCTGTCGGAGACGTCGGTGATCTCGTATGCCTCCAGGTTGTAGTCCCACTGGAGCTTGGTATATTCCCCGATGGGATAGAAGAAGTTCACCGTGCCGCCGTTACCGGAGATGTTGTACTGCGCATAATCCGTTGTCCGGGAGTAGAGTTTGCTGCCGAAGCCGAGATCGGTGTCGTTGATGTGCGGGTTGGTGAAATGGAGGACGTACTCGGTGCTGGACCCGCCGATCTGGCCGTTGAAGCCCACGTTGTAGCCGCGGCCGAACAGGTTCTTTTCGGAGATTTCGCCGCCGAAGAATACGCCGTCATAGGTGGAGTAGCCCACGCCGCCGCTGATCTTGCCGGTGGCCTTGTCCTTGACCTTGACCACCAGATCCATCTCCTCCGGGTTGCCCGTGGGCACCGGAGCGATGTCCACCTTCTCGAAGAAGTCGAGGTTGGTCAGCCGTTGGCTGGAGCGCTTGAGTTTTTCGCCGCTGAATTGATCGCCGTCGGCCAGGCGCATCTCGCGCAGAATGACGTTGTCCCTGGTGACCGTGTTGCCTTCAATGAGCACCCTGCGGATGTGCACCCGCTGGTGTTTGCTGATGTTGTAGACCACGTTGACGACCTTGGTCTCGGGGTCGTCCTCGAGCTTCACGCCCACGTCGGCGTAGGCGTAGCCGTAATCATTGTAGTACGAGGTCAGGGCCGAGATATCCTCCCTGAGGATGAGCCGGTCGAAGTACTGGCCTTCCGTCTTGAGTTCGTCGATCTTGGTCACCTGGAGAAGCTTGGACGGGTCCTCGATGAGATCGCCGGTAAAGGAGGTGTCACCCATCTTGTAACGGTCGCCTTCCCATACCTTGTAGATGACGTCGATACCGTCGTCCTTGATCTCAACCTCGGGCTGGCCGACCTTGGCGGTCAAAAAGCCCTTGGACTGGTAATAGGCCATGATGGCGGCGGCGTCGCGGTCGAGGAGTTCCTCCTTGAGCACGCCGGAGTCGTCGATCCAGGAGAGCCAGCCGCGCTCCTTGAGGGCCAGGACGCCCTTGATGTCGTCGGGGTCGAGCTGCTTGGCACCGTCGATGATGACGTGCTCGATATAGAGCTGCGGCCCCTCGTCGATGACGAAGGTCAGCCGGGCGATGCCGGTGCCCGCATCCTCGATCTCCTGGGTGACGTTGGCCTTGTAGTAGCCTTCCTTGCGGTACATCTCCCGGATGACGCGGATGTCGTCGGACAGGACCTTGGGGTTGATGACGCTGCCCTTCTTGGTGGACACCGCTTCGAGGATGTCGGCGGAGTCGATCTCCTTGGCCCCGCGCACGCCGATGGCTTGGATGCGCGGTTTCTCCTTGACTACGAAGATGACCTTCTTGCCGTCCTCGACGTCCTCAACCCGGACGCGGACATCGTCGAAATAACCGAGGTCGTAAACGTTCTTCAGCGCGGTGTTGATGGACTTGGGGGTGATCATGTCGCCTTTCTGCATGGTCATGCGCATGAGAACCACGTCCTTGTCCAGGACCTTGGTGCCCTCCACGTCGATCTCGGAAACAATGTCCAGGCGCAGGAGGTCCATGCGCATGCGGTCCACCAGGGCGTCCACGGCGGGCAGCAGGTTGATCAGCCCCTTTTTGGTAACGGAAAGCTTCTTGCCCGGCCCCTTGGCGTAGGCGTCGACCAGGCGGGCATCGATGGTCAGGTTCTCCCCGATCTGGTTCAGGGAGCCGTAGACGGAAAATTGGGCCCCTGACAACAGGGCGATTTCGCGGGCCCTGTCCGGGTCGAATTGGGTGTACCCTTTGTCAGTCAACACCCGGCCAACCTCTTCGGGCGCGACGACCTTGAATCCGGCCTCCTTCAGCCGGTCGGTCAGCAGCTCGGGCAGGCTGTCCTTGAGATAACTCAGGTCGTCGCCAGCATTGACCTCGAAGGGCAGCACGGCGACGGAAACGTCCTGGTTGAGCTTTTCGGCGGCATGGCCCGTTGCAGCGGCCAGCAGGACGAAGACGGCGACCATCCCCATCGCCAGACCGCGAGCGAGATTACTGAGCATAGAGTTCTCCTGAACGCAGTTCGAAGCGCCGATGCATCATCGCTGCGAGTTCCGGATTATGTGTCACGACGATAAAGGTCATACCCAATTCATTGTTAAGCGAAGTCAGCAGCTTGCCGATTCTGGAGCCGTTTTCCTCGTCGAGGTTGCCCGTGGGTTCGTCCGCAAGGAGGACCTTGGGACGAAGGAGGATGGCCCTGGCAATGGCCGCCCGCTGCCTTTCTCCGCCCGAGAGGGTCGTTACCTTGTGTTCAAGCCTGTGCGCAAGTCCAACCATGTCGAGGGCCTCCCGTGCCATGCGCAACCCCTGGCTGCGCCCCTTCCCGGCAATGAAGGCGGGCATCGCCACGTTCTCCAACGTGGAGAACTCGGGCAGGAGATGATGGAACTGGAAGACGAACCCTATTTCCTTGTTCCGCAATTCCGCCCGCTCCCTGTCTCCCAAGGTGCCGAGATCGACACCGTTCAAATAAATCTTTCCGCTGGTCACGGTGTCCAGCGTGCCGAGCATGTGCAGCAGCGTGGTCTTGCCGGACCCCGACGCCCCCAGAATGGCTAGGGACTCGCCACGGGGAATTTCCAGATCGACATTGCGGAGTACGCGGACCACTTCGGATGGCCCGTCGAACTCCTTGCTGACGTCAATCAGTTGGTATATCGCCTCCCTACTCATAACGCAAGGCCTCCGACGGACTCAACCCCGCAGCCCGGCGGGCGGGATAAATGGTGGCCACGAAACAGAGCAGGAACGCGGCGGCGCCGATGGTGAACAGGTCGAGCGCCTCCAGACGGACCGGCAGGTAATCCACGGGATAGACGTTGCTCGGCAGTTTGATGAACTGGTATTCCTTGAGCAGCAGGCTGAGCGGCACCCCGATAAGGAAGCCGATGAGCGTCCCGGCCAGCCCGATGAACGTTCCCTGGAACATGAAGATGTTGCGGATGCTCTTTTTGTCCGCGCCCAGCGACATGAGCACGGCGATGTCCTTGGTCTTCTGGATGACCAGCATGACCAGGGTGGTCACGATGGAGAAGGAGCCGACCAGAACGATCATGGCCAGGATGATGAACATGGCCGTCTTCTCGAGCTCTAATGCAGCGAAAAGGTTGGCGTTCATCTCCTGCCAGTTGCGCACGAAGACCGAAAACGACGATATCTTGTCGCGCAGGTCGTTGGAAATCTTCTTCACGTTGTAGACGTCGTTCACGCTGATTTCGAGCCCTGAGACCACGTCGCCCTTAAAGCCAAGCAATTGGCGCGCGGCCGGGATACTGACGTACCCCATGGAAGAATCGTATTCGAACATGCCGGTGCGGAAGATGCCGGCCACGGTGAAGCGGCGCACCTTGGGCGTGAACCCGGCCGCACTGGACCGTCCCGAAGGCGAGAGCAGGTTGACCAGTGACCCTTCGGTCAGGCCGAGCCGCTTGGCCAGTTCCGAACCGATGATGATTCCGGGGAAGTCTCCGGAGTCGTTCAGGCGAGAGACGCTGCCGCTGATCATGTCCTTGGACAGGGACAGGACCGAGGAGGAGGTGGACGGATCTATACCGCGCAGGACCACGCCCTTGACCCCGGTACGGGTGGAGAGCATGACCTCGGAATAGACGAAGGGCGTCACACCCGTGACGCCCGGAACCTGTTTCGCCTCGTCGGCCAGTTCCTGATAATCGCTGATGCCGCCGCGCATGGACGTGACCAAAATATGCGCGTTGACGCCGAGAATCTTGTCCCGCAGGTCGGTCGAGAACCCGTTCATCACCCCGATGACCACGATGAGCGCGCCCACGCCGATGGCCACGCCGCAGATGGCGAACAGGGATATGACGGAAATGAACGACTGCTTGCGCAGGGCGAACAGGTATCTCAGTGCGACAAAGGTCTCAAACCGCATAGACCCTACCCGGCCTCCGGCCTGAGCAGCGGGAAGAGGATGACCTCACGGATGGAGGCGGAATCCGTGAGCAGCATGGCCAGGCGGTCTATGCCTATGCCCTGGCCTGCGGCCGGGGGCATGCCGTATTCCAGGGCGCGGACGTAGTCCTCATCCATGAAATGGGCCTCTTCGTCACCGGCCTCCTTCTCCTGCACCTGAATCTCGAAACGGCCCCGCTGGTCAACGGGATCGTTCAGTTCGGAAAAGGCGTTGGCCAGCTCGCGGCCGGTCATGAACAGTTCGAAACGATCCGTGATGTCTGGGTTGTCCTCGTTTCTGCGGGACAACGGCGAGATATCCGTCGGGTAATGATAGATGAAATGGGGCTGGACCAGCTTGGGCTCGACCAGGATGTCGAAGAGCTTTGCCTGGAGCTTGCCGAGTTTCTCGCCCTCGACGACTTTCTCGCCCTTCTCCCGGACCATGGCCGCACACTTGTCGTAGTCACGGTAGATCTCCGGGGAAACCCCGCCGACCTTTTCCAGGGACTCATGGAAAGGCAGACGCGTCCAGGTGCCCGCCGTCAGGTCGATCATCTGTCCCTGGTACGGGACCACCGTCGAACCGACGACCTTTTCGGCGATGCGCGAGAACATCTCCTCGGTCAGGTCCATGAGATCCTCGAACGTCGCATAGGCCCAATAGAACTCGAGCATGGTGAACTCGGGGTTGTGCTGGGTGTCTATGCCTTCGTTGCGGAAGTTGCGGTTGATCTCGTAGACCCGCTCGAACCCGCCCACCAGAAGGCGTTTCAGGTAGAGCTCGGGCGCGATGCGCATGTAGAGCTTCATGTCCAGGGCGTTGTGGTGGGTCTCGAAGGGCTTGGCCGTGGCGCCGCCGGGGATGGCCTGCATCATCGGCGTCTCCACTTCCATGAATCCCTTCTCGTCCAGGATGTTCCGCAACTCGCGGATGATCGCCGTGCGGGCCAGGAATATCTCCTTGGTCCGGGGCGTGACGATGAGGTCCACGTAGCGCTGGCGGTAGCGGGTCTCCACGTCCTTGAGCCCGTGATACTTCTCGGGCAGAGGGCGCATGGATTTGGTCACCAGTTGGAAATGTTTGGTCTTGACGGTCAGCTCGCCGGTCTTGGTCCGAAACAGGGAGCCGGTCACGCCGACGATGTCGCCGATGTCCGTCTTCTTGAAGAGCTGGTATTCGTCAGGGCCGAGTTCGTCGCGGGCGGCGTAGACCTGGATGCTGCCGCTGCGGTCCTGCATGTGGAAGAAGGTGACCTTGCCGAAGGAGCGGTAGGAAACCACTCGCCCGGCAATGGTGAACTCGAAGTCCGTTTTTTCAAGAACTTCGCCGTCCTTCTCCCCATACTGGTCCCAGACGGACTGGATTTCCGTATCCCGCCGAAAATTGTTGGGATACAGGTCGATGTCGTTGTCCAAGAGAAGACACGCCTTTTCCACGCGCGTCTTGATGACGGAATTGAGTTCGTCCTTGGCCTCGAGAGCCTCGAGCATGGGCATGAACCGGGCCGCGTGGGGCGACTTGGTAGCCAGCTTAATTTTCTTTGCTTTTTTAATATCTTGTCCCAAAATTTTGTTCCCTGTCTCCCCGTAAATCTAGATAAATGCGAGAGACGTTGAATCCGTAAGCCATATAATGGATGCCGTCAAGAAAATGGGAACCTTAGACCCCGGTAAAACCTTATTTGCATTTTCCTGAAAAAGTCTACGTTTTTTACTTGACCCCCGAAACGATTTGTTTAAACACTCTTCTCGCTTCGACGAGAAATGTTCCCCAGTAGCTCAATCGGCAGAGCGGGTGACTGTTAATCACTAGGTTCGCGGTTCAAGTCCGTGCTGGGGAGCCAAGAGAACAAGAGGGCTGCATCAAACGATGCAGCCCTTTCTCATTTCCCCGACCGCCCACTCCCCGAACCGCCCCTCCCTCTCCCGCCCCTGCCAACCTCGGAAGACATCCATTTCCCGCCCATTGCGGCCCCTCTTTTCATTCCCTCGCACCGACACCGGGCTGCCTCGCCGCAGCATCGCCAAAACCGCCGCGCGCCCCCCTTGCCACCCCGGCTTCGGTTCTTTCCCTCATTTTTATGCTATCCGCACTCTACAGCAATTTGACACCGACAAAAAATCCCATGATTTTGACGTGTTGAAAATAACTAATCAGATTTATAAATATCTATTATTTATAATATCTATATTAATCCAACACCGATCATCCCAACTGTTTGACACCAAATATCGCCTCAAAACAGGGCCTTGCTCAAATGAACATAATGAAATCATAAGTTTTTTTATGGTAATTACAAAATTGCTCAACACACTCTTCTGTCTAATGCCCGTGCGGTGAGCGGTACGGCAAAACTCAAGGAGGCATCCTCATGAAATTGGATCGCCGAAACTTTCTCAAGCTCGCAGGAACAGGAGCTGCGTGCATGACGCTGGGGCAGCTGGGTTTCAACCTCGCTCCCGTGAAGGCGTACGCCGCGCAACTCAAGATCACCGGCGCCAAGGAAATCCTGACCGTCTGTCCCTTCTGTTCCGTGAGCTGCAACGTCATCGGCTACGTCAAAGACGGCAAGCTGGTCAGCTCCGAGGGCGACCCCGACTATCCGGTTAATGAGGGTGCCCTGTGCGCCAAGGGCGCGGCCATGTTGTCCATGACCACCGAGCACAACCGGCTGCAGAAGCCCATGTACCGGGCTCCTTTCAGCGACAAGTGGGAGGAGAAAAGCTGGGATTGGATCCTCAATCAGATCGCCAAACGGGTCAAGGATACCCGCGACAAGGACTTCATCCTGCGCAACGAAAACGGTCAGCCCGTCAACCGCATCGAGTCCATGTTCCTGCTCGGCACCTCGCATGCCTCCAACGAGGAATGCGCCCTGACCCACCAGTTCGCCAGGGCCCTGGGCATCGTCTACATGGACCACCAGGCCCGCGTGTGCCACAGCTCCACCGTGTCCGCCCTGGGCGAGTCCTTCGGGCGCGGGGCCATGACCAACCACTGGACCGACATAGCCAACGCCGATTCCATCCTGATCATGGGCAGCAACGCGGCCGAGCACCATCCCATTTCCTTCAAATTCGTCCTGCGCGCCAAGGACAAGGGCGCCACGGTCATGCATGTCGACCCGAAGTTCTCCCGGACCTCGGCCCGGTCCGACTTCCACGTGCCCCTGCGCTCGGGCACGGACATCGCCTTCCTGGGCGGCATGATCAAATACATCATCGAGAACAAGCGCTACTTCCCCGAGTACGTGTCCGAATACACCAACGCCTCCCTGCTGGTGGACCCGAAGTTCGGCTTCAAGGACGGCCTGTTCACCGGCTACGACGCCATGACCCGGTCCTACGACAGGTCCACCTGGAACTTCCAGATGGACGACAACGGCGTGCCCAAAAAGGACAAGAGCCTGAAGGACCCGAACTGTGTCTTCCAACTGATGAAGAAGCACTACGACCGCTACGACATTGACAAAGTGTCCAAGACCACGGGCGTGGCCCCCAAGGTGTTGGAAAGGGTCTACAAGACCTTCTCCGCTACGGGCCGTCCGGACAAGGCGGGCACGGTCCTGTACGCGCTCGGCTGGACCCAGCACACCGTGGGCGTGCAGAACATCCGCACCTCGGGCATCATCCAACTGCTGCTCGGCAACATCGGCGTGGCCGGCGGCGGCATCAACGCCCTGCGTGGCGAGCCCAACGTCCAGGGCTCCACGGACCACGCCATGCTCTACCACATCCTGCCCGGCTACATGGCTATGCCCGCGGCCCCGTGGGAGACGCTCGAACTGTACAACAAGGCCAACACCCCGGTCAGCCACGACCCCGAATCGGCCAACTGGTGGCAGCACAAGCCCGAATACATGACCAGTCTGCTCAAGGCCTGGTTCGGCGACAACGCCACCGCGCAAAACGACTACTGCTACAACCTGCTGCCCAAGATCGAAAAGGGGCACGACTACTCGTACCTGTTCCTCTTCGACCGCATGTACAAGGGCGAGATCAAGGGCGGCTTTTTCATGGGCCTCAATCCCATGAACTCGGTGCCCAACACTCACAAGATCCGCAAGGCCATGGACAACCTCGACTGGTGCGTCTGCGCCGAGCTGCACAACTCCGAGACCACGGAGAACTGGCATCGTCCGGACGTTGACCCCAAGACGGTCAAGACCGAAATGTTCCTGTTGCCCTCGGCCCACCGCATGGAAAAATCCGGTTCGGTGACCAACTCCGGCCGCTGGGTCCTGTGGCACCACAAGTGCGTGGACCCGCAGTTCCAGACCCGCCCCTTCGGTGAGATGTACGTCCCGCTGTTCAACATCATCCGCGACATGTACCGCAACGAGGGCGGCACCTTCGCCGCGCCCCTGCTCAACCAGGACTGGCCCGAGAAGTTCGACCCCGACGACCTGTGCCAGCGCATCAACGGGCGCTTCCACAAGGACACCACGGTCAAGGGCAAGCTGTACAAGAAAGGCCAGCAGGTGCCCTCCTTCACCGCGCTCAGCGCGGACGGCGCCACGTCCAGCCTGAACTGGCTGTACTGCGGCAGTTGGACCGAGGAAGACGGCAACAAGTCCCTGCGCCGCTCGCCCGCGCAGACCCCGATGCAGGCCAAGATCGCCCTGTACCCCAACTGGTCCTGGTCCTGGCCCGTCAACCGCCGCATCCTGTACAACCGCGCTTCGGTGGATCTGAACGGCAAGCCGTACAACCAGGCCAAGGCCGTCATCGAGTGGCAGGACGGCAAGTGGATAGGCGACGTGCCCGACGGCGGATGGCCGCCCCTGTCCAGCGGCAAGGGCAAGCTGCCGTTCATCATGCAGACGCACGGCCTCGGCCACCTGTTCGGCCCCGGCCGTATGGACGGCCCGTTCCCCGAGCACTATGAACCCGCCGAGACCCCGGTGAACAAGAACCTGTTCTCCAAGCAGCTCTCGAGCCCGGTCTACAAGTTCACCACCAGCGCGCCCGACGTCCTGGCCAAGCCCGCCGATCCCAACTACCCGATCGTGCTGACCACCTACAGTCTGACCGAGCACTGGTGCGGCGGCGGCGAAACCCGCAACGTGCCCAACCTGCTCGAAGCCGAACCGCAGCTGTATGTGGAAATGAGCCCGGAACTGGCCAAGGAAAAGGGCATCAAGAACGGCGACGGCGTGATCATCGAATCCATCCGCGGCAAGGTCCAGGCTATTGCCATGGTCACGGTGCGCATGCGCCCGCTCATGGTGCACGGACGGATTATCCACGAAATCGGCATGCCCTACTGCTTCGGCTGGACCACGCCCGGCAGCGGCGACTCCACCAACCGGCTGACGCCTTCGGTGGGCGACCCGAACACAACCATCCCGGAATACAAGGCGTGCTGCGTGAACGTCCGCAAGGCGGACAAGCTCACCGAACTGGCACGGTAAAGGAGACAGTCATGTCCAAAACCTTCCTGATAGACACCTCCCGCTGCACCGCGTGCCGCGGCTGCCAACTGGCCTGCAAGGAGTGGCAAGGGCTTCCCGCGAACAAAACCCTGCAATGGGGAAGCCACCAGAATCCGCCGGACCTGAACCCGAACAACTACAAGCTGGTCCGCTTCCACGACTACATGGACGCCACCGGCACCATCCGTTGGAACTTCTTCCCGGATCAGTGCCGCCACTGCCTGGTCCCGCCCTGCAAGGAAGTGGGCGACGTCTACGTCGACGGCGCCATCCTCAAGGACGAAAAGACAGGGGCGGTGCTCTACACCGAGAAGACCAAGCAGTTCACCCCGGACCAGGCCGAAGAGGTCCGGGACGCCTGCCCGTACAATATCCCCCGGCGCAACGAGCAGACCGGCCTCATGTCCAAGTGCACCATGTGCTTCGGCCGCATCACCAACGGCCTGCCCCCATCCTGTGTACGAGCCTGTCCCACCGGGACCATGAACTTCGGCGAAAGGGAAGACATGCTCAAGCTGGCCGAGGAGCGGCTGGCGCTCCTGAAAAAGAAGTGGCCCAAGGCCTCCCTGGCCGATCCCGAGGACGTCAACGTCATCTACCTGATGACCGACACGCCCGACACCTACCATAAGTACGCGGTGGCCGAAGCCAAGCAGGCCGGCCCCATGACCAAGAAGCAGTTGTTCGCCAAACTGGCGAGCCCGATCAAGGCGATGAAGGCCTAAACCGTCCCGCCTCACCCGGAACCGGGCCGGAGCGTCCCCGCGACGCTCCGGCCGCCCGGCATCTCCGGGACCGGCGGTGAACGCGCGGCGCAAAACGAACCGACAAGGACAGCCGATGCCCTCCACACAGTTCTCCCTGAACATCCGCACACAGCCCTCACGCGAACCCGCCCTGCCCTGTCACGAAACGTCGGAACAGGCCCGCGAACTGGTTCGCGGGACCTCCCTGGAGCTCTATAGCGACGGTGCGCTGCACGGCCGCACGGCCATGGTGGCTGTGGAGGACCCCCTGCGCATCACCGTGTCCGGCCTCGAAGACATCATCCTGTCGCGGACCCCGGGAGACGACGAGCACCTGATCGCCGGGCACCTTTTCTCCCTGGGGCTCATCCGCACCCCGGCCGACATCCTCGGCCTGGCCTTTCCGGACAACGATCCCGGCCATGCCGTGGTCAGGCTCCGGACGACAAAGCCCCGGCGTTCCCTCGGCCCGCTGCCAGGAGGCCCGCGCATCGACCCCGAAGGAATATTCCGGCTCCGCGAAAGGTTCGAGCAGCGCCAGCGGCTGTACCGCAGCACAAGAGCCACGCATGCGGCGGCCCTGTTCAAGGCGGATGGCGAGTTGTTGGCCTACGGCGAGGACGTCAGCCGCCATTGCGCCTTTGACAAGGCCGTGGGCCTGGCCCTGGAAAACCGCCTCCTGGCCGGGGTGGAGATCGCCATGCTCACCTCCCGCCTGGCCTCGGACCTGGCGGCCAAGGCGGCCATGGCCCGTATTCCGGTCCTGTGCGGCTTTTCCGCGGCCACCAGCGCGGGCATGGAGCTGGCCGAACGGCGCGGCATCACCCTCATCGGACGCATCGGCCGGGACAGCTTCACCATCTATGCCAACGGCCGGCGCCTCGACGTCTGAGGCCCGTCCCGCCCCGGCGGTATCGCCCATTTCCCCGTTTCGGGAATTATAATCACATAGTCGATATTTTTTTGCTAACGTCCTTTCCCAAATTCCATGATCAGCATGCAACCGGCATTTCGTCGGTATTTTCTGCGTAGGGAGGGAAGGATGAGCCTGCGAGTGAAACTGTATTCGGCCATTGGGCTGCTGCTGGCCGTGGGGCTGGCCATGTTCGTGGCCACAGTGGTCATTACCTCGGCCCAGGAGAACGACGGGCTGGTCATCAACCTGGCGGGCCGCCAACGTATGCTCAGCCAGAAGATGGCCAAGGAGGCCCTGCTCTACCTTGAGGAACGGCGGGCCGGCAGGGACGGAACGGCGATCGGAAAACAGGTGAAGGGCACCTCCCGCCTGTTCCGCGAGACCCTGGCTGCCCTGACCGATTCCGGCCCGGCCCCGGTCACCGCAGACCCGGACGGCGAAAAGCGGGACCTGCCCGCCCCGTCCGAAGCCGTCAGGGAGCAGTTGCTCAAGGTCCGGACCCTCTGGGAACCCTACAGTGACGCCATCAACGCCATATTGGAACGGCAGACCCTGGGCAGCGACTTCAACAAGCAGAGCGTGGCCGTGCTGGTCAACATGAATCAGGCCGTGACCATGATGCAGGCCGAGTCCGAGAACCGCGTGGACTTCCTGCTGTTGTCACAGATCATCGGCATCGCCATAATGCTCCTGACCACGCTGATCAGCTTCCTGGCCATCCAGCGCAAGCTCGTCCGGCCGCTGCATTCCTTCAGTTCCGCCATGGACATCATCTGCAAGGGCGACCTGACCCAGGTCTGCGTCAACGACCAAAACGACGAGATCGGCCTGGTGGCCCGCGCCCTGACCTCCATGGAGGACCGGCTCAAGGACGTGGTCAGCCAGGCCAAGGACTCCACCGTAACCATGGCCGAACGGAGCGCCGGGCTGAACGACATGGCCGCCACCCTGGCCCAGAACGCCACGCGGCAGGCCGGTTCCGTCAGCGAGATCGCCTCCCTGATGGAGGGAATGCGCTCCAACATCGCCACCACGGCCAGCAATTCCATGGAGACCCACCACCTGGCCGTGAAGGCGGCCACGGACGCCCGCCGGAGCGGGGAGTCCGTGGGCACGGCACTGGAGGCCATCACCACCATCGCGGGCAAGATCACGATCATCGAGGAGATCGCCCGGCAGACCAACCTTCTGGCCTTGAACGCAGCCATCGAGGCGGCCCGGGCCGGGGAACACGGCAAGGGGTTCGCCGTGGTCGCCTCCGAGGTGCGCAAGCTGGCCGAACGGTCCGGCCAGGCGGCCAAAGAGATCGGCGAACTCTCCGCCGACACCGTGGACATCTCCAACCAGGCGGGCGACCTGCTCAAGCTGCTGGTGCCCGACATCGAGAAGACCGCGGCCATGATCGAGGAGATCAACGCCTCCAGCTCCGAGCAGCACCGCGACACCGAGATGGTCGGCAAGGCCGTTCGCGACCTGGACGCGGGCATCCAGGACACCGCACGGATGGCCCGCGAACTGTCCGACACCACCGAGGATCTGTCCGGCGAGGCGTCCGGCCTCCGCCAGGAACTGCTGTTCTTCAGAACCGAGGGGGACAACGAGTGTTCGGCACCGCCCCGGGTGTTCAAATCGCGCGCGAAGTCCCTGCCCCCGGCCGGGCCCGCGCCGAAGCCCGTTCGGGAGACGCCCGTGCCGGTCCAAGTGCGTGCCCCCAAGCCCGTCCCCAAACCTGCCGTCGCGGCCGCCCCCGAACCGGACCGGCCGTTGTACGGCTCCCCGGAGAAGATTGAAGAGACCCCGCCGCTCATCGTCTGGGACGATTCCATTGCCACCGGCATCGAACTCATCGACGAACAGCACCAAGAGCTGATCGGCCTGATCAACCGCCTCAACAGCGCCATGCAGCAGGGCAGGGGCAAGGCCGTGCTCGGCGAAATTCTGGACGAACTGGGCCACTACGCCGTCTTCCACTTCGGCCAGGAGGAAACCCTGTTCGACCAGTACGGCTACCCCGAGGCCGATCAACACAAAGCCGCGCACCAGAAGCTGCTGAGCGATACCACGGCATTTATCGAGCAGTTCAAGACGGGACAGATTGGAATGAGCCGCGACCTGTTCTTCTTCCTCAAGGACTGGCTGACCAAGCACATCAAGGGCGTGGACCACCGCTACGTCCCCTTTCTCAAGGAAGCCATGGAGAACGACAAATAGCCCATCCTTGGCCGAAGGCTCCGGGCCGCCTCAGGCGGTTCGGGGCCGACGGCCATCTCCTCCGCTGCCGAGCACCGTCCCCATCTTCTCTGCAATTCATCTCGTTAAACAAGGGAGTTAAGGCAAACCGCACCGCATCGTCCTCCGGTCCGATCTTGGATGGGGACAGGGAGGACGAACTCCCGTGCCCAAACAGAGATTGCCCAAACCGGGCGCTCAGGGTAGCCTTGGGCTCGACGCGGCGGCTCCCCGCCGGAATGACGTCGGCCCGCGCCCGCGCGGACCAGGCCAACGAGTACGCCTGGAAACACGAAGGTCAACCCACACCACCTGCCGGGAGGCATGGTCATGAAACAGAACCGGACCGCACTCATACTCATCGCCTGCGCCGTACTGCTCGCCGTCGGCGCCTTTCTCATTCTGAACCGGAACGGGGAGGAACCCTCAGCCGTGCGGCAGGAGGTCGCCCAGCCCGCGGCTGAGCCCGCCAAGGCCCCGGACTGGGTCGACAAGGGCCAGGAGGCCAAGCCCGACTACTCGCCGTCCACGGCCGAGCCCGAAAAGACCACTCCGCCGCCCGCCGTCGAGGCCGGGAAACACGAAGAGCCCAAAACCATCGAAGTCTCCGAGGACAAGGTGGTCACCTTCACCTTCGTGGAATCCCTGGCCGATTTCCTGCTCCACCGCTTCCAACCGCGCGGCCCCAACGGCAAGCCCGATTCCCTGGCCACGGCCGTGGCCCTGAACCGCTACTACGGCCGCGAACTGGACGGCTTCGCCGTATCCGGCGACGACATCCGCGCCTCGCGCAAGGCGGTCTACGACTACGCCTTCAACCCAGGCATGCTCAAGACCTTGTACGACATCTACGCTCCGGCCTTCATGGTCCACCTGGTGGACACCGCGGCCAACACCGAACGCGAATACGTTGTCGGCAAGAGCACGGAGAATCGGACCCTGACCACCGAAGAGATCAAGGTCATGCTCCGGCTCAACGCGCGCCGCATCGAGCGCACCGCCGAAGTCTTCCACGCCTTTGCCGACGACCCGTCGATCATCGAGATGGCGGGCAAGTACCGCCGCGCGGCCAAGGCCGTGGAGCGGGCCAACGGGCAGTTGCAGACCGCCATGGCCGAAGGCAAGGCCACGGGCCAGGCCAGCGACCGGCTGAAGCAGGCCATTCTGTTCCGTGAACGGTCCCGTGCCGAGATCGTCACGCACCTCAGGCGGGTCTGCCAGTCCTGCCCCGACACAGAGCTTTTCTACCTCTCCCAGTGGGCCTACCGGCGTACTCTGGGCCAGCCCGAGGAGAAGCTGAAGGCCTTCGGCACCGCCGCCGACCTGATGGACGATCTGGCCGGGCGTTTCCGGGCCAAGGCCGAGGAGCTCAAGGAGGCGGACTCAAATAATTGAGCATATGTTGCATTGAACATTCTTTGTGCTTATCCTTGCCGTAGCAAGAAGAGAATTCACCAAGGAGCGCTCAATGTACTTCAAACAGATCACCACCCCCGGACTCGGTTGCTTTTCGTACGTCATCGGCTGCCCCGCCGCCGGTGAAATGGTCGTCGTGGACCCCAAGCGGGACGTACAGGATTACCTGGACATCTCCCGCGAGGAAGGCATGAAGATCGTCCACGTCATTGATACCCACGTGCACGCCGACCACGTGTCCGGCGCGCAGGAACTGAAGTCACAGACCGGTTGCGACGTCATGGTCTACAAGACCTCGCCGGTGGATTACGACTTCACGCCCCTCACGGAAGGCCAGCAACTGGTCGTGGGCAACGCCAAGCTGGAGGTACTGTTCACCCCCGGCCACACCCCGGACGCCCTGTCCCTGCTGGTCACGGACACCACTCGCGGCGACG
The DNA here is from genome assembly GCF_037094465.1 of Pseudodesulfovibrio sp. 5S69. Classification (NCBI taxonomy): domain Bacteria; kingdom Pseudomonadati; phylum Thermodesulfobacteriota; class Desulfovibrionia; order Desulfovibrionales; family Desulfovibrionaceae; genus Pseudodesulfovibrio; species Pseudodesulfovibrio methanolicus. The sequence continues at coordinate 2,734,151 of NZ_CP146609.1, forward strand.
AACCATGGATGCTGCTGACCGGTGACGTACTCTTCGTGGGCGACATCGGGCGGCCCGACCTGGTGGGCGGGGCCAAGCTCAACGAGCAGGTCCAGAACCTGTGGGACTCCCTGTACGTGAAGTTCGCCAAGTTCCCCGACAGCCTGGAGGTCTTCCCGGCTCACGGCGCCGGGTCCCTGTGCGGGCGCGGCATGTCCTCCAAGCCGAGCTCCACGCTGGGCTTCGAGCGGCGGCACAACCCCATGCTCGGCTTCGACAAGTTCGAGGACTTCCACCTGGCCATGAGCCAGAACTTCCCGGCCCGGCCCAAGTCCTTCACCCACATCATCTCCACCAACGCCTCGGGTGCGCCCCTTCTGGAGCGCTGCCCGCTGGACCTGGCCATGAACCCGTACAAGTTCGAGGAGAAGATGCAGGACGGCGCAGTGGTCATCGACGTGCGCGACGCCGCAGCCTTCGCCGGCTACCACATCCCAGGCTCCCTGAACATCGGCTTCGAGCCGAGCCTGGCCAACTGGGTGGGCATGACCGTGGAACCGGACGCGGACATCCTCCTGGTGGTGGACACCCGCGACGATTACGAGCGCATGCGCATCGAGTTGCACCGCATCGGCTACGACAACATTCTCGGCTACCTGTCAGGCGGCATCCAGGCCTGGGTCTACACCGGACGCCCCGTGGATTCCCTGGCCATCGACTCGGCCCAGGTCCTGCAGAACGTCCAGGACGAAGGCAAAGAGATCAGCCTGATTGATGTGCGCACTCCGGTCGAGTGGGAAAACGGGCGGATCCCCGGGGCCAAGCATATCCCGCTCGTGGACATCCTGGACGGAAAGTTCGACCTCGACGAAGACACCCACCACCTGCTCTACTGCGCGGCGGGCTATCGAGCGAACATCGCTGCCTCCTACCTGCAGAAACACGGCTACTGGGACGTCCGCAGCCTTGCGGGCGGCTATATCGCCTGGAGCCGCGCCGGGTTCAAAACCGAAAAATAATCCCCGAAAAAAGGAAAAGGCCCCGACACACCGGGGCCTTTTTTTGGGCCCTCGCCTCCCGCTTCGCCGCCCGCCTATGTGGTTGCAAAAGCACCCGATCGAGCATGCTAAAAATCAATCGGCCAACGCTTTGGATTATATTACAAAACTGGTATTTTCCCTCTGACCGTCCCAAAAATTCGGTAAATGGCGTGGATTGATCGGGGAACGGAGGGCAAAGGACTTGACCCCGGCTTGATAAATCGCGAAACAACTACAATGGAACGTGTATGTTCATGCATGATCCGGTCCGTATGGACCGCACGGGAATCGACCGTCGAGACCCGCCATATGTCCCCAGGCAGATACAGGTCAAATCAAAACACTTGGAGAAGCAAATGCCCAAGAAGACCATGAAAACAATGGACGGCAACACCGCTGCCGCGCACGTGGCCTACGCCATGAGCGAGACGGCCGCCATCTACCCCATCACCCCGTCCACGCCCATGGGCGAGATCGCCGACGAATGGGCGGCCCATGGACGGAAAAACATTTTCGGCCAGACCGTTCAGATCCGCCAGATGCAGTCCGAAGCGGGCGCGGCGGGCGCGGTGCACGGCTCCCTGGCCGGGGGCGCGCTGACCACCACCTTCACAGCCTCCCAGGGGCTGCTCCTGATGATCCCGAACATGTACAAGATCTCCGGCGAGCTGCTGCCCGGCGTCTTCCACGTGTCCGCGCGCGCCATCGCGGCCCATGCCCTGTCCATCTTCGGTGACCACCAGGACGTCATGGCCACTCGCCAGACCGGGTTCGCCATGCTCTTTTCGAACTCCGTGCAGGAGGTCATGGACCTCTCCCTGGTGGCCCACCTCTCCGCGGTCGAGGCGTCCGTCCCGTTCATCTCCGTGTTCGACGGCTTCCGCACCTCCCATGAGATCCAGAAGATCGCGGTCATCGACTATGAGGACATGTTGCCCCTGCTGAACATGGACAAGGTCGCCGAGTTCCGCAAACGGGCCATGAACCCCGAGCATCCCGACACCCGCGGCACCGCCCAGAACCCGGACATCTACTTCCAGGGGCGAGAGGCGACCAATACCTATTACGAGGCCATCCCCGACATCGTCGCCAACGCCATGAAGCAGGTCGGCAAGATCACCGGCCGCCGCTATAAGCTGTTCGACTACGTGGGCCATCCCAAGGCGGACCGTATCATCATCGCCATGGGTTCCGGCTGCGAGACCATCGAGGAGACCGTCAACTACCTCAACGCCAACGGCAAGAAGGTCGGCCTGGTCAAGGTCCGCCTGTACCGGCCCTTCTCGGTCAAGCACCTGCTCGCCGCCATCCCCAAGACCGTCAAGAAGATCGCGGTCCTCGACCGCACCAAGGAACCCGGTTCCCTGGGCGATCCCCTGTACCTCGACATCTGCGCCGCCTATGCGGGCAAGCGCAATGCCCCGGTCATCGTGGGCGGCCGCTACGGACTCGGCTCCAAGGATTTCACCCCGGCCCAGGCCGAATCGGTCTTCAATTCCCTGACCCGGCCCAAAAACGGCTTCACCGTGGGCATCGTGGACGACGTCACCCACACTTCGCTGTTCGACTGCGACTGCGTGGACACCACCCCCGAAGGCACGGTCCAGTGCAAGTTCTGGGGCCTGGGTTCCGACGGCACGGTGGGCGCGAACAAGCAGGCCATCAAGATCATCGGCGACAACACCAACCTCTACGCCCAAGGCTATTTCGCCTATGACTCCAAGAAGTCGGGCGGCATCACCATTTCCCATCTGCGCTTCGGCAAGAAGCCCATCCAGTCCACCTACCTGGTCCAGAACGCGGACTACATCGCCTGCCACAATCCGAGCTACGTGAACCTCTATGACGTGCTCGAAGGCATCAAGGACGGCGGCACCTTCGTGCTCAACTGTCCCTGGACGGCCGAGGAGATGGACAAGAAACTGCCCGCCGCCATGCGCCGGACCATCGCCGAGAAGGGCCTCAAGTTCTACACCGTGGACGCGGTCAAGATCGCGGGCGAGGTCGGCCTGGGCGGCCGCATCAACATGGTCATGCAGACCGCCTTCTTCAAGCTGGCCGACGTCATCCCGTTCACCAAGGCCGTGGCCCTGCTCAAGGACGGCATCGACAAGGCCTACGGCAAGAAGGGCCAGAAGATCGTGGACATGAACTGTGCCGCCGTGGACGCGGCCACCGACGCCATCGTCGAGATTCCGGTGCCCGAAGCCTGGAAGACCCTCAAGGACGACAAGGCGCCCAGCCGCCGCGAGCCGGACTACGTCAAGAACGTCATGCGTCCGGTCCTGGCCCAGAAAGGCGACTCCCTGCCCGTGTCGGCCTTCTCCCACGACGGCACCATGCCGGCCGGCACCTCCAAATACGAGAAGCGCGGCGTGGCCATCCTGGTGCCCCACTGGATCAAGGAAAACTGCATCCAGTGCAACCAGTGCGCCTTCGTCTGCCCGCACTCCGCCCTGCGCGCCGTGCTGGCCACCGACGACGAGATGAAAAAGGCCCCGGCCACTTATGAGACCATCGACGCCGTGGGCAAGGACGTCAAGGGCATGCACTTCCGCCTCCAGGTCAACACCCTGGACTGCCTGGGCTGCGGCAACTGCGCCGACATCTGCCCGGCCAAGGAAAAGGCCCTGGTCATGCAGCCCATCGCCACTCAGACCGAGGTCCAGGTGCCCAACTTCGACTTCGCCGACACCGTCACCTACAAGGATGCCTTCGGCCGCGAAACGGTCAAGGGGTCCCAGTTCCGCAAGTCCCTCATGGAGTTTTCCGGGGCCTGCGCGGGCTGCGGCGAGACCCCGTACGTCAAGGTCATCACCCAGCTCTTCGGCGAGCGCATGGTCATCGCCAACGCCACCGGCTGTTCGTCCATCTGGGGCGCCTCCGCCCCCACCGCGCCGTACTGCGTCAATCCCGACGGCCACGGCCCGGCCTGGGGCAACTCCCTGTTCGAGGACGCGGCCGAGTTCGGCTACGGCATCGAGATGGCCACCGACCAGCGACGCACCCATCTTGCCACGCTCTGCAAGGAGGCCGCCAAGGCCGAGACCGGCGCGCTCAAGACCAAGCTGAACAAGTGGCCCAAGGTCATGGACGATCCCGAGGAATCCATGCTCGCGGGCGAGGCCCTCAAGAAGGCCCTCAAGGGTACGCGTAAGAAGGCGCTCAAGGAGATCCTGGACATGTCCGACCTGTTCACCAAGCAGTCTATCTGGGTGTTCGGCGGCGACGGCTGGGCCTACGACATCGGCTACGGCGGCCTGGATCACGTGCTCGCCTCGGGCAAGGACATCAACGTCCTGGTCCTGGACACCGAGGTCTACTCCAACACCGGCGGCCAGTCCTCCAAAGCCACCCCGCTCGGCTCCATCGCCAAGTTCGCGGCAGCCGGCAAGACGACCAACAAGAAGGACCTGGGCCGCATGGCCATGACCTACGGCTACGTCTACGTGGCCTCCGTGTCCATGGGCGCCAACAAGCAGCAGTTCCTCAAGGCGGTCAAGGAAGCCGAGGCCTACCCCGGCCCGTCCCTGATCATCGCCTACGCCCCGTGCATCAACCAGGGCATCAAGAAGGGCATGGGCAAAACCCAGATGGAACAGAAGCTCGCCGTGGAATCCGGCTACTGGCCGCTCTACCGCTACAACCCGCAGTTGGCGGACGAGGGTAAAAACCCGTTCATCCTGGAATCCAAGGCGCCCGACGGTACCCTCCAGGAGTTCCTGTCCGGCGAAAACCGCTACGCCATGCTGGAGCGGTTCTACCCCGAGTTCTCCAAGGAATACCGGGCCGAGATCGAAGCCAACTACAACAAGCGCTACGAAACCCTCAAGCACATGGCCGGCGAAGACTGCAAGGAATAGCCGACCCGCGTTCATCGCAATCAATAAAAGGCCGGAGCACTCGCTCCGGCCTTTTATGTCGCCTCCGGCGGCCGGGGGAAGGGGAAAGGGAAACCCTTTGAAAAGGGCTTTCCCTTTCCCCTTCCCCCGGCCCCCTATCTCCTTTCCCCTCCTAAACTTTTTGGAGCCGCTTCGCGGGGTGCGGACGCGATAATCCGGGCTTCGTGATCATGGAATGGGAAATTACCGAGCTTCGGGCATTGACGTTATGCATGAATGGGTCAATCCTGGTCCTGTCGGCCGCCCAGAGCGGCCTTTATTGAACGCATCAACAAGGAAGAATGTCATGAGTTGTGTTGCCACTTTCAGCCTGTTTCCCCTGGAGCGGCCCGACCAGGGCTCCTTCGCCCCGTATGTGGCCCGGACCATCGAGATCGTGCGGGCATCCGGCCTGCCCTACGAACTCGGTGCCATGGGCACCGTGCTCGAAGGCGATTTCGACGAGATCATGCAGACCATCAAGCATTGCCACGACGACATGCGCAAGGGGTGCGGCAGGGTCTATCTGAACCTGACCGTGGACTCCAGAGAGGGCGACCCCGGACGCATGCGCGACAAGGTGGACAGCGTCGGGGAGTTGTTGAAATGAACGCCCCCGAAGCATTGATCCAAACGATCTGGAGGGACATCCAGGCGGTCCGCGGGCAGGCGCCGCTGATCGTCAACATCACCAACTACGTGGTCACCAACAACACGGCCAACTCCCTGCTCGCCCTGGGAGCATCCCCGGCCATGAACCACGTGGCCGAAGATCTGCCCGGCCTGGTCAACCTGGCCGGGGCCCTAGTCGTCAACATCGGCACCCTGGCCGACGATTACGTGGTCGGCATGCACACGGCCATGGCCCAGGCCAACGACATGGACATGCCCATAGTGCTCGATCCCGTGGCCGCCGGAGTGAACGGCCTGCGCACGAACATCTCCCGTGAGTTCCTGGACAAGTACCACCCCGCCATCCTCCGGGGCAACGCCTCGGAAATCATGGCCGTGGCCGGGGAGGACGGCAAGCCCAAGGGCGTGGATACCTCCATGGGGGTGGACGAGGCCTGTGGCGCGGCCAGGGCCTTGAACGAGCGCTACGGCTGCGTAGTCCTGGTCAGCGGCGAGACCGACCTGGTGGTCGGCGCGGACCGCGAAATGCGCCTGGCCGGAGGGTCGGCCATGATGCCGCGCGTAACCGGACTCGGCTGCACCTGCACCGCCCTGGCCGGGGCGTTCGCCGCGGTCCAGCCCGACTTTTTCCAGGCCGCCGTGGACACTGCCGCGGTCATGAACATGGCCGGAGAACAGGCCGCCGAGGTCTCGCCCGGCCCCGGCAGCCTCCAGATGCACCTCCACGACGCCCTGTACCTCCTGGACGAGGACACGGTCCGCGCCCGGCTCAAGGTGGTGGAATCATGAGAAAGCAAGACCTGCTCGTCTATCTCGTAACCGACCGCAGCCTCTGCCTGGGCCGCCCTCTGGAATCTGTCGTGGCCCAGGCCGCCGAGGGCGGCTGCACCATGGTCCAGCTACGCGAGAAAGAGGCCGACACCGGCGAGTTCGTGGAGCTCGCCCGCGCCCTGCACAAACTGCTGAAGCCCCTGTCCATCCCCCTGCTCATCAACGACCGCGTGGACGTGGCTCTGGCCGCCGGAGTCGAGGGCGTGCACGTGGGCCAGTCGGACATGCTCCCCGAGGACGTCCGCCGGATCGTCGGCCCGAACGCCATCGTCGGCCTGTCCGTGGACACCGAGGCCGAACTGCTGGACGCACAGAACCGCCCGGTGGACTACCTGGGCATCGGCCCGGTCTACCCCACCCAGACCAAGAAGGACGTCAAGGGCACCCCGTGGGGCCCGGACGGTCTCAGGCACGCCATGGGGTTGTCCTCCATCCCGCTGGTGGCCATCGGCGGGGTCCAGCGCGACAACGTCCGGGACGTGGCCGGTTCGGGCGTGGCGGGCATCGCCGTGGTCTCGGCCATCTGCTCCGCGCCATCACCCGCCGAAGCCGCGCGGGAGTTGGTCTACGCCATGCAGGAAGGAGCGCGGTAGAACCGCACCCCTCCGCTCGTGCCCCGTGCTTCGGGGCGTATGCGCGGCCTCCCTCGGGGGGCCGCGTCATTCTTGTTCGGCCAGTTCCCGCCGTTCCCCTCGGCGCGGCTCGGAGGGCCGCTTGAAGGCCATGATGTGCAGCCTGCGCTGGATGTCCTCCAGAATCATGTACAGGGCCGGGACCAGGATCAGAGTGATCAAGGTGGCGAACAGGATGCCGAACCCCAGCGAAAGGGCCATGGGGATAAGGAACCGGGCCTGCATGGAGGTCTCAAGAATCATCGGGGCCAGGCCGCTGAAGGTGGTCAGGGTGGTCAGCAGGATGGGCCGGAACCGGGCCGTGCCCGCGTCGAGCACCGCGTCGTGGGTGCACTTGCCCGCACGGGCGAATTCATTGGCGCAGTCGATGAGCACCAGCGAATCGTTGACCACCACGCCGGACAGAGCCACGATGCCGAGCAGGCTCATCAAGCTGATGGAGTAGCCGAAGGCCATGTGCCCGAGGATCGCGCCCACCGCGCCGAACGGGATGCTGACCATGATGATCAGCGGCTGGACGTAGCTCTTGAACGGGATGGCCAGCAGGGCATACACGGCCAGCATGGCCAGAAGCAGCCCCTCGAACAGGGTATTGGTGGACTCGGTCAGGTCCGCCTGCTTGCCCTGCATGCGGCAGGATAGCCCTGGATACTCGGCCTTGAGCCTGGGCACGACCTCGGCCAAAACCGACTGCATAACCTGGGTGGCCTGGTCGCGCGGGTCCACGTCCGCCGCGACCGAGAGCACACGGCGGCCGTCCGTGCGGTTGATGGAGGTGTAGGCGCTGCCCCGTTTCACATCGACCACGTCGCGCAGGAGGACCTCCTTGCCGTCGGGCGTCTTGAGCATCAGTTCTTCCAGATCGTACTCCGAAATGCGCTCGCTTTCGGGACGGCGAACCACCACCTTGACCTCGTTGCGCCCGCGTTGCTGGCGCAGGACCTCCTTGCCGTAGTAGGCCGCGCGCACCTGGGAGGCCACCCCCTGCGCGGTCAGCCCAAGGGCCCGGCCCGCCGGGGTCATGGTGAAGTCGAGTTGGTCCTTGCCGGGCGAGAACCCGTCGTCCACATCCTTGACCCTGGGGTACTGTTCCAGGGTAGCGGCCAGTTCGTGGGCCGCCGCCTCCAGGACCTTGGTGTCCGAATGGCTCAGCTCGAACTCCAGGGCGTTGCCCGCGCCGGGACCGCCCCTGTCCGAGGCGAAGGACAGGACCTCAAGGCCAACAACGTCGCCCACCTCCTTGCGCCACTTGTCCACGAACTGCTGGGTGGTGATCGGGCGGACGTCCGCCCCGGCCAGGTAGACGTTGATCTTGACCACGTGGGGGCCGGAGTTGTCCCGGCCCGACCCGCCGATCTTGGAATCCATGCCCACGACCAGCCTGTCCCCGCCGTTTTCGGCGGCCACCTTGCGGGCTGCGGCCAGAAGTCGGTCGCGGACCACCTCGGTCTTTTCCACGGGCGATCCGTAGGGCAGCTCGGCCGTGGCGTAGGCGAAGTCGGACTCCACCTTGGGCATGAGCGTGAAGCCGAGCCGGCCGCTCAAGACGAACGCCATGCACAGAAGCAGCAGCGCCACGCCCACGGACACGGTGGCATAGCGCCAGTGCAGGCACCAGTCCAGGAACGGCCGGTAGACGCCCCGGATGAAGCGTAGCAGCCCGTGCGCCACCTTCTCCTGGTGCCGGGTGATCCAGGCCATGATCCGGCTCTTGTGCTCGCCCAGGTGTGACAGGTGGGCGGGCAGGACAAACAGGGACTCAATGAGCGAGATGGCGAAGACCGCGATGACCACCACCGGGATGGACCAGAATATCTTGCCCATGGTGCCGGGGATAAACAACAGCGGCATGAAGGCCGCGATGTTGGTCAGTACGCTGAAGATCACGGGCATGGCGATGCGCCGGGCCCCGACGACGGCCGCCTTGAGCGGCGGCATGCCCTCCTGGCGCATGGTGAACACGTTCTCGCCGACAACGATGGCGTCGTCGACCACAATGCCGAGCGCGATGAGGAAGGCGAACATGGTGATCATGTTAATGCTCACGCCCAGGAGCGAGAGGATCAGGAAGCAGCCCAGAAACGACGTCGGGATGCCCATGGCCACCCAGAAGGCGAGCCGGGGTTCCAGGAACAGGGCCAGGAAAACGAAGACCAGGGCGAGCCCGAGGTAACCGTTGCCGAGCAGCAGGTCCATGCGCTGGGCATAGACCTCGGACATGTCGTTGAGGATGTCTACGGACACGCCCGAGGGGAGCCGCTCCCTGAAGGCCTCAAGCGACGCCTTGACCGCGTCGGACACGGTGATGGGCGTCTGGTCGCCCACGCGATACACGTCCACGCGCACCGCCGGCCTGCCGTTGTAGGTGGTGATGATGTCGTCGTCCGCGAACCCGTCGACGACCTTGCCGATATCCTCCACGCGCACCTGGGTGCCGTCGTTGCCCGTGACCACTGGGATGCGGGCGAAGTCGCGGCCGTAATCGCGGCGGTCCTTCATGCGCACCAGGACCTCGCCGGACTGGGCCTTGATGGTCCCGCCGGGCAGGTCCACCGAGGCCTCGCCGATGCGCTCGGCCACCTCGCCCAAGGACAGGTTGTGGGCCCTCAGGCGGCGCTGCGGCACCTCTATGGAGATCTGCAGATCGCTGACCTCGGCCAGTTCGGCCTGGGTGATGCCCTCGTTGCTGATGAGCTCCTGGCGCAACTGTTCGGCCAGCTCGCGCAGGGTGGTGTTCGGCTGGTCGCCCGAGATCATGACCGACAGCACCTGCCGCTGGTGGGAGACCTCGGCAATGACCGGGTCCTCGGCCTCCTCAGGGAAAGAGGTGATCCGGTCCACCTCGGTCTTGATGTCCTGGGTGAGCTTCTGCACGTCCGCCCCTTCCAGGGCCTCGACCACCACGGTGCCGCGCCCCTCGGAGGAGGTGGAGGTGACCTCCTTGACCCCGTCGAGCCCCTGCACGGCCTGCTCGACGGCCAGGACGCACCCCTGCTCCACCTCGGAGGGGCTGGCCCCCGGATAGGCGATGGAGATGGACACCGTGTCCAGGGAGAACTCGGGAAAGACCTCCTGCTTGATCTGCAGGGCGAAGAGGAGTCCGCCCACCAGGAACACGACCATGAGCAGGTTGGCGGCCACGGAATTGCCCGCCATCCAGGCGATGGCCCCCTTGCCCTTTTCCTGCGGTACGCTAGCCATTGTCGGCCTCCCCGCCCGTCGTTCCGGCCGGCGTTTCAGCCGATTGGACGGCCGCATCGCTGCCGTCGTCCACGCCGTTCAGGAGCATGCCCTGCACCGGCGCGGCCAGGTCGGACATGACGATCCGCTCGCCTTGGGCGAGTCCCTTTCTGATCACGATGCTGCCCTCGTCCTTCCACACCGGATCCACGGTGCGGATGTCCAGGGTACCGTCGTCGGCCAGCACCCAAACCCGGCTGTTATCGTGGAAGGCGGCCCTGGGCACGGCGTAAACACCCTTGAGTTCGTCGCCCCGGATCCGGACCGACACGTAACTGCCGAGCAGCAGCGGCTTGACGCCCGGCCGCCCTTCGAGGTTCAGCGGATCCTTGACCGCGATGAGCACCCTGGCCATGCGCCCCTCGTCCTCCAGGGACGGCAGCAAGCGGACTACCCGGCCCCGGAGCACACTTTCATCCCCGCCGCCTCCGGAGATGATTTCCGCTTCGGAACCTTGGGGCCGGGTAGCGGACGGCAGGCTGATCCAGCCAAGCCGGTCAACCGGCACCGAGGCCTGGATCCAGAACTCGTCGGTGCCCACCAGGGTTGCCAAGCTCCCCTGCACCGCCACGGCCGCGCCCAGGTCCGTGTCCTTGGACTCGACCATGGCCGCAAACGGCGCAGCGACTTTGGTCCGCGAAAGATCGATGCGCGCCCGTTCGAGCTTGGCCCTGGCCGCGCGCAGGTCCGCCTGGGCCTTGGCCAGATGCGGCTTGCGCAGGGCCAGGTCCGCTTCGGCCTGGGTGGACTTCCCGGCCTCCTGCAACAGAGCCCACTCGCGGGCCGAGACCTTCTGATATCCCTGCTCGACCTTGAGATCGTACTCAGCCCCGGTGACCTCGGCCTCGACCTCCTGCACGGCCAGTTCATAATCCTTGGCGTCGATGTTCAGAATGGACTCGCCCGCCTCGAAGAACCCGCCGGGCACGAAGTCCGGGCTGACTTCGACGACCTTGCCGGACACCTGGGATTTGAGCACGATCTCGCGGGCCGCGGTGACCGTGCCCATGACGTCCACCACCACGCGATGATTCGTCAGAACGGCCTGCCTGGTCTCCACACTCTGGCGGATGACCTGGGGCGGCCGCATCCTGGCCTTGGGCGCCGAGACCAGTGTGACATAGGAACCCGCGCAGGCTGCCGTGAGAATGGCCAGGGGCAAGAGCACCTTGAGCCGGAACACGGCGCGTAATTTGTTAAAGTAAAGGTTCATGGTTGCCCCTTGCTTCCTGTTTTTTTGCTATGAGAATAAGTGGTTACTGAACCGGTAACCGTTATGGCCGGGTCGGCCAGAGAGTCGGTCCAGGTCCCGCCCAGGGCGCGATACAGGGCCACGCGATAGAGCATCAGGTTGGTTCGCTCCGAAGCCATGGACACTTCGAGGTCTTGCACGGACATCAGCGCGCTCAGGACCGGGAGATAGTCGTCCAGGCCCTGGGAATAGCGCGACACGGCCTCACGCAGGCTCACCCTGGAGGCCTGGAGCTGGGCCGAGAGCGCGTCCAGATACCGCTTCTGCCATTTCTCCTCGGCCAGGGCGTCCTCCACCTCCTTGAAAGCGGTGTAGACGGTCGACTTGTAGGCGGCGAGGCGCTCGTCGACCACGGCCCGGGCCTTGTCCACCTCGGCCTTGCGGAAGCCGCCGTCGAAAATCGGTCCGGCAACGGCCCCGGCCAGGGTTAGTATCCAGTTGTCGAAGAGGGTCCCGAGCTGAGCCCCGGTGAACTGGCCGGTCCCGGCCATGGTCAGGGAGGGCAGCCGGTCCGCCCGGGCCGCGGCCACGGCCCAGTCCGCCGAGGACAGGGACAACCCGGCCGACCGCACGTCGGGCCGGTTGGCCAACAGATCGGCAGGCAGCCCCAGTCCGGGCAGGGCCCTCGGCTCCGGGACCTCGGCGTCGGCCACGGTCACGGACCCGGCGGGTCTGCCCATGAGCAGGGCCAGCTCGTTGAGCAGCAGTTGTTCCCGTGACTTGACCGGCGGCAGCAGCGCGTTGACCTTGGCCAGGTTCTGCCGCTGCTGGTAGACGTCGAGCGCCGTGGAGATGGAGTTGCGGAAGCGCAGTTCGATGAGTTCGAGGTAGGTCCGGTTGGTCTTGATCTGTTCCTCGATGATCCGCTCCTTGCGGCGCTGGGACTGGATCTCCAGCCAGCGGGAGACGACCTCCCCGGCCACGGTCATGGCCGAGGCGCTCAGGTCCTCGCGCGAGGCCCGGTAGTCGAGCTCGCCGCCCTTGGCCTCGGCTTCGATGCGGCCCCACAGGTCGAGTTCGTACCCGGCCTCCAGGCCGATGGCGTGGGTCTCCCCGGTTGCCGTTCCCCCCTTCGTGCCCTTGGTGTAGGACCGGGTGTGCTTGTAGTCGCCGGTGGCGCCCAGGGTCGGGTATTTGCCCGCCGCGGACTGCACGGCCACCGCCCGGACCTGGCGCAGCCTGGCCCAGGCCTGTTCCAGATCGAAGTTGGCGGCCAGGGCGGTTTCCACCAGGCCGTTCAGTTCGCTGTTGCCCAGCGCCTCCCACCACTTGCCGGTCTCGGCGGGCTTGTCGGAGTAGAGAGTGTACGCCACCGGCAGCGGTGCCGCCGGCTCGGTGCGGGCATCCGGCCTGAAGGGCGAGCAGGCCGCAAGGAGCACTGCCAGGAGGGTGACCGCCGCCGGGACGGCCGCTGATTTGCTGTTGCCTTTCACATTGCTCTCCATGGATGGTTTCACTGGGCCCGAACCTACTGGAAAAACTTGGGGGAAGTGTTGGGGGGATGCTAAAAGTTGTTAAAGATTGTAAAAGGGAGCTTGCGAAGCTTTTCATTTCGCTCGACATGCGGGTAAGGGGAAATCATGAAGAACAACGGCCCGGTGCTGATCATCGACGACGACCAGAAGCTGCGCGAGCTGGTAGCGGAATATCTTGAGGAGTACGACTACTCCACGGCCACCCTGCCCTCGGGCATGCGGGCCGCGGAGACCATCCGCTCGCTCAACCCGAGCGTTATCATCCTGGATGTGATGATGCCGGGCAAGGACGGGCTTGAGATCCTGCGCGACATCCGCGCCGAATTCGTCACCCCGGTGATCATGCTCACGGCCAAGGGCGAGGACACGGACCGCATCGTCGGGCTCGAACTCGGGGCCGACGACTACATGGCCAAACCGTTCAACCCGCGCGAGCTCCTGGCCCGGATCAAGGCCGTGCTCCGGCGGGTCGAGTCCTGCGGAGAGCGCAAAGCGGACGCCGAGGCCATCCACTCGGGCGGGCTCATCCTGAACCTCTCCCGGCAGGTCCTCATCGTCGACCGCAACGAGATCGAGTTGGCCCCAACGGAATTCCGCCTGCTCAAGGCGCTCATGGGAAACGCGGACCGCGCCCTGACCCGCGACGAACTCATGGACATGGTCTGGGACAAGGATTTCGCGGCCTACGACCGGTCCATCGACGTGCACATCAGCAAGCTGCGCTCCCAGCTCAAGCCCTACCCGGCCCACGCCAAACGAATCAGGACCGTCTGGGGCACGGGCTACATGTTCATGGGTGAATGATGAAAGTCAGCCGCTTGTATCTCAAAATCCTCGTCGCCTTCATCCTGGTCCAGGCCGTGGCCATCGCGGCCATCGGCGGGCTGCTCAAGATGGGCCACATGCGCCCGCCCTTCGCCCGGCACGCCCTCGACCGCAATGAGGCCCTCCAACAGATCATCGGCATGGAGGTCGACGGGGCGAACAGGCTCACCCCGGAACTGCGCGCCCGCCTGGACCGCCTCCTCGGCATCTACTCCCACGCCTTCAGCGGCGAGGCCTGGATCACCAACGAACAGGGCGAGACCGTGGCACAGTCCTACAAGACCATGCCCCTGAACGGCGAGGAGGACCTGAACCTCAAGCTGACCACGCCCCATGGCGACCATATCTACTTCGTCCGCAAGGGCGACCAGGGAGCCATCTATGCCTATGGGCCCCTTCAGACCCCCATGGGCAAACTGACCGTGCACCTGCTCAACGCGTGGATCACCCACAACGAGGAGGTCTGGTTCATGGAGGGGCTGGCCCTCATGGCCACGGTGGCCGCCCTGCTGCTGATCCCGGTGTCCAGGCGCATAACCCGGCCCATGGTCCAGATGACCGAGTCCGCCCAGCAGTTGGCCAGGGGCGACTTCTCCCCCAGGGTGGAGGACAGGCGCAAGGACGAAATGGGCACCCTGGCCCGGACCTTCAACCATATGGCCAGTAGCCTGGAGAAGATGGTCCGGGGCGGACGCGAACTGACCGCCAACCTCTCCCACGAGTTGCGCTCCCCCCTGGCGCGCATCCGCGTGTCCCAGCAGATTGTCCGCGAACGACTGGAAGCGGGCCGCACGGACGGCGTGGACAAGCACGTCCGGCGCATGGAAGAGGAAATCGAGCATATGGATTCCCTCATCGACCAGATCATCAGGCTGTCCAAATTCGACCTTCAGGAACCACCGCCGCGCGACGACGAAGTCGACATGAACGAAATGCTCGAAGCAGCGGCCGAGAGGGCCAAGCCGCTCATCGGCGATCGGGCCGTCCGGCTCAGGACGCATCTGGCGCCCGTGCCGCCCTACCGCTGCCGCAGGCAGGACATGCGCATCGTCCTGGACAACGTCCTGTCCAACGCAGTCAAGTACAGCCCGGACAGCGGCCCGGTGGACATCCGTTGCGAAACGGACGGCGAGGCATTGACCGTCCAGGTCACCAACGCCTACCCCGCTTTGCGGGACGAGGAGCTGGAGGCCATCTTCTCGCCCTTCCGTCGGCTGGGCTACGACGAGGTGGAGGGCAACGGGCTCGGCCTGGCCTTCGCCCGCAAGATTGTCGAGGACCACGGCGGAACCATCCGGGCGGCAAGCGTCAACGAAGGCTTCCGCGTGACCATCCGGCTGCCGCTCTCCTGATTGTCCGCAGTCCCCGGACGGCCGCGCTAAGGCCGGTCCTTCCGGTCGCTCTCCGGGAGCCCTTTTGCCGGCAACATAGAGACCATCTATCAATTTTCTCCCGCAAGCTTTGCCGGTTCAATTCACTTTTTGCCACATCCGCTGGCAACACATTGAATATTCAGAAAAAAAGTACCTTGTGCAAAAGGCCGCTTCAAAATTGATAATACAATTGGCATCGCGTACTGTCTTTTTCCTTGCGGCACCGTTACTGCTCGGGCCGGAAACAATCAAAAAGAGAAAACGCACCAACAACCATGTCACATATCATACGTTCGCCGAAGCGGGCGCTCCGGCGCATACGCCTCCTGCTCCCGGTCCTGGTCCTGCTCGTCCAGGCCCTGCCGGGAACACTGCTCGCGGAACCGGCCAGCGCCGGGGAGCCCGAGGGATTCAGCCGCCAGGCGGTGGTAGACAAGGCCCGGCTATTGAGCGAGGCCCCGTTCAACCCGGCGCAGGGCGAGGTGCCCCAAGCCCTGCTGGACCTCGGCTTCGAGGCCTGGCACGACATCACCTTCCGCCCGGAGAAGGCCCTGTGGAAGAAGGAGAGGCTGCCCTTCCAGGTGGAGTTCTTCCATCCCGGCCTGCTCTACGACCGGCTGGTGGCCGTCAATGTCGTGGACAAGGGCGTGGCCGAACCGGTCCCCTTCGACCGGGCAATGTTCGACTACGGCAACAACCACACCCTGCCGGAACAGGTCCCGTCCCCGTTCGGATTTGCCGGATTCCGTATCGGCGGTCCGGGCAACGCCTCGAAACACTTTCATGAAATCGCCTCGTTCCTGGGCGCGAGTTACTTCCGGGCCGTGGCCAGCAATCAGGTCTACGGCTTGTCGGCACGGGGCCTGGCCGTGAACACGGCCCTGCCCGACGGCGAGGAGTTCCCCTATTTCAAGGAATTCTGGATCGAAAAGCCGACCAGAAAAAGCACCAGCCTGACCGTGCACGCCCTTCTCGACAGCAAGAGTCTGACCGGTGCCTACACCTTCGTCATCCAGGACGGCAAGACCACCACCATGGACGTCACCGCGACCCTGTTCCTGCGCATGCCGGTAACCAAGATCGGCATCGCCCCGCTGACCAGCATGTTCCTGTTCGGCGAGAACACCGACGAACGCAAGGTTCGGGATTTCCGTCCCGAGGTGCACGACTCCGACGGGCTGCTCATCAAGAACGACTCGGGCGAATGGTTCTGGCGGCCCCTGGACAATCCCGAGAACCTGGACATCAACGCCTTCCAGGCGGACAACGTGCGCGGTTTCGGCCTCATCCAGCGGGACCGTGAATTCAACCACTACCAGGACCTCGAAGCCGCCTACGAGCGCCGCCCGACCCTCTGGGTGGAACCCGTGGGCGACTGGGGGTACGGCCACGTGGAGCTGATCAACATCCCCACCGACCAGGACATCCACGACAACATCGTGGCTTTCTGGTGTCCCAGGGACGCCCTGCCCGTGGGCGTACCGCAGACGTACGAGTACAAATTGCTGTGGTACAACGGCGGATTCACCCACCCGCCGCTCGGCTACGTGGAGTCCACCCGGGCCGGTGACGCTGGGGACGGCGGGCAGCGCTTCGTCGTCGATTTCCGGAGCAAGGCCTTGAACCTCCTGCTCCCGCCCTCCAAGGTGGAGGGCGTGGTCACCTGCGGCGCGGGCGCGGTCGTGTCCGAGCAGCACGTGGAGAAGAACGAGCACACCGGCGGCTGGCGGCTTTCCTTTGTGGTCCGGCCCGACCAGGCCCCCTCGGCCCTGGAAAAAGTCCTGCCCAAACGCAAACCGCCCGTGGACCTGCGCGCGTTCCTCAAGATCAACGACACCACCCTGACGGAAACCTGGAACTATGCCTACCGTCCCTGATCACGTAACGGACGCGGCAAGCTCGCGCGAGCGGGCCGCACGTTGCCTGCTGGCGTACGCGGAACAGCTCTCCATGCCCACGGAGGAGCGGTTGGAGCTGGTCCTTTCGACCCTGCGGGGGCTGCCCGCCGGGGCCGCTCCCGAACAGGCCCTGGACGCACTGCTTGCCCGGCTACCCGCCCATGGCCCCGAAACGTTCCCGCCGGACCATCCGTGCATCGACCGCAGCCACATGCCCTGCCAGTACCTGGGCCGCCCGCGCTCCGGCCTGAGCGGCTTCCTGGCCCAATGGGGCTGGCTGGCCGTGCTCGGGCTCCTGCTGGCCCTGACGCTCCTGCTGAACATTTTCCAGTGAGGCCCACGATGCAACGCGATCCGCGGGACTCCCGCCTGCACTTCTCCATCGGAAAACGACGTCTGGTCCTGACCCTGCTCATCCTCATCCCGTCAGCCTTAGCCAGCGCCTATGTGGGCTCGGTCCTGCCCGAAAAAGGCTCCACCCCACTGGAGCTGGCCATCATCATCGTCTACTCCATCCTGTTCGCATGGATATCCGTGGGCTTCTGGACGGCCATCATGGGCTGGTTCACGATCATGCGCCGTTACGACCGGTTCGCGGTCGGCCACGCCCTGTCCGAACCGCTGGAACCGGGACCGCCCCCCCGCACGGCCGTGCTCTTTCCCATCTGCAACGAGGATACCCCCAGGGTCATGGCCGGGGTCAAGACCACGTACCTTTCCCTGCAACGGACGCCGGGCGCGGACCAATTCGACATCCATATCCTGAGCGATTCCGGCGGGGCGGACAAATGGATGGAGGAGGAGGCCGCATGGGCCGCGCTGGTGGAGGAGCTGGACGCGCAAGGGCGTATCTTCTACCGCAACAGAAAGGTGAATTTAAAACGCAAGAGCGGCAATGTGGCCGACTTCTGCCGCCGACACGGCCGGGAGTACAAATACATGGCCGTGTTTGACGCGGACAGCGTCATGCGCGGCGACACCCTGAACGACATGGTCCACATCATGGAGCGGCGGCCCCGGATCGGCATCCTGCAGACCGCGCCCGCCTGCTTTGGCCGGGACACCCTGCTCGGGCGGCTGCAACAGTTCGCCAACCGCGCCTACGGGCCCATGTTCGCGGCCGGGCTGCATTTCTGGCAGCTGGGCGACGCTCAGTACTGGGGGCACAATGCACTCATCCGCGTAGAACCGTTCATGCGCCACTGCGGCCTGCCCCGGCTGTCGGGCAAGCCGCCGCTGGGCGGCGACATCCTCAGCCACGACTTTGTGGAGGCCGCGCTCATGCGCCGCGCCGGATGGGAAGTCTGGCTGGCCTTCGACCTGACCGGCAGCTGGGAAGAGTGCCCGCCCAACCTGCTCTCTGAACTGAAGCGGGACCGGCGCTGGTGCCAGGGGAACCTGCAACACCTCCGCCTGCTGTTCACGGAAGGACTCTTCCCGGCCCACCGGGTGCTCTTCCTCAACGGAGCCATGAGTTACGCCTCGGCCCTGCTGTGGTTCCTGTTCCTGATGCTCTCCTCGATCGAGGCCGTGATCCAGGCCTTGGTCGGACCGAACTATTTCACGGCCACGCGCTCCCTGTTCCCGACCTGGCCGGTGTGGCAGCCACTCTGGGCCCTGGTCCTGCTGGCCACCACGGGCGTGCTCCTGTTCTTTCCCAAGATCCTGAGCTATCTCCTGATCCTCTTCAAGACACGCCGCTCCAGGCTGTTCGGGGGCCCGCTGCGGCTGCTGGGCAGCATCGTCCTGGAAGTCGCCTTCTCCGCCTTGCTGGCCCCCATTCGAATGCTCTTCCACAGCAAATTCGTGTGCATCACCCTGCTTGGACGCAAGATCGGCTGGGGCTCGCAGCAGCGGGACGACCGGCCGACCACCTGGGGCGAGGCCCTGCGTTTCCACGGCGGCGGCGCGCTGTTCGGGCTGCTCTGGGGCGGGGTGGTCTGGCTCTATGCCCCGCGCTTCTTCTGGTGGATCGCGCCCATCGTCCTGCCCATCGTCTTTTCCATGCCCCTGTCGGTCCTGACCAGCCACGACGGCCCCGGCCGCTGGCTGCGCAGGAAGAGGCTGCTGCTCATCCCGGAAGAGACCTCCCCGGACCGGGAGATCACGGACGTGACCCACTTCACCGCCGAGATGGAGGATGCGCCCGTGCCGCTCGGCCTGCCGCGCGAAGCGGGCTTCCTGCGCGCCCTGCTCGACCCCGGCCTCAACGGGCTGCGCCGCGCTCTGCTCCTGCGCCACAAGCGCAATCCCGGCGAGATCGCCCGCGCCCGCAATGCGCGATTGGTGGAGAAATTGCTGGAGGGCGGCCCCAAGACGCTGTCCGCGGGCGAAAAGCAATGCCTGCTGCGCGCCCCGGACGCCCTCCTGGAGGCCCACACCCGCGCCTGGACCGCCGACGGCGACGCCGTACGCAAGGCGTGGCTGAAACAGGCCCGGGGATAATTCCGCCGGGAACCGTTTGGGCCGTCTTCCGGTCAGGTATCATCCCATTGACCTGACGCCGGGGTGAGGTAAGATGGGTCCTGCGCCGGAAAGCCCGTCTGCGCCATGAACGGCGCGGAACCGGCGACGTTCAACCCCTGACAAAACGACGAGAATACCGATGGCAATAACCACCGAATCGCCTTTGGAAAAAGCCCACAACGAAAAAAACCCCGCCATTGCTGACGGGGTGTGTTTTTCGAGTGGTGGGTCACCAAGGAATCGAACCTTGAACCTCCGGATTAAGAGTCCGCTGCTCTGCCAATTGAGCTAGTGACCCACTCGGCCGTGCCGTTGTTCGTCACGACGGAGAGATAACTATAAGTCGGACCCGGAAAAGTCAACCACAAATTTTCACTTTTTTCACATAGGACCTAAATGCCCATAAACAAGCTGTTTTTCGCCCTGCTCCTGAGTGCCCTCCTGCTCCTGCCCGCACGGGGCGCAAACGCCCTGGTGCAGCCGTCTTCCCTGGCCATGAAGACCTCGGTGGCCGCCTTTTCGGTGGATCCGGACGCCATATGGCCGGGTTCGCCCGGCGGCGCCCTGCTGGCCCTGACGCTGCATATCGACGAGGATTGGTACACCTATTCCAACGTCCCCGGCGACACGGGCAAGCCCACGCGGCTGACCGCCACGGCGGCCGACGGGACCGCGCTGGCCGTGTTCTACCCCAAGGGCAAGGAGAAACCGGACAGCTATGACCCGACCCTGACCGTGCACGCCTATCTCGACGGGACCAAGCTGTTCGTCCTGGTGCCCGACGGCCTGGCCGCCCCCTTTCCGGCGAGCCTCTCCATGGATCTGCTCCTGTGCCACCCGACCAGGTGCGTCCCGGCGCGCGTGGAGCAATCCTTCGGCAAGGCCGGGCTCGACACGGCGGCCCTGCCGCCCGCGAGCTCCCAGCCGTGGTGGGACGAGTTTCAGCACATGACCCACGGCAGGAACCAGGCCGAGATTGTCCCGGAGGAGACCGGCACGGGGGCGGCCATCGTGGACTGGCGGTTCACCCCCACTTATTTCCAGCCGGGGCTCGAGGTCGGCGGCCTGCTCTCGGCCATCCTCATGGGGCTCCTGGCCGGGCTCATCCTCAACGTGATGCCGTGCGTCCTGCCCGTGGTCAGCCTGAAGCTCTCGTCCCTGCTCGGGGCCGGGACCAACAGCGACCCCCATGCGCGTATCCGAGCCTTCCGGGAGCACAACGTCTTCTTCGTGCTCGGGGTGCTGACCTTCTTCCTGTTCCTGGCAGTGGTCCTGGGCGCCACGGGTTCGGCCTGGGGCGCCCTCTTCCAGAACCGCTGGCTGGTCCTCGCCATGGCCGCGGTCATGGGCGCGCTGGCCTTGAGCCTGTTCGGCCTGTTCCACCTGCCGGTCATCGACCTCAAGTTCGGGGTCGGGAACAAGGATCCGCGCAAGCAGGCGTTCTTCACCGGCATGCTGACCACCCTGCTGGCCACCCCGTGCAGCGGCCCGTTCCTGGGCGGCGTGCTCGGCTGGGCGCTCATCCAGGGACCGGTGGTCATCGCCACGGTCTTCATCTCCATCGGGCTGGGCATGGCCTCGCCCTACATCCTGATGATCATCAGCCCCGGCCTGTCGCGCTTCCTGCCACGGTCCGGGCCGTGGATCGAATACGTGGAAAAGGGCATCGCCTTCTTCCTGCTCGGCACGGCCTTCTACCTGGTGGGCATCGCCATCGGCGGCCCGAGCCTGCGCATTCTGGCCCCGCTGTGGGTCGTCCTGTTCGGCGGCTGGCTGTGGGTCCGCTCACGGACGGCCGGTCAGGGCACCCAGCTCATCCTGCGCGTCGGCATGCTCGTGCTCCTGGCCGCCACCGTTTACTGGACCCTGCCCATGCAGGCGGAGGCCGACCCGTGGGAACATTTCGAACCGGCCGCCCTGAACCGCGACCTGGGCAACGAAAACATCCTCCTGGACTTCACCGCCGACTGGTGCCCTACCTGCAAGGTGCTCGAAGCCACGGTCCTGACCAGGGAGAACGTGGCCGCCTGGAAGGCGCGCTACAACGTCCGCTTCATCAAGGTGGATATGACCGTGCGCGACCCCGAATCCGAAGCCCTGCTGGCCGCCCTGGGCAGCCGCAGCCTGCCCACCGCCGCCGTGTTCCGCACAGGTGGACGGAAGACCCCGGTGGTCATCCGCGACCTGTACACCGCCGATCAGCTTGAAAAGTTGCTGAAATCCCTTTAGGTAATCGAAAAAACGAGGAGACGTTCCGTGCTCAATTTCCAATACTACATGCCTACCCGCATCATCTTCGGCCCCGACAGCCTCGACCAGCTGGGCGACACCCCGCACCTGCCGCGCGGCAGCAAGGCCATGATCGTCATCGGCGAGTCCGGCGTGATGATCGACCAGGGCTACCTGGCCCGCGTCCAGTCCCAGCTCTCCAAGCAGGACGTCCAGACCATCGTCTACGACCGCATCAAGCCCAACCCCGAGTCCGACGCCGTGGACGAAGCCGCGGCCATCTGCCGCGACAGGGGCGTCAACTTCGTGGTCGGCCTGGGCGGCGGGTCGACCATCGACTCGGCCAAGGCCATCGCCACCATGGCCACCAATACGGGCAGGTACTGGGACTACATGCAGTCCGGCTCCGGCGGCGGCCAGACCCCGGAGAACGACCCCCTGCCCATCGTGGCCATCCCGACCACGGCGGGCACCGGCACCGAGGCCGACCCGTGGACGGTCATCACCAAATCCGGCACCGACGCGCGCGAAAAGCTCGGCTGGGGCTATGACGGGACCTTCCCGGCCCTGTCCGTCGTGGACCCCAAACTGATGCTCTCCGTGCCGCCCAGGCAGACCGCCTACACCGGCATGGACGCCTTTTTCCACGCCACCGAGGCGTACCTGGCCACCTGCCGCCAGCCCGCCAGCGACGCGCTCGCCCTGGAGGCCGTGCACCTCATCAGCCATACCCTGCCCCAGGCCGTGTCCGAAGGCGGCAACCTGGAGGCGCGGACCGTCATGGCCTGGGCCTGCACCGCGGCCGGGCTGTGCGAGACCTATTCCTCATGCATCTCCCAACACTCCCTGGAACACGCCCTGTCCGCCTTCCATCCCAACCTGCCCCACGGGGCCGGGCTGGTGCTCCTGTCCAAGGCGTACTTCGGATTCCTGGCCGCGCGCGGCGAGAAGCGGCTCGCCGATCTTGCCCTGGCCATGGGCGACACCCTGGCCGAGGACCTGGAGGAGGAAGTGGCCGGCGTGGCCTTCCTGGACGCTCTGGACACGCTCATCTCCGAAGTCGGCCTGTCCGACGAAAGACTGTCGGACTACGGCGTGACGCGCGAGGAGATTCCGCTACTTGCTGAAAACGCCCTGTCCACCATGGGCGCGCTCTTTGACGTCACCCCGGTGGACATGACCAAAGAGGACGTTGTCGCCATCTACGAGGCCGCCTACTCGTAGGCCGGTCCTCATACCGTTCAAACAAGAAAGGCTCCCTATAGGGAGCCTTTCTCATTCCGGCACGGACGGCTCGCGGAGGAGCCAGTCCTTGGCCTCCTCCTGGTTGCGGAAGCTCTTGTAGGAGGCGGAGCGGTTGACCAGGGCGGTTTCCACCAGGCGGCTGGTTTCCGGGTTGTGGGGATTGGACAGGACGGCCATGCGCAGGCCGAGCTTGGCCGCGCCCTTGTCCTCCATGAAGTTGGCGAAGGTGATGACGTCCAGAGGCGAAAGATTCAGGAGAAAGGTCCGGTTGTCCACGAGCACCCGCGCCCGGCGGGCTTCGCGGGCCTTGGCCACCAGCTTCAATCCCCATTCGATAAACGTCTCGGCGTCGGAGACATCACCGTCGGTGATGCACAGAAGATACCCTTCCTTGATCGTGAAAATCTGCGAATAGGCCATGGTTCCCTCATCGGTTGCGGACATCCGGGCACGGATAGCACCGTGCGCCTTCAGTCTACAGCAGGCCGGGGGAACAGTCCAATGATAGCCGCTATTCGACCGGGACCATGTCGTATTTATCGCCCGAAATGCAGCGGCAGCCGTCGGCCGTGACCTCGAAGGTGTTTTCCACGCCGACCATGGCCACGCCGCGGATTCCCTGCTTGGGCTCGAAGGCGAGGACCATGCCCTTTTCGAGCGGCCGGGTGAAGCCCTTGGCAATGGGCGGGAACTCGTCGATGGTCAGGCCGATGCCGTGGCCCACGAACGGGACCTGGTTCTCGTCCAGGCCCATGAAGCCGTCGGCGTAGCCCTGCCGCTCGGCCTCGTCCAGGCAGTGCAGGTACAGCTCCTCCGGGGTTACGCCCGGTTTGGCCGCGGCGCACATCCACTCCTGCAATCCGATGCAGAAGTCCTGGGCGCGGCGGACGTCGTCGGGCATGGATGACTTCGATCCGGCGAAATAAGCCTGGGTCTTGTCCGTGTGGTAGCCCTCGAGCTGGAACCCGATGTCGAGCATGAGCGGCTCGCCCAGGTCCCATATCTTATGTACATTACCCATCAACGCCGAAGCCGGATGCTCGCCGCGCAGCCCGAGGGGGCCGTTGAACCCACTGGGATAGTTTCCGGAATCCCCGGCCGACACATGGCCGAGGAAGGCCTCCTCGTCGTGGGCCTGCATGCGCAGGATGCCCATGTGCCCTTCGCTGAAAAAGACCTCCCACGCCTTGTGGGCGATCTCGCGCTCGGTCATACCGGGGTGGATCATGGTCGGCAGGATGTCGTGCAGGCAGCGGTGGTGCTTCTCGCCGCAGCGGCGCAAGATATCGAGCTCGTACTCGGACTTGACCATCTTGGCCAGGGCCACGGCGTGGTCGCCGGGCACGATGGCGTAATCCTTGAGCTTGGCCGCCAGCATGGTCCCGAGCTGCCAGGTCAGCCCGGCCATGACCGCGGCCAGGGTTGGAGTGAAGGGGCTACCCGCGTCCGCGCACAGGCCCGGCAGTTCGGAGTAGGATTTGAACGGCAGGATATGCTCTATCCCCGCCTCCAGCCGGGCCCGGTTGACGCCCTTGCGGATGAGCAGCACGGGCTCCCTGTCGAGCGGCAGCCAGAGCACGCCCTGGCCGTAAGTGCCGGTCAGGTAATAGATGTTCAGCCGGGAGAAGACGAGGATGCCGCCTGCCTCCGGGGCGATGGCCTGAAGATGGTGCCGGACGGAGTCCTGGCGGCGCTTGAGTTCCTCTTGGGGGATGCGGGCGATGGCTTCGAACATGGGGGCTCCTTCAAGGATATATCGACTAGGCAATCGGAAGGCTTTGCTGTACAACGGCCTTCTCAATCAACGAGGTATCGAGCAATGCTGATCGACATGAAAGAGCTAGCGCCCCTGCTGCGCGAGGTCAAGACCATCGCCGTGGTCGGCGCCGTGGACAAGCCGGGCCGCCCCGTGGACATGGTCGGCCGCGCCCTCATCGACATGGGCTTCACCGTCATCCCGGTCCACCCCAAACGGACCGACGTCTGGGGGCTGCCCACCTATCCCTCGTTGGTACAAGTCCCGGTCGCCGTGGACCTGGTCGACGTGTTCCGGGCCCCGCAGTTCTGCCCGGAACACGCCCGCGAGGTCCTGGCCATGGACCCGCTGCCCAAAATCTTCTGGATGCAGTCCGGCATCACCAGCCCCGAGGCCAGCGAAATCCTGGCCGAAAGCGGTATCACGGTGGTCGAGGATCGCTGCACCAAGGTCGAGATGCAGGCCATGGGGATTCGCCGATGACCGAAGTCGCCTTCGAATGCCGCATGTGCGGCCACTGCTGCCAGGGTGAGGGCGGCATCGTCATGACCGCCAAGGACCGCGAACGGCTGGCCGCGTTCCTGAACATCACCGAAGACGAACTGGTCGCCCGCTACGCCCACGTGCGCGGCGGCAAGATCCAGCTCAACGTGGGCGACGACAACTACTGCGTCTTCTTCCGGGAAGGCTGCGGCGTGCACCCCGGCCGGCCCGACATCTGCCGCGCCTGGCCCTATTTCCGGGGCAATCTCATCGACGAGACCAGTTGGGAGATGATCCAGGAGTACTGTCCGGGCGTGAACCCCAAGGCCGGGCACGCGGAGTTCGTCCGCCAGGGCCGCGCCTATTTGCGTGAGCACGACCTTTTGCGCTATGATCCCGACTCGTCTCCCAACGCATTGATTTCCGACGAGTAACCAAGGACAAAGCCGATGAATCTCCAGGAGTGCCTCAGAGAGCTCAAGCTCACCCCCGGGGCAACCCTGGACGAGGTCAAGTCCGCTTTCCGCAAGCTGGCCTTCAAGTACCACCCGGACCTGAACCCCGGTCCCCACGCCGCGGAAAGGTTCCGCGTGGTCAACGAGGCCTACGTCACGGCCAAGAAGCTCATGGAGACGAGCGGCCCCGCCGCGTCCGCATCCTCCGACGCCGAGCCCAAGGGGCCCCAGGCGAGTCGCGAACAGGGAGCCCGGGCGTACGCCCGCCAACAGCGCAGGACGCCTCCGCCCAAGCCCGAGAAAAAGAAGCGTGAACGCTCCACCCGGTCCAAGACCCAGAAGTACTACTACAAGGAAGAGGAGGTTCTGCGGACCATCCTCAACGACCCCTTCGCCAAGAAGGTCTTCGAGGACATCTACTCGCAGATCCGCAAGGACAAGCCAGGGTACAAGGGCCCGCTCGAACTCAGGAAGCGCAGCCTGCAACTGCACTGGGGGGAGCGCACCCTGAACCTGGACTTCTCCAAGGGCATCAAGGGATGGCTCAAGGGCCAGATGGACTTCGAGCAGACCGTCTACTACCCG
Source organism: Pseudodesulfovibrio sp. 5S69 (assembly GCF_037094465.1). NCBI lineage: Bacteria > Pseudomonadati > Thermodesulfobacteriota > Desulfovibrionia > Desulfovibrionales > Desulfovibrionaceae > Pseudodesulfovibrio > Pseudodesulfovibrio methanolicus. The sequence continues at coordinate 2,760,429 of NZ_CP146609.1, forward strand.
GCCTCCCATCTCCTGCCGGGGCGCAAGGTCCGCATCACCGTGGAGCACCCCTTCACCAAGGGGTCCAAGACCATCGAGGTCACCCTGCCGCGGGACTTCGTGGTCGGCCGGCCCATCAGGCTCAAGGGACTGGGCCGCAAGCTCGGCCCGTTCAAGGGGGACCTGCTGCTGCGCATCCTCGGAAAATAAGCCTTGCACACGTCGAAATCTCCTTCCTCAAGCCCCTGACTCGACGAACATTTGCCAATCCTGGCATACATTTTTGCCGTCTAAATAAAAGCCTTGTTTTCCCCCGGTAATTTTACTAGTCGCTGTATCATACCGAGTTTCAAGTGGAGGAACCCATGCTCGCCATTTTCGACTACAAGGCGGGAAACCAGACCAGTGTCCACCGGGCGCTGGAGCATCTGGGCATCCCGAACGAGATCACCAACGACCCCGAAAAACTGGACAGGGCCAAGGGAATCATCTTCCCCGGCGTCGGCGCCGCAGGCCAGGCCATGGAAGAACTCGAATCCGGCGGCCTCGACGAGGTCATCAAGAAGCTCATCTGGCAGAAGAAGCCGGTGCTCGGCATCTGCGTGGGCTGCCAGATTCTCCTGGACTATTCCGAAGAAAACGACACCAAGGCCCTGGAAGTGATCCCCGGCGAATGCCGCCTGTTCAACCCTTCCTGGGTGGACTACGAGGATATCCAGATCCGGGTGCCGCACATGGGCTGGAACCAGGTGGAACTGCTCAAGGAGTGCGAACTCTTCGAGGGCATCGACCCGGACGCGGACTTCTACTTTGTGCACAGCTACTACCCCGCTCCCAAGGAGGAATTCGTCATCGGCACCACGCGCTACGGCATCGACTTCTGCTCGGTGCACGGCCGCAAGGGGCTGTGGGCCGTCCAGTTCCACCCGGAAAAAAGCGGACGCCCCGGCCTGAAGATGCTCCGGAACTTCTACAACTACTGCCAGGAGGCCGATGATGCTGAGTAAACGCGTCATTCCCTGCCTCGACGTGCGCAACGGCCGTCTGACCAAGGGCATCAAGTTCGAAGGCAACGTGGACATCGGCGATCCGGTCGAGTCCGCCAGGAAATACTACGAGGAAGGCGCGGACGAGATCGTCTTCTACGACATCACCGCCTCCCACGAGGCGCGCGGCATCTTCCTCGACGTGGTCGAAAAGGTGGCCTCCCAGATATTCATTCCGTTCTCCGTGGGCGGTGGCATCAACACCGTGGACGACATGCGCGACGTGCTCGTGGCGGGCGCGGAAAAGGTCTCGGTCAACTCCGGCGCGGTCAAGAATCCCGACATCATCAGCGAAGGGGCGGCCCGTTTCGGCTCCCAGTGCGTGGTGCTCGGCATGGACGTCAAGCGCGTGCCCGTGAGCGAGGACATCCCCTCGGGATTCGAGATCGTCATCCACGGCGGCCGCAAGTACATGGGCATGGACGCCATCGAGTGGGCCAAGACCGGCGAAGCGCTCGGCGCAGGCGAAATCTGCCTGAACTCCATCGACGCGGACGGCGTCAAGAACGGCTACGACCTGGAGCTGACCCGGCTGGTGGCCGAGGCCGTGACCATCCCGGTCATCGCTTCCGGCGGGGCGGGCAACCCCCAGCACATGGTCGACGCCGTGACCGAGGGTAAGGCCACGGCCGCGCTCATCGCCTCCATCGTCCACTACGGCGAATACACCATCCCGGAACTCAAGAAGTACATGTCCGAGCACGGCGTCCAGACAAGAATGGTCTGGTAGCCAGACTGCCGCATAGGATAAAAAAAGCCCCGCCGGATGATCCGGCGGGGCTTTTGCTATCTCTTCCCGGAGCGAATCGGGTGTCACCAACACCCGACAACGGCTCTTGGTTACGGGATAGGCTTGGGAGAGTGGGTCAGCCGTGCATTTTCTCCCGCCCGGGGCAATCCTCACGTAGACGGCTACGCTGCGGTTGTCCCGGACGGGAAAAATGTGCGGATGGCCCGCCATCACAAACCGCTTTTATTCAGCGGTGAAAGTACCGCTCTTGCCGCCGGACTTGAAGACCAGACGGCAGGCGTCGATGACGATGTCCTTCTGGACCGCCTTGCACATGTCGTAGATGGTCGCGGCCGCCACCTGGCAGCCGATCAGGGCCTCCATCTCCACGCCGGTCTTGTAGGTGGTGCGCACCTCGCATTCCAGCTCGATGGTCGAGTCGGCGTCGTGCACGGTGAAGCGCACGTCGATGTAGCTGATGGGCAGGGGGTGGCACATGGGGATCAGGTCGCTGGTCCGCTTGGCGGCCTGGATGCCCGCGATCTTGGCCGTGGTCAACACGTCGCCCTTGGGCAGTGCGTCCGCCTTGAGCAGGCGCATGGTCTCCGCGGACAGGCGGACCAGTCCCCGGACAATGGCCGTGCGGCTCGTGTCGTTCTTGGCGGAGACGTCCACCATCCGGGCGTTGCCGTCCTGGTCCATGTGCGAAAAGCCGTCTGCCATCGTCTACTCTCCCATAACCTTGTCCTTGGCCTTCTTGAAGAAGCCCTTGGCCCGGTTCTTGAGTTTTCCGGCCTCGATCTCGGCGAACTCCTTGAGGAGTTCCTCCTGGCGGCTATTCAGCTTCGACGGCGTCTTCACGCGGATTTCCACAAGCAGGTCGCCGTTCTGGCTGGAGCCGAGATGGGGCAGGCCCAGGCCGCGCAGCCGGAAGACCTCGCCGGACTGGGTGCCGCTCGGGATGTCCAGGTTGACCGGCTCGTCCAAAGTGGGCACCTCCATGCGGTGCCCCAGGGCGGCCTCGACCATGGAGATCTCGCGGCTGATGATCAGGTTCTGCCCCTGGCGCTCGAAGGTGTCGTCCGGGGCGACCCGGATAACCACGTAGAGGTCGCCGGGAGGGCCGCCGTTGACGCCGGCTTCGCCCTCGCCGCGCAAGCGCAGGCGGGAATTGTTGTCCACGCCCGCCGGAATGCGGACGTTGAGGTCCTTGTCCTTGATGACCGTGCCGCGTCCCATGCAGGTGTCGCAGGGGTCGGTGATCAGCTTGCCCGCGCCCCGGCACTGGGGGCAGGTAGCGGAAATTCGGAAAAAGCCCTGGGACTGCTGGACGGTGCCGGACCCGCCGCACTGGGGGCAGGTCTGGGGCGAGGAACCGGGGGCCGCCCCGCTGCCGCCGCAGGCTTCACAGGAGGTCTCCACGGGGATCTTGATGCCCACCTCGGTGCCCTTGGCCGCATCCCTGAAGGATATCTCCAGGTTGTAGCGCAGGTCGGAACCGGCACGGGGGCGGTTGGATCGCCCGGCCGAGGAAAAGCCGAAGACCTCGCCGAAGATGTCGCTGAAGGCTCCGAATATGTCCTCGTTGCTGGAGAAACCGGAAAATCCGTTGCCGTTCACGCCGTCGTGGCCGAACCGGTCGTAGGACTGGCGCTTCTCGCTGTTGCCCAAGACCTCGTAGGCCTCGGCGGCCTCCTTGAACTTGGACTCGGCGTCGGGATCATCCTGGTTGCGGTCCGGATGATACTTGAAGGCCAGCCGTCGATAGGCCGTCTTGATCTCGTCCTGGGTGGCGGTTCGCTCCACCTCCAGGATCTCATAATAATCACGTTTGGACATGGTCGATTACTTAGGCATCCTCGGTTGCGGAAGAATGAAGGTGGAGGTCGTCGGAGGTGTCGGGGACGACCTTGCCGGCCGCGATCTCGCGCAGGGCGTTGACCACTTCCTTGTTCTTGGTGTCGACCAGGGGCTCGTACCCTTCACGGTACTGCTTGACCCTCTTGATGGCCATCTGGGTGATGAGAAAACGATTGCTCACTTTCGCCAGACAATCTTCTACGGTGATCCTTGCCATGATATTCTCCTTGAGACTTCGTTTGAAGCGTCGTTATTCCGTCTTTCCCGGACCGCCGGGGAACATGCCCTGCAGGTCCTTGAGCAGCCGTGAGGAGACGGGATAATACATTCCGTCTCCGTTCTTCATCCAACACTGTCCCTGCGGCAGTTTCGGGTCCGCGTAGAAGGTCACTGCCTTCAATTCGTCCCCTTCGCCGTCCAGCAGGCGGCAATGCATGAGCTCCACAGCAGTGGCGGCCAGGTTGTTCAGGGGCAACGCCTCAAACTGTAACTCAGTAAATCGCCAGAGCGCCATGTCAATGCCGGGGATGTTTTTTTCCCCGCCTTCCACGCGCCAGCCGGTGTTTTCGCGGCGGACCACGTACCGCCGGTCCCCGTTGACGATGACGATGACGGCCACCTGGCTGATGTCCAGGGTGAACACGTTCCGCCCCTGGACGTCGAAGGCGCTCTTGACCAGTTGGCTGACGCTCTCCGCATCGAGCAGGAACGGCACCGTCAGCCAGGAAGAGCGGCCGAAATAATGTTTGGGGTCGTCCTCGATGGTGAAGAACTCCACCGTGGACGGCTCCTTGTCCTTCCCGGCCCAGACCTTGATGGTCAGGGCCGCCATGCCCCTTTCCGGCTCCGCGGGCTCCAGTATCAGCTTGCCCGCCCGCAGCAGGGCCAGGGCGTGCAGATAGAGCTTCAACTCGGAACCGGACGCCTCCTTGTCCTTGAGATAGCCGGGCAGGACAAAGGTGAACCCGTTCGCCCCCCGCTTGACCAGCCAGCTTGATCCGAACGGCTGGACGAGCTGCACCTGATAGACCTGCTCTTCGTCGAAACGAAAGACCTTGGTATCAAGGAAATGGACGGCGGGCCGGGCAACCTGTCCGAAGACCTCGTCCCCGAACTCATACGCCCGGTTCGGCGTCTCCGAATTCCAGCCGTAGGTCTTGCCCGATTCGCCTTGGGAGAACCGGATGCGCAGGGGCGCAATGCCCTCGTCCTTGAACTGGACGACGAGCATCAGCCCGGGGTCGGCCAGGCCATGTTCCTCGAGCAGGGCCGACTCGTTCCCCTGGAAGGAAAGCAGCGGGACCAGGTCCGACAGCCGGTTGAGGTAATCCCTGACCCTGTCGCCCAAGGCACCGGCCGAAACGGTCGAGGACTCGTCCGCAACCCGCGTCTCCCAATTCCTGTCGTCGGCGACGAGGGTGTACGTCTCCCCGTCCCCCTGGACGCTCACGGACTTGACCTTGTCCAGGGAATGTGACAGCCAGCGGGACGCCGCGACCTGCTCTTCCATGCCGGTTCGGTACCAGTACGCGCCACCGGCCAGGGCGGCCGCGAGCACGATGAGGACAAGGAACAATAGCCGTCTCAAAACAGGCAGCCTCCGGGGGAACCTGGTTTTGGTCGCGAACGGGCGATTCCGACCATGACGCGAAAGCTTGTAAAGCTGCCCCAAAGGGGCTTGCAAGTCAAGCAGGAATACTCTATCTGCCTGACCTGGTCCGCCCTGCATAGCAAATAGAACGGGAGAAAGACAGATGGCCTCATGGGGCAAACTCACCTTTGCACAGAAAAAGTGCGTCACCGCCACGGGAAAGCTCATGCAGCGGACCGAAATGGTCTCCAGGGGCGCCCGCATCGGCCTGGCCATCTCCGGCGGAGTGGACAGCTTTCTCATGCTCAAGGTCATGACCATCCGGCAGGCGATCATGCCCTTCCCGGTGGAGCTCATGGCCCTGCACGTCAACCCCGGTTTCGACCCCGCCTCCCATGAGCCGCTGGTCCGATGGTGCGCCGACAACGGGCTGGCCGCGCACGTCGAGCTGACCGACTTCGGTCCCCGCGCCCACACGGAGGAGAACCGCAAGAACTCGCCGTGCTTCTGGTGCGCCATGCAGCGCAGAAAAAGGCTGTTCGAACTGTGCCGCGACTACAACCTGACTCACCTTGCCTTCGGACACAACGCCGACGACAACGTGGTCACCTTCTTCATGAACGTAGTCCAGAACGGACGGGCCGATGGACTGTCGGCCAACGAGCCGTTCTTCGGCGGCAAGCTCAACGTCATCCGGCCGACCATGCTCCTGGACAAGAAAACGGTCATCAAGGCGGCCTCCCAATGGGAGCTGCCCATCTGGGAAAACGTCTGTCCGTCAAACGGTTACACCAAGCGGGACGAAATCCACGAATGGCTGCGGACCATGTGGCGGAAGGACAAACGTATAAAAAACAACATCTTCAACGCCATAACCCGGCAACAAGTCGACTTGACAAGCAAAAAAGTCTAGACTAAAAGTACTCAAAGCTCGCATCAGGCTGCCCAACAAACTTGTAACATCCTGGAAAGGTAATGCTTTTCCGAAAATATCATATAGTTGTCTTCAAAGACAAACAGGGGTCGTGCAAGAAATTCCAGCTCCGAGGCTGGTTTATCGTATTCCTTTTCCTCATGACCGTGTCCATGGCTGCGGGCAACGTCATCCTTTGGAAGAAGTATGCCGAGCACTCCCGCATCGAACAGGGCCTGAACATCGCGGAGAAGACCGTCCAGGAGCAGAAGACCCAGCTTTTGAGTCTCTCCCAGAAGATCACCTCCCTGCAGGGCAATCTGAACCGCATCCGCGACTTCGACTCCAAGCTGCGGGTCATGATCAACCTGGACCAGGACGGCAGCCAGGCCGCAGCCCCCAAGGGCGGGCCCGCCAACGAAAATTTCTCCAAGGGGTATCTGCCCCTCTACCGCCAGGAACTGCTCGCCCGCAAGATGCATGAGTTCCTGCGCCAGTTGAACGTGGAGGCGCGCCTCGAAGAGGTCCGTCAGCAGGAGATCATGCACACCCTGCGTTCCAACCAGAACATCCTCGAAGCCACCCCGTCCATCTGGCCCACGTCCGGCTGGGTGACCTCCGGCTTCGCCTGGCGCACCTCGCCCTTCACCGGCAAGCGCGAATTCCACAAGGGACTCGACATTTCCGCCCCCAGGGGCACCCCGGTATACGCCCCGGCACGAGGCTCCGTAACCTTTGCCGGACGCGACAGCTCCTACGGCCTTTCCATCCGCCTGAAACACAACGCCAGCCTGACCACCCGATTCGCGCACCTCAACCGCATCGCCATCAAGAGCGGTCAGGAGGTCACCCGCGGCGAGTTGATCGGCTACGTCGGCAATACGGGTCGTTCCACCGGCCCCCACCTCCACTACGAGGTCCGCCTGAACGGCGTACCGGTGAACCCCAAGCGGTACATCCTCAACTAACCAGGCCCCGATCCGTGAATACTCCAGGCCCTTTTGGAATGCGACGTTCCAGAAGGGCCTGTCTTTTTCGGTACGCGCCGGATGACGGCCTCGTTGGTTCAGGTTTTGCAATGAGCGAATAATGGAGATTTTCGGTTTCACCCCGAGCGACATGCTCAGCTATTTCCTGACACTGTTCCGCCTCAGTGTCGTGCTCTTCCTGCTGCCGTTTTTCGGGGGACAAACCATCCCCAGGATAGTCAAGGGCGCCTTGGTGCTGGTTTTGTCCATGGCGTTCTGGCCACAGCTTTCCTTCCCTGCGTCGATGATGCCCACGGGATGGAACATCGTCATCATGTTCATCGGCGAACTGCTCCTCGGCCTGATCCTCGGCATGCTCGTCAATTTTCTGTTCGCCGCCGTCCAACTGGGCGGCCAGATCATCGGTTTCCAGATGGGGTTCGCCATGGTCAACGTGGTCGATCCGATCACCGGCACCAGCAACGCGGTCTCGGCCCATTTCCTGTATATGTGCACCATGTTGACCTTCCTGGTCCTCAACGGTCACCTCTACCTGCTCAAGGCCGTGGGCATGACCTTCCAATACATCCCGCCGGGCACCCTGCTGCTCCAGCCCGAGCTGGCCAACGACATCTTTCATTTCTCGAATCTGATGTTCACCCTGGCCATCAAGATCGCGGCCCCGGTCATGGCCGCGCTGTTCCTGGTGGACCTCTCTCTGGCACTCATCTCCCGGGCCGCGCCCCAGATGCACGTGCTCATCCTCGGTTTCCCCATCAAGATCACCGTGGGCTTCTTCTTCCTCAGTTTCATCTTCTCCATCATGGTCCTGTACGTGGGCGACTTCCTGGGCGGGCTGAACAACATGTATGAAAACGTCATGAAGTTCGGAACTTCGGTTATTCCGTAGGAGATGCCATGATCGGCCAGGATGATCCGAGTAAAACAGAAAGAGCCACCGAAAAACGGCGCAAGAAACAGCGCGACGAGGGCAACGTCGCCAAGGGGCAGGAGCTCCCCAAGGTCATGAGCCTGCTCTCCGGGGTTCTGGTCCTGCGCTTCATGATCGGCTTCTACAACGACCAGTTCACCGAAATCTACCGCTGGACCTTCCTTGAGGCCATCAACTTCCAGGTGGACAAGCCCATGGCCTACGCGCTGTTCACCTGGGGAATCCAGAAGATGGCCCTGCTGGTGGTGCCGTTCATGCTGGTCATCGCCTTCGTGGCCTTCATCTCCATGCGGTTGCAGGTCGGCCCCCTGTGGACCACCAAACCGCTGGAACCGAAGTTCAGCAAGCTCTTCAACATCATGGGCGGCATCAAGAAGCTCATGCTCAGCCCGGATGCCCTGCTCAAGCTGGCCAAGAGCCTGCTCCAGGCCATGGCCGTGGCCATCGCACCGTACATCGTCCTGAGGCAGGAACTGCCCAATCTGCTTCCCCTTTTCCACGCCAACGTCCAGGGCATCATCGCCTTCATCCTCACCGTGGGCTACAAGATGGTCTGCTACGCGCTGGTTCCCATGTTCATCATCGCCATTGCCGACCTCTTCTACGAGCGCTGGAACTACGAAGAACAGATCAAGATGACCAAGGACGAGATCAAGGACGAGCGCAAACAGGCCGAGGGTGATCCCAAGGTCAAGCAGCAACAGCGGCAGAAAATGATGGAAGTCATGGCCTCCCGCATGTTCCAGGACATCCCCAAGGCAGACGTGGTCATCACCAACCCGACCCACTACGCCATTGCCTTGCAGTACGACCCGCTCAAGGCCCCCGCCCCCCTGGTCCTGGCCAAAGGCGTGAACAAGGTTGCCGAACGAATCAAGGAAGTTGCGCGGGAAAATTCCATCCCCATCGAAGAAAACAAACCCTTGGCACAGGCTTTGTATAAACAGGTGGAGATCGGAGAAACCATCCCGGAGGAACTGTTTCAGGCCGTGGCCGCTATTCTGGCAAAGCTAGAGAAATTCAAGCGCCGCAGGTAGTTGCACAGCCTGACCCCCTCTCCGGAACCCACAGAGCAACCGTCCGAGAGGTGTCAAAAACATGGCCCAGCCTTCCGCCAAGACCACAATCCCGAAAGTAGACTACACCAAGTTCGCTAAACAGGGCGACATCCTCCTCGCTGGCGGCGTGGTGGTCATCCTCTTCGTGATGCTCATTCCCCTGCCCACTCCGTTCATCGACTTCATGCTCTCGGTCTCCATCTCGCTCGGGCTGGTCATCCTGGTCACATCCATGTTCATGATCTCGCCGCTCGAATTCTCGATCTTCCCGTCGTTGCTGCTGGTCACCACCCTGCTCCGCCTGGCCCTGAACGTGGCCACCACCCGCGCCATCCTGCTGCACGGCGACGAGGGCACCTCGGCCGCGGGCTCGGTCATCCAGAGTTTCGGCGAGTTCGTCGTCGGAGGCAATTACGTCATCGGCATCGTCATCTTCATGATCCTGTTCATCCTCAACAAGACCGTCATCGTCACCGGTACCACCCGTATCGCCGAGGTCGCCGCCCGCTTTACCCTGGACGCCATGCCCGGCAAGCAGATGGCCATCGAGGCGGACTTGAACGCCGGACTCATCGATGAGGAGCAGGCCACCAAACAGCGAGAGAACCTGCGCCGCGAGGCCGACTTCTACGGCGCCATGGACGGTGCGGGAAAATTCGTCTCCGGAGACGTCAAGGCTGGCCTGATGATCACGGCCATCAACATCATCGGCGGCTTCCTCATCGGTGTGCTGCAAAAGAACATGCCGTGGATGGACGCGGCCCAGACCTACACCCTGCTGACCATCGGCGACGGCCTGGTGGCCACCATCCCCTCGCTGATCATCTCCACCTCGGCGGGCATCATCGTCTCCCGCGCGGCCGCCGAGGCCAAAATGGGCGAGGAATTCATCGGTCAGCTCTCCTTCCACCACAGGGCGCTCAAGCTCGTCTCCGGCATCCTGGTCATCTTCGGGATTGTTCCGGGCATGCCGACCATTCCGTTCCTGACCCTGGCCGTCATCGTCTTCACCGTGGGCCAAATTTCTTCCAAGCAGCAGGAAAACCTGACCATAGAGCAGGAGGAGAAGGAACATAACCAGCCCTCCACCCTGGACACCCCGGAGGAGGTCCAGGCCCTGCTCCCGCTCGACCAACTGGAACTGGAGGTCGGCTACGGGCTCATCCCCCTGGTGGACGAGGAACAGAGCGGCAACCTGTTGTCGCGCATCCGTTCCATCCGCCGCCAGTTCGCCCTGGACATGGGCGTGGTCGTCCCGTCCCTGCACCTGCGCGACAACCTCCAGCTCAAGCCGGGCGAATACCGCGTGCTCATCAAGGGCAACCCTGTGGCCAGCGCCGAGTTGCTTATCGACCACTACCTGGCCATGGACCCCGGCGACGCCAAGCACCGCATCGAGGGCGTGGAGACCGTGGAGCCCGCCTTCAACCTCCCGGCCGTGTGGATTCCCGAGGCCCAGAAGGAGGAGGCCATGCTGGCGGGCTATACCGTGGTCGACCCGTCCACGGTTATCGCCACCCACCTGACCGAGGTATTCCGGCGCAACCTGCACGAATTCCTCGGCCGCCAGGAGACCCAGGAACTGCTCGACAACCTGTCCAAGCGCGCGCCCAAAGCCGTGGAGTCCCTGGTGCCCGCCGTGCTCAGCCTCGGCGGCGTGCAGAAAGTTCTCCAGGGGCTGGTCCAGGAGAACGTGTCCATCCGCGACCTGCTGACCATCGTGGAGACCCTGGCCGACTACGGCACGGCCACCCAGGATCCGAACCAGCTTACGGAATACGTCCGGGCCCGCATGGGCCGGACCATCGTCAAGCCGTATCTCGGGGACAACGGGGTGCTGCCCATCATCACCCTGAACCCGCAGATCGACGAGATCCTGAACAGTGCCATGCGACCGGCCGAACAAGGCGGCTACCTGGCCCTGGAACCGGGTGTGGCCCAACAGATCATCCAAGCCATCAACCGCTCTACCGAGGACGCCATGGTAGCCGACGGCCAGCCCATCCTGCTGGTCACCCCGCAGCTTCGGTCGCAGTTGGCCCAACTCCTGACCCGGTTCATCCCGACCCTGCCGGTCATCTCCCAGGCCGAGATTCCGGCGGATGTCAAAATTCAGTCGGCCGCAACCGTCGAACTCTAGGACCAGATTATGAGAATGAAGACTTACCGGGCCGCGACCTCCACGGCCGCATTCGCCAAAGTCAAATCCGAACTCGGCGACGAGGCCGTGATCCTGTCCAACAAGACCGTCACGGAAAACGGCTGCAAATGCTGCGAAATCGTGGCCGCGGTGGAGACTCAACCGGCCGGGCCGGCCCGCTCCCGCCGCGACACCAAGGATGGCGTGGTCGACGCAGCCCTACAGGATTCGGTGGGCTGGCAGCGCGAATGGAGCCAGATCAAGGGGCAGATCATGGCCCTGATGAAGCCGCAGATGGACCCTGCACGGCTCACTCCCAAGCAGCGCGTGGCCTTGGAATATCTGGAGCGAGAGGATGTGGACGAACGCGTCCTGACCCACGTGTACTGCACCATGCGCGAGACCGAGGACTGCCCGGTCATGACCGCCCTGGACCCGTTGCTCAAAGCCACCCCGTTCAAGGCCGGCACCTGGACCAACACCTTTCACGCCTTTGCCGGGCCCGGCGGCGCCGGTAAGACTTCGAGCCTGGTGCGCCTGGCCCTGCGCATGAAGAAGGAACAGCCCGGCATGCGGCTGTGCCTGGCAACGGCCGACGGCGGCCGGGGCAAGGGCCGCCTGGTCCTCAAGCACTACGCCGAACTGAGCGGCCTGGCCTTCCGCGAAATCATCACCAAAGAGGATTTCGCCCTGCTCCGGGACGACGCCCGGCAGTTCGACATGATTCTCATCGACCTGCCCGGATTGTCCGGCCGAACCACCCTCGAGGAGTGGTCATTGCTCTACGGCTTGTCCGACTGCCCGGACCTGTCCATCCACCTGGTCATGAACCCCTATTACAGCAAGGGGCAGTTCGAACGGTTCATGGACAAATACAAAAGTGAACAACTAGCCAGCGTTATCTGGACGAAACTCGATGAAGCCTGTACATTCGGGGCAATATTGAACACGGCCTTCGCCGGCGGACTGCCGGTGTCCGCCCTTTCGTACGGTCCCGGCCTGAAAAACAGCATCAGCCCGGCCTCGGAAGAGATGATCTGGCGGCTGATGTTCATGCGCAGGCTGCCCGACGGCAACACGCAACCCTAAGGAGCGCGACACACGCTATGAGTGCGAATCTTCCCCTGGTCCTCTCCGTCACCTCCGGAAAGGGAGGCGTCGGCAAGACCAACATGTCGGTCAACCTGGCCTATTCCCTGAGCGCCGCGGGCAAGAAGGTGGTCCTTCTGGACGCGGACCTGGGCTTGGCCAACGTGGACGTCATCCTCGGGCTCGCGCCCCAGCACAATCTCTTCCATCTGTTCCACGAAGATATGACCCTGGACCGCATTCTGTTCGATACCCCGTACGGATTCCGCATCCTCCCGGCATCGTCGGGCGTGAGCGACATGGTCAACCTGGACAAAGGGCAGAAGCTCGACCTCCTGGACGCCATGGACTCCCTGGAGGACAACGTTGACTATCTCATCGTGGACACGGGCGCGGGCATCAACGACAACGTGCTCTATTTCAACCTGGCCGTGCAGGAGCGGCTGCTGATCATCACCCCGGAACCGACTTCCCTGACCGACGCCTACGCGCTGATCAAGGTCCTCAAGCTGCACCACGGGGTGGAGAAATTCCGCGTCCTGGTAAACATGGTCAAGGACGTGAACATGGCCCGCGAGGTCTATCTCAAACTCCTGAACGCCTGCGACCACTTTCTCGACGGCATATCGCTCGACCTGGTCGGCTTCGTGCCCTATGACCAGAACGTGCGCAACGCGGTCATCGCGCAGACCCCGTTCTGTCACAAATTTCCCAAGACCCCGGCCAGCGTGGCTGTCCGGCAGACGGCCCAGAAGGTCAAAAACTGGCAGGTAACTCCCAACACCGATGGCAATATTAAATTCTTCTGGAAGAAACTCCTCTTCCAGGAACGATCCGTGGCTTGAGCTGGAGCAGGGCGTCAAGCGCTGGGACGATTTTTCGCCGAGGGACCGGGAAAACATCGTCCGCTACTACGCGCCCAAAATCCGGATTCTGGCACTGCGGCTCAAGGCGAAGCTGCCCCAGAGCGTTGAGCTCAACGAGCTCATCAGCGCGGGCAGTCTTGGCCTTCTGGACGCCCTCGGGAAGTTCAACCCGGAGTTGGGGATCAAGTTCGACACGTACTCGGAGAACCGCATCAAGGGGGCCATGCTCGACGAGCTGCGACGCATGGACTGGTTCTCCCGGGGGCTCAGGCAGAAGGTCAAGGTTCTCGAGGACTCCATGCGCCGGATCGAGCACGAGACCGGCTCCCCGGCCACCACGGAACAGCTCTGCGAACACACCGGCATGTCGGACAGGGAGGTCCAGCAGGGACTTGAGGCCCTGAACAACCAGGTCTGTCTCAGCCTCGACACCTTTCAGGAGAATCTCATCGGCCAAAAAAAGATGACCGACAACGAGCCTTTCCAGTCGGCCGCCTTTCAGGAGATTGTTGACAAAGTAGCCAATCTCATTGAAGAATTGACGCCAAGAGAAAAATTGGTCATATCTCTTTATTACGGAGAGGAGCTGAACATGAAGGAGACGGCCGAGGTTATGGACATAACCGAGGGACGTGTCTCGCAACTTCACTCCCAAGCATTGAATAAATTAAGAAAAACGTTCAGAGCTCGTTACGAAAACGAGTAGCACTCATGTAAAGGAGACTTTCGATGGGTTACGATACCAACATGCGCGTCCTGGTTGTAGACGATTTCTCCACCATGCGTAAAATCATCAAGAACATCCTGCGCCAGCTGGGTTTCAACAACATCGTCGAAGCCGACGACGGCTCCACCGCGTGGGAAGTGCTCAACAAGGACAACATCGACTTCATCGTCTCCGACTGGAACATGCCCACCATGTCCGGCATTGAACTGCTCCGCAAGGTGCGCGCCAGCGAGGAGTACGCGGACATCCCCTTCCTGATGGTCACCGCCGAGGCCCAGCAGGAGAACATCATCGAGGCCGTGCAGGCCAAGGTGTCCAACTACATCGTCAAGCCGTTCACCCCCGAAACACTGGGCCAGAAGATCGACAAAATCTTCGCCTAAACCACCGTTGCCGGTTAAGCGTATGCCATGGTCCTGCTCGTCCCGGATGATGCCGAAGATGTAACCGACGCTCCCGCCGAACAGCGGAAAGCGGAGTTGGACGATGCCGCCGCGAGCCGGGCCACCCAGAAGGTCGACCTCGACCTCGACGACGCCCCGTTCCTCGAAGACGAGGACGAAAACGAGGATATCGAGGAAGTCGAGGTCAACACCCCGTTCCTGACCGAGGACGACTCCAAGCCCAAGCCGGGACTGGCCGCCCTGCTCAAGAACAAGTTCGTGCTCATGGGCCTGGGCGTCATCCTGGTCCTGCTGGTCATCATCGTCATCCTCCTGTTGCGCGAACCCGAAGCACCACCCCCGCCGCCTCCGCCGCCAGCCGAGGAGACAAATACCCCGGAACCGCCCCCCGAAGTCCCGGAGACGCCCCAGATCATCGTCAAGCTCGACCCGTTCCTCATCGAGCAGCGGGACGAAACGGGCAAGATCCGCTTCCTTGAGGTCAGCATCCTCCTGTCCACGGAGGACGAGGGCCTGGCCCGGCAATTCAAACAGGAGACGTTTGCCGTGCGCAACGCCCTGTACTATTATCTCAAGAATAAGGATTTGCAGTTTTTGTCCGATAAGGAGAACAGCGAGAAGCTGAAAAAGGAACTGCTGGTCATCATCAACCAATACATGGGGTTCGGCCAGTTCGATACATTGATGTTCGAACAATATCTTGTGAGGTGATCCATGAGCACCACGCCGTTGGACCTGCCCATACTCATTTCCCAGCTGCCCTTCGTGCAGAAGATCGCGCATGCGGAAAAGGCCACGCCCGAAATCAACCAGATGCTCTTCGGCCCGCTGATCCAGGAACAGCTCCGCCAACGCGAGGGCAAAGTCCAGCAGGTCCAGAAGAAGACCGCCACCGATCCTGTGGACCGCGACGGGCACAACCACCAGCGGCAGGAAGCCGCTCCGGAACATAAAAAACGCGATCGGGACGAGGATGATCCCGATACCGGAGCTTCGGACGGTTCTCCCTGGTCCGGCAACATCGTCAACGTCAAGATCTGACCCCCGAAGGGGCAAGCCCAATCATGTCCAATCTGCTCATCATGCTCTTCACCATCAGCGAGGTCGTCCTACTCGGCGTCGTGATTCTCTTCTTCCTGCGTCTGCGCAAATCCGAGACCCTGCTCTCCGGCCTGCACGCCAAGCAGGAGGAGTTCATCAAGCGTCTGCAATTCAACACGCAGCTAGAAAACGAATTGGTGGCCACCTTCGAGCAACGCCAACAGGAGCTGGTCGCCCTGAACACCCAACTGGAAAACAAGGCCGCCGAGCTCAGGAAGTTGGTCAAGCTCGCCAACGAATATGCCAAGTCCCCGCATTTCATGCGTGAAATCATCATCCAGGGACACCGCTCCGGCAAGACCCCGATGCAGCTCGCCAAGTCCACCGGCCTCGGGCTGGAGGAAGTCGAACTGATCATCGACCAGTCATAGGAGGCCCGCGGTGCGCATCTCCGGTTCAGGCACGGGCGGCGCCTACAGCGGAGGCGGCAGCCGTTCCGACCGATTCCGCAAACGCCACCGGCCGGGCCAGAAGGTCCGGGGCGTACTGATCAAGAACCTCCCGGACGCCATGGCCTGGGTGGACATCGACGGCGAACGGCTCCTGGCGCAGCTCGAAACCGCCCACCCCGAGGGCAGCCGCCTGCTCTTCCTCGTTCAACAGCTCGTGCCGCGCATCGTCCTCAAGGAACTGACCGGCGGCACACACGGCAACGCCGCCGGCGCCCTCGGCCGGATCAGCGACTTCGACTCGGCCCGAACCCTCTTCGAGAACCGGTTCCGCCCCGCGCTCACACAGGCCGGAGTTTTCGGACGCCCCTTGCCCCTGCCCGATTTTCTCGCCCTGCTGGCCGCCAACCCGCCGATCCACGCAGCCTACCAGGACGCCGCCAACTGCGCCCTCCCACTGTCTCGCTCCTTACAGGAAGCCGACAAGGGAGCACTCGTCTACCAGCCCTGGCTCGCCCCCACAGGCAGACGGCAGGCCACCATCGTCCGGCATGCACTCGACGATTCCCGGCTCACCGAAACGCTCATCGAATTCGACCACACACGCACGGGCCTCACCCGCGTCCAGTTCCTGTGCAAGACCGACACCCTGTCCTGCCGCGTGCAGCTCCAACACCCCGAGCACGCCCAGGCCCTTTCCCGCTACCTCGCTACCCGCACCCACCCCGGTACGCCCTTCCACATCCAGCACCTCGGCATCGCCAAACTCCCCCGCACCAGCCACAGCGGCATCCTCGCCGAACTTTTATTCAAGAGGTAGAGAGGCCCCCGGCCCCCCATCCCCTCTTCCTTCCTAAACTTTTTGTATGCGCATTCTCGCGGACGGAGGGTAAGGCAAGGCCCTGCCTCTTATGTAACGCTTGGCCGGATGAGACAATGTGGTAACAAGGAAACACAGATCATCGCAGCCGCACGTCTCCGCGAAGCGAAAACAAAAAGTTCTGGAGATTCTTAAGAACCTCTTTCAAGAGGTTCTTAAGCGGGGTCCGGGGCAGCGTCCCGGCCGCCGGAGGCAATGCACAAGGCCACAAAAAAGCCCGCCTGACGGCGGGCTTTTTTGTGGCCTTACGGGGTACTGAAACCTAAGCCACGGCAGTGGCGGGCTGGAGCTGCTCGCGCGCAGGGGATTCCTTGACGGCGGGAGCGCCCTGGACCTTCTCTTCGAGATAGAGGTCCCGGTTCTCGTCCAGGTGGCGGAGGAAGGCGTTGTTCAGGGCGTGACCCGAGGCAAAAATCTCGAAGTGGCCCTGGAGCCGCGCGCCGAAGGTTGCGATGTCACCGACAAAGTCGAGCATCTTGTGACGCACGAACTCGTCCTCGAAGCGCAGCCCTTCGGCGTTGAGGATATTATATTCGTCCAGGATGATCGCGTTGTCCAACGATCCGCCCAGACCCATGCCGTTGGCGTGCAGGTAGTCGACTTCCTTCAGGAAACCGAAGGTGCGGGCCTTGGCAAGATGCTGCGCGAAATTATCGGGAGTGATTTCCATGTCCATGTGCTGGCGGCCGATGAGCGGGTGGGCGAACTCAATGGTGTAGTCCACGCGCAGGCCGTCGTACGGACGGACCTTGATGTATTTTCCGTCCTGCTCGAAGTCCATGGCTTTCTTGAAGTTCAGGACCTTGCGGGGCTTGTTCAGGGTGCGCATGCCCGCCTGTTTGAGCAGGTAGACGAAGGAACCGGCGCTGCCGTCCATGATGGGCACTTCCTTGCCCGTAACTTCGATGTGGATGTTGTCGATGCCCATGCCGTTGATGGTGGCAAGCAGGTGTTCGACGGTGGCCACGGTCTCGCGGCCGTCTCCCAGCACCGTGGCCAAGCTGGTCTCCACGACCAGGGACGGGGCAGGAGTCAGGAAAGTGGACCCGGTTCCGTCGCGTAGCGAAAACAGGATGCCGGTGTCCTCCGCTGCGGGCCGAAGAACCAGATCCACCTGCTTGCCGCTGTGGAGTCCGATACCGGTGCAACGTACTGATCTATGTATGGTTGTCTGAGACATTATCCCTCCGCTTGATTAACCAGCAACTAAATAGCAAGAACAATGCCACAGATCGTAGAACATATAAATAACTGTTATAATTGAAAATTCTTAGGTTGTGACTATCTGAACCTATGTTGCATTCCAGCAACTCTTTGTTTTTTTACAACAAGGATGGGCCGGAGTTGTTGCATTTCTACGATTATTTTTTTCTCGCCGACACCACGCGGTCCCGCCCGGAGAGGTCTTTTTTGACCCCAACCCCTTCGAATCGTGGATATTTATCAATAATAATATCTATTATCATTTTTGCCTGATCGTAACCTATCTCCATGAAAAACCGCCCTCCCGGCTTGAGCATGGTCGCCACGCCGGGGAGCATGGCCCGGATGTGATCCAGGCCGTCGGGGCCGCTGACCAGGGCGCCGATCGGCTCAAACGCGGTAACTTCCGGGCTGGCCGCCGCAAACTCGGACTCGCTCACGTAGGGCGGATTGGAGACCACCAGGTCAAACGCGCCTTTCACGGTCTCACGGGTAAAATCGGCCTGGTGAAACTCCAAGCGATCCGCCACGTTGTGGGCGCGCGCGTTGGCCTTTGCCACGGCCAGGGCCGCAGGGCTGACGTCCACGGCCACGCCCTGTGCATTGGGAAAAAGCACGGCGATGGTCACGGCAAGGATGCCGGAACCGGTGCCGAGATCGGCAAAACAGAAGGATTGGTCCCTGGAAAAAGTTTGCTCCACCGCCTCCACAATGTGTTCGGTCTCGGGGCGGGGGATAAGCACGGCGGGTGAGACCGCAAAGTCGAGCCCGTAGAATTCCCTGGAGCCCAGGATGTAGGCCACGGGTTCGCCCGCCTCGCGGCGGGTGACGAGCGCGTTCACGGCGGCGTATTCGTCGTCCGTGAGGACCCTGCCCCTTTCGAGGTTCAGGGTCAGGCGCGAGCAGTCGAGGGCATGGGCGGCCAGGAGCTCGGCGCTCAGACGGGGCGAGTCCACGCCGGAAAGGCGGGACTCGCACTCCTTGAGCACGTCCTGGATATTGCGGGACACCGGGGCTCCTCGGCGGGAACGGCTAGTCGCCCTGCCGCTTGAGCGCTTCGGACTGGAAATGGTTGATCAGGGCTTCGGTCAGTTCCTGCAACTCTCCCTCCATGATCTGAGGGAGTTTGTGCAGGGTCAGGTTGATGCGGTGATCGGACACGCGGCCCTGAGGATAGTTGTAGGTACGGATGCGCTCGGACCGGTCGCCGGTGCCCACCTGGCTGCGCCGGGCGGCCTCTTCCTCGGCCTTGGCCTTGTCCTGCTCCATCTGCAGCAGGCGGGAGCGCAGGACCTTCAAGGCCTTGGCCTTGTTCTTGTGCTGCGACTTCTCGTCCTGGCAGATGACCACCAGGCCGGAAGGGATGTGGGTCACGCGGATGGCCGAGTCCGTGGTATTGACCGACTGGCCGCCGGGACCGGAGGACCGGAACACGTCCACGCGCAGGTCTTCGGGGCGGAGGTCCACGTCCACCTCTTCGGCCTCGGCCATGATGGCCACGGTCACGGCGGAGGTGTGGATGCGGCCCTGGGACTCGGTGGCCGGTACGCGCTGCACCCGGTGGGTGCCGGATTCGTACTTGAGCTTGCTGTAGACCTTGTCGCCGGAGATGGAGGCGATGACTTCCTTGTAGCCGCCGGAACCGGTGTGGTTGGCGCTCATCTCCTCGACCTTCCAGTGGTTGATCTCGGCGTAGCGGGTGTACATGCGGTAGAGGTCGGCCGCGAACAGGGCGGCCTCGTCGCCGCCGGTGCCCGCGCGGATTTCCAGGATGATGTTCTTCTCGTCCATGGGATCCTTGGGCAGCAGCAGGACCTTGAGCTCGTCCTCCAGTTCGGGAAGCTGCTCCTCGATCTCGTCGATCTCGGCCTTGGCCATTTCGCGGATGTCCGGGTCGGAGTCGTTCATCATCTCGCGGTTGTCGTCGAGCTCCTGCGAGAGGACCTTGTACTTGCGGAAAACCTCGACCACCTCGCCCAGATCGGAGTGGGCCTTGGAGACCTTCTTATACCGTTCCTGGTCATTGAAAATATCGGGCTGGGCAAGCTCCTGCTCCAACTCAACGTATTTTTCCTCAATCTCTTCAAGCTTGCCAAACATGATCAGCACTCCTCGGCGTTGACAGCGCACCGCAGGGCGGCGATGGCCACCTCAAGTTGGCTGTCGTCTGGTTCCTTGGTGGTCAGCATCTGCATCATCAGCCCCGGCCAGCACATCAGCTTGCACAGGCCGTTCTTGCTGTATTTACCGGCGAACTTGATCATCTCGTAAGCAATGCAACTAACCGGGATCATGAGAAAAAGTTTCATACCGACGATGTACAGATGTTTGACCATGAAATGTTCCGGCGAATAGAACGTCAGCAGCCAGGGCACCAGCACGGCGTAAAGCATAATGGACACCGCCAGGACGAACAGCAGAAAGGCGGTGCCGCAACGCGGGTGCAGGCGGCTGTAGAAACGGCTTGAAGCGGGAGAGAGCTCCTTGCCCTCCTCCCAGGTCCAGATGACCTTGTGTTCGGCCCCGTGGTACTGGAAGACCCGGCGAATATCCGGAATGTAGGAGATGGCCAGGATATAGCCCACAAAGACGACCATCTTGATCAGGCCGTCCCAGGCGTGGAAGCTCAGTGAATCCACGTCGCCGCCCAGACCGAGCAGCTCCATGCCCACGGACAGGAAATGCGGCAGGACCACGAACAGGCCGAGCGCCGCGCCGAGCGCCAGGACCATGGTCAGGATCAGGTGCCAAGTGGTCAACTCGCCGCCGTCGTCCTCGCCGTCCTCGGCGGCCTGCATGGCGGAATAATTCAACGCCTTGATGCCGTTGACCATGGTCTCCATGAGCACCGGGAAGCCGCGCAGGAAGGGTTTCTTGAGCAAGGGATGTTTGACCAGGGTGAACCACGGCCGAACATCGGTGACGATCTCGCCGTCCGCCTTGCGGATAGCGATGGCGAGCTTGTCCTTGGCGCGCATCATCACGCCTTCGATCACCGCCTGGCCACCCACCGCCTGGGGTGCGGCCATCGTCAAGAGTCCTTGCAGTTTCAAACAGATACCCTCCGGTAAAGGAAACGCTCCAGGGGTGGCACGCGCCGTGTCCCGCATGGCTGGAGAATCATGGATTCCCCGCCGATTGTAAAGCGCCGGATAAAACAATATGCCTCCGAAGGGCACACGACCCCACCGAAGGCATATGGTCTCGGCTTGCGCCGAAAAAAAGAGCTACTTGGACTTGGCGGCCAGGCTGCTCAGATCGCCGTACTTCTTGCGGAAGCGGTCGATGCGGCCGGCGGTGTCCACGAAGCGCTGCTTACCGGTGTAGAAGGGATGGCAGTTGGAGCAGATTTCCACTTCGAACTCCTCACCCTTGGTGGTCAGCAGCTCGGCCTCGTAACCGCAGTGGCAGCGAATCTTGGCCTTGTAAGTCTTGGGATGAATATCGTTTTTCATGACTATCTCCTGTCATTCTTTTTGCGTGGAACTCGGTCTTATACGCACTGCCCCACCGATTGGCAAGGAAAATCTTCCAGGATTCTCCGGGGACCCGCTCCACCCCAGGCCGAGGCTGTCCGGGCGCAAAAAAGGCGGGAACCGAAGCTCCCGCCTTTGTCAGTCGAGTTCGGTCGCGAACTAGACGCAGCCGGTGGGCTTGGGCAGGCCGGCCATCTTACAGGCGCCTTTACCAGGTCCGGACGGGAACAGTTCGTAAATCTGCTTCAGCTTGAAGCCGGTGACCTTGGAGAGGATGCGCACCATGGGAGCGATACCGTTCTTCTTGTAGTAGTCCTGCAGGAAGTCGATGACTTTCTGATGGTCCTCGGAGATCTCCTTGATGCCCTCGGATTCCTTCACGTATTCGACCCAAACAGGGGTCCAATCCTCAAATTTCTGCAGGAAGCCGTCTTCGTCAACTTCGAAAGAAGAGCCCTGGAATTCAACAACAGCCATTGTATCCTCCTAAGTGGATGTTTGTCTTGCTGTAGCTCCGGGCGACTCCCGGAGCGACCTTATCCAAATAAACAGCGATCCGCTGCTTAGCTGCAAATGTAATGACTCGGTGTAAAACCGTGGAGGGACATTACGTCGCCTCCCCAACCTTGTCAAGTACTCGGCACATTTCAATACGACAAAAAGGATTCCCGAAAAAGGCCTATAACGAACTAGGATTCCACAAGTTCACGCAAGTGTTCCCGCGCATAATCCAAGGTCGTGTCCATGTCGAGGGCGGCCTGGAGATAATCCTCGGCCTCCTGGCGGTTGCCCATGAACTTGTGGCACAGGCCGAGGTTGGCCAGGTCGTGGGGGGAGCCGCTGTCGATATCCAGGGACGCCTGGAAGTTCTCGGCCGCCTCTGCATACCGTTCCGCTTTGAAATGGGCCACGCCGCGCAGGTTGAAGAACTCCCGACACTCGCCGTCGAGCTCCACGGCCCTGTCGAGCAGTTCCAGCGCGTCCTCCCACTCCTCGATCTGCGACAGGGCGTAGGCCTGGTAGAAGACCGCCAGACCGCGTTCGGCGTCGGCGGGCTGCAGGTCCACGGACTCCTCGAAACGGGCCGCGGCATAGAGCGGATCGCCCATGCGCAGGGCCAGCAGCCCCCGGAAGAACGGCAGAAAATACGCGCCGGGATAGATCTCCTCAAGCACGTCCAGCCCCTCCAGGGCCTCGTCGAAGTCCGCATCTTCGGCCAGGATGCGCCCCGTGAACAGGCCGATGGACCGATGCGGGGTGCGCTCCCGGAAGTCGAAGCCGGGCACGAAGTTGTAATTGGCCGTGACCATCAGCTCCGGGTGCCGGGTGTCCACCGCATACAGGGTGTCGCCCTTTTCGGACAACCCTTCGGCCAGGGCCATTAATTCATTATATATATCCCCGTCCTCCACCGAAGGCAGGGAGTCGAGGGAAACCACTTCGCCCTGCTTCAGCCACTCGATCTGGTCGAGTTCGGTAAACTTGGGCAGACCCGAGGCCTCGTACACCCGGCTGGTCTCGAAGTCGCCCGCGAGCTGAGCCACCTCGGTCACGGCGCGGATGGCCGCCTTGACCGGCGAGGCCGCGGTTCCGGCGGTGAAGACGATCTCGCTCAAGCCCGGAAAGGTCTTGCGGTCCCAGGCCACCGCCGCCACCGTCGGCACGGGGTAGCCCAGCGAGAAGTCCTTGAGGACGATGGTCACGCCATTGCGCTCGAAGCAGTCGAGCAGACGGCGCAGGACCGGGTCCCCGCAGGAGGCCGGGTCGATGGTCGGGGTGGTCTGGCGGGTGCGGTCGATGACCGCGCAGACATGCCGCTCCACCAACTCGCACGCCCCCTGGGCGATGGACTCCTCAAAGGTATTACCGGCGGAAGACCCATTGAATTCGTTGAGCTTCTTAAACCAGTCCAGGGGCACATACTCGGTCTGCCCGGTGCGCACGTTGAGCGCCGGGTGGAACTTCCAGCGGATGAGGTCCATGAGCCGGACCGCCTTGTCCGGGGCGATCTCCTCGCCCACGGAACGGATCACCTGGCCGATGTCCATGACCTGGCCGGGCCACTTTTCCTGCGCCTCGGACCAGGTCAGTTCCGTAAAGTTGCCCGGGGCGGCCCAGAAGCTGAAATAGGAAAAACGCTCGACCAGCTCCATCAGGGCCGAGGCCTCGGCCTGTTCCGGGGACGCGCCCTTGCCCATCTGCTTGCGCGTGGGCATGACCTCGCGGGCCTCGGGGCCGCACTCGCTGACGAATACGGGGATGCCGAGCCTGCCGGTGTCCACCCGGTCGGTTTGGGCCAGAACGCCCTTGCACTTCTCGGCCAGGGCGGCCTTGACCCGGCGGACGGTCTCCACCGGGGTACACGCCTTGTCCTGGTCCGTAGTGAAGGATTTTGGACAGTTCTTGAGTTCGATCACGCGCCCTTCCTCTTCATGCGGAACATGTTGATGACGTTCTCCTCGTCGGTCTCGTTGTCCTTGTAGTTGGCGGCGGACTTCATCATGGCGAACATCCCGTCGGCCTTGTCGAAAAACTTCCTGCCCTGCCGCTTCTTGTCCATGGCCATGAGGACCTCGGCGGACGGGGTCTCGGCCAGGTGGGCGTCGAGGAAGTCCACCAGCGGCTCGTACACGGCCTCCTCGTAGAGGACCTCGCAGCCGATGATGTAGTCGAAGCGCCGTCCCAGGGAGTCCTTGGTGAAATCGGCCCTGGTGATGGTCACCTTGTCCTCCAGGCCGTTCTTGAGGATGTTGATGCGGCTGAACAGCAGGGCGTACGGCTCCACGTCGGTCACGGTCACGTCGTGCCCCAGCGAGGCCATGACCATCCCGTTCACGGCGCAGCCCGCACCCACTTCGAGGATGGAGCAGCCGGGCGCGAACGGGAACCGGGTCAGGGTGTAGCCGAGCACCAGGCAGGACGGCCAGACCTTGGCCCACAGGGGCAGGGATATCTTCTTGCCCCCCCTGGTCCGGTCCACCAGCTTGTCGAGGTATTTCTGCATCTGCCGGACCTGGAGCACTTCCAGGTTCCGGTCGCCGATGGCCACGGTCTCGAAGCCGACCTCGCCGAATTCCCTCACGGCGATGTCGATGAGCGCACCAATAGGCTGGTCCAGGTTGAAAACGGTATCCGCCATTTTTCCCTCCGGAAACGGAAAGCCTCTTGACGAGGCTTCTGATTTTATTGGTCTATCGAATTGATTTTTTCCAGAACCCACAGCCCGCCGGGCACGGTGTCGTCGCGGCCGAACTCCCAGACGGTGCGGAGCTGGACCGGACGGCCCTCCTCGCCCACGCGCAACTGCGCATCGTAGTGGACGGAGGCCACGGTCCGGTTGTCCGCCGAGTTCAGCTCCGTGAGCAGGGCCGAGACCAGCATGACCTCGGTCCGCGGGCGCTCCCCGGCAGCCACCGCGTCGCTGTAGACCTCGTCGGACAGAAAGTCGCGGAGAGCGTCGAAGTCTTCCTTGTCACGGGCCTGCTGGAAACGGGAGAAAAAGACCTTGGCCCCTTCCAGGAACTCGGCCTCGTCGAACCCCTCCGCGCGCGCTGGCGCCCCCGTGGGCGTGGTGGGCGCGGGCTTGTCATCGGTATCCGAACGGAGCATGTCCCAGGTCTGCCGGGCGGCCTCGTGCCGGTCCATGGGCCGGGCCTGCCGGGCGGGCCGGTCTTCGGGCCGGGCCGTGCCATTGGAAGCGGGGTCGGAATCGGGATGGTCCTCCTCGCCGGGTTTGGCAGGATAATCGGGCCGGGACCACCGGCCGGGCCGGGTCTTGTCGTCGCCGCCGCCCGACCGCCGCCTGAACATGCGGACCAGGAAATAGGCGACGAGCACCAGCAGCAGGATGTTCAAGATGGAACCGCCACGGCTCGGGGCGGCGGCCTGCGCCAGTGCCGGAGTGGCCATGAGCAGGACCAGGGCGGGCGCTGCCAGCCAAAGGGCCGGGCGACCGGCCGAACCGGGCGCGTTCACGTTGTTGTCGTTGTGCATGGGTGCTTCGTAAAACAAACTGGGCGGACAGGCAATCAATCGATGAGGGCGAGATTGCGCAGGATGGCGTACAGGCTCTCCACCTCGATGGGTTTGGGCAGGTAGGCCGCCGCTCCGCCTTTGTAATAGGCCCGGACCACGGTCTTGGGGTCGTTCAGGGCGGTGATCATGATCACTTTGGCCTCATTGGCGGCGGACACGCCCGCCTCCTGTTCCATGGCGCGGATGTCCTTCAGTGCCTGATGGCCGTCCTTGTTGGGCATCATGATGTCCATGCAGACCAAGTCGTAGGGACGACCCTCGTCAACGGCCTTGCGGAAGGCGTCCACGCACTCCACCCCGTCCGAGGCGGTGTCGCACTCGCCGAAATCGGACAGGAGCGCGGTCAGCAACTTGCGGCTGGTGAATTCGTCTTCTACTATAAGGATACGCATTGATTCTCCTTCTTAGAAGCGAAATACACCACTCGAAGAAGGAATTCAACGGGTCGTGGGGATGAAGGACGCAATATATAACGCCTTCACAGGCTCTTCGCTCCCCCCCTCCGGGGCTTGCCCTGGAGCCGATTGCCACGTAGGAACAGGGCCACGGCGAACCACGCCGATCCGGAGGAACAACTGCATGGACTTTTCACATATCCCCGCCTTCCTCGGCGGTTTTTTCGACTTCCTGGACAGCCCCCAGTGGCGCGCCTGGCCGTTCAACTCCGGGTACGGGGAGCACATCCTGCCCGCCGTGGCCCGGCTGCTCTTCGTCACCCTGATCATGGGCGTAATCCTGCTCTTCCTCCGGCTGCTCTTCGGCCCCGGCGGCCCCCTGCGGGACAAGGAACTCGAAGAGGAAGCCCGCCGGGAGACCGAGCGGGAACGGGCCGAGCTCAAGGAGCGCCTCGAAAAGGGCGACATCTCCGAAACGGAATACCGGGTCGGAATGAAGAGGCTCAAGGATTAACCATGTGCCTGTCCGCCCACAAGAAACTGCTGCGAGAGTTCGCCGAGCGCCATCTCACCGGCGAGGCGAAAAACGATTACCATATCCGCCTGAAGCTCGATCACTCCATGCGGGTCCTGGACAACGGACTTGAGATCATCGGGAACGAAGGCATCACCGGTCGCGACGGGGAACTGGCGGCCATGGCCTGCCTGTACCACGACATCGGGCGGTTTCCGCAGTTCGCGCGCTGGGGAACCTTCAAGGACGTGGATTCCGTCAACCATGGGCGCATGGGCGTGCTGGCGCTGCGCGGGCTCGACCTGCCCGGTGGATTCACCGAGGCTGAGTGGCGGCTGATCAAGGCCGCCGTGGGGCTGCACAACGCCAAGAACGTCAATCCCCGCATAAAGGCCCCCGTGGCCGCCATGGTCAAGGTCACCCGCGACGCGGACAAAATCGACATCTTCGCCGTGATCCTCGACCACCTGTCCCACCCCGACTCGCCGGACAAGGAGGTCATCCTCCAGCTCGAAAAGCACCCCACACGCTATACCCCGGCGGTCTTCGAAGCGATCATGTCCGACGGTTCCTGCGACTACGGCCTGCTCAAATACGACAAGGACTTCCTGCTGCTCCTCACGGGCTGGCTCTTCTCCCTGAACTACGGGACCTCGGCCCGGCTGCTGCGGGAGCGCGGCCTGGTGGCCCGGACCTTCGAACTGCTGCCCGGGACGGACGAGATAAAGCGACTCGAGGAAAAGGTCCTCCGGCACCTGGAGGCCAAGGAAGCGACCCGGCTTCAAGGATAACAGGAGCCAAGGAGGCGCTGTGACCACGGAAACCCTGCTCCGACTCGGTTCGTTCCTGGCCATCCTCGCGGTCATGGGAGCGGCGGAGACTCTCTGGCCCCGGCGCGCTCTGTCCACCGGCAAGGGCCGCCGCTGGTTCGCCAACCTGTCCGTGGCCTTTCTCGCCTCCATCCTGACCCGGCTGCTCATTCCGCTCCTGCCCGCCGTCGTGGCCGCCTATGGCCAGGCGCACGGGATCGGCCTGCTCCACCTCGTCCCTCCGCCGCCGGTCGCGGCCTGGATCATCTCGGTGCTTGTCCTGGACATGGTCATCTACTGGCAGCACGTCCTCTTCCACCGTCGGCGGCTGCTTTGGCGAGTCCACCGCATGCACCACGCCGACCTGGATATCGACGCCTCCACCGGCATCCGCTTCCACCCCATCGAGATCATCCTGTCCATGCTCATCAAGCTGGCCGTGGTCCTGGTCCTGGGGCCGCCCGCCGGGGCCGTCATCCTGTTCGAGATCCTGCTCAACGGCTGCGCCATGTTCAACCATGCCAACGTGCGCATCCCCGTAAACGTCGACCGCGTCCTGCGGCTCTTCCTGGTCACCCCGGACCAGCACCGGGTGCACCACTCCACGGACATGCGCGAGGCGAACATGAATTTCGGCTTCAACTTTCCCTGGTGGGACCGACTGTTCAGGACCTACAAACCCCAGCCCGACCTGGGCCACGAGGGCATGCACATCGGACTGAACATCTTCCGGGGCCGCGAGTTCGGCAGGCTGACCCGCATGCTGGCCATTCCGTTCCTCTAGAGACAGCTTTACATCCTCCTGCGAGTGCTTATTGTTTTCGATAACGCACTGTCATCCGAACACAGGAGAACCCCATGTCCGATACACTCTACGACGTCGTCATCCTCGGCTCCGGCCCCGGCGGGCTCCAGGCCGCCATCCACGCCTCGCGAAAAAAGGCGAGAACCCTGATGCTCGGGCGCATCGACAACTCCAGCCTGTACTGGGCACACGTGGAAAACTACTGCTGCCAGATCAAGATATCCGGCGAGGAAATCCTGAAGCGGGGCCGCGACCAGGCCGAAAGCTTCGGGTCGGAATTCCGCGACGAGGACGTCCTGGCCATCGAACCGGACGGCAAACTCTTCTCGCTCAAGCTCGAATCCGGCGACACGGTCCGGGCCAAAACCATCATCCTGGCCACCGGGTCCAGCCGCAACAAGCTGGGCGTGCCCGGCGAAAAGGAGCTGCTCGGCAAGGGCGTAAGCTACTGCGTTGACTGCGACGCGGGTTTCTACCGCGACGAGGTGGTGGCCGTGGCCGGTTGCCGCAGCGCCGCCGCGGGCGGGGCCGTCGCCCTGACCCACTTCGCCAGCGAAGTGCACCTCTACTGCGAAGAGCTGGATGTGAACGAAGGGCTGCGCAGGCAACTCGACGAGACCGGTGTGAAGGTTCACGAAGGCCGGACCATCAAGGAAATCCAGGGAGAAAACGCGGTCGCCTCCGTGCTCCTGGACGACGGCTCCACCCAGGACGTCAGCGGCGTGTTCATCGAGTTGGGTGCCAAGGGCGTGCTGGAACTGACCGCCATGCTCGGCGTACGGCTGGACGAGAACATGAAGTACATCGAGGCGGACAAGAAGCAGTGCACCAACGTGCCCGGCGTGTTCGCCGCGGGCGACATCTGCGGCCCGCCCCTACAGATGGCCAAGGCCGTGGGCGAGGGCTGCGTGGCGGGCATCGAAGCCGCGACCTACGCGAAGAAGCTTGAACTCGACGAATAGGCCCGAACGGCTATAACCTGGGGATGCGGCAGCAGACCTGGGTCTCGATGAAACCGGATATCCGCTTGCGGGCATCCGGTTCGTCGTTGTTGAAACGCAGCACAGCGTAGTGCGCGTGGTTCTTCATGAAAACCTTGAGCACGGTGCAACCCACGGAAATCCCGTCCCCGTCCATGTCGAAGGGGTGGAAGGTCAGGTGCACGCGCCCGCCCGTCTCCGAAGGGAATCCGCCCTCCCCGCCGTCCATGAAACGGACGCGGGTGCAACTGGCGGACATGTCCTCCAGCACACCCCTGGCCGCTGACTTCCCGTTGACCACGAAGGCAGGAAACGAGCAGGAACAACGCGGCTCGCTGCGTTCCTCGGCGTCGAAGATCTGTTCCGGGGCGGCCAGTTCGAGGATGGTGCCGGGCGATTCCAGGGTGTTCAGCACGCGGGAGTTGAAGCCGAGCAGCTTGCCGTCGAAGGCGTAGCGGACCAGGGCAAAGGTGTCGGTCGCCAGGCGCCGCATGACCGCATCGGGGACATCGGCAAAGACCATCAGGCGTCCGTCGGGCTCAAGCCCGGCCACCAGCCCGAGAAAACGGTCTTCGAATGTGGAGACCTCCAGAATGATGTAGTCGCCCATGGCGATGTCCATGCCACCCTCCCGTATTGTTTCAATAAACCATGGCGCTTCGGGGTGCAATTATATATACGCACTCTATGCTCAAAACGCTCGGAATTCTCGCCTGGGGCGGATGCCTGCTGACCCTGGCCTGGCAGGGAGCGGCCTGGGCCGTCACCGGGGCCTGGCCTTCCATAACCCTCATGGACGTCTTCGGCAAACTGTTCGGCCTCGACCTGCTCACCCTGGCCCGGCACCTCTCCCTGGATATCGCCGCCAAGGCCGCCTACATGCTCTTCACCACGGAACTGTCCCTTTTCCTGTGGTGGGCCGGGGTGGTCATGTTCGGTCTGATGTTCGCCCTCGGGCTCCTTGGCCGGAAATAAATTCGGCATTCCCTCATATCCGCCGGACAATAGCCAGCGTAACCCAAAAACCCCTTTAGGGTATGGACTAAACCCCACGGTTTCAGCTACAAGTTTGTATTCCGCTCCAAATCGTGAGGTCGACCCATTGCAGAAACGGTATCTCCCCATCGCCATCGTGACCGGCATCCTTTTTCTCGTCGCCCTGGGCGGCTATCTGGCTCCCGCCGGCTCCGAAGGACCGCCGGTCCGGGTGCTCCTGGCGAACAAGGGTGGCAAGGTCATCCTGGACCACGCCCAGCATATCGACGATATGGAGGGCCGCTGCGCCGACTGCCACCACACCTCGGGCAGCGACCCGAATCCGCCCGCCTGCTCCTCCTGCCACGCGGCCAAATTCGGCAAGGATTTCGCCATATCGCACCAAGACACCATGGATGAGAAACAGTGCGGCTCCTGCCACCACGCCGGGGCGACCATCGGCAAATTCGCCCACGACGAACACGCCGACGACTACGCCTCAGGGGATTGTCAGACCTGCCACCACGACACGGACATCGAGCCGGAACCGCAGGCCTGCTCCAACTGCCACACGAACGGGGCCGACTCCCGCCCGAGCCTGCGCGATGCAGCCCACGCCCGGTGCGCGGACTGCCACGACGATATGTTCAAGGAAGGGGCCATCGGCTGCACCCGCTGCCACGAGCGCAAGACCGAACCGGCGTCCGAAGCGGACTACCAACCCTGCGCCGATTGCCATGCCTCGCCCACGGACCAGTTGATTCCGACCACCATGGCCGCCTTCCATGCACAGTGCCAGGGATGCCACGAGAAGAACGGCTCCGGCCCGTACGGCGATGACGCCTGCTACCAATGCCATATGAAATAAGGGACCCCAGAACCATGAGCGATTTCAACTTCAGCCTGCTGTGCGGCGAAACCGGGCCCCTGACCACGGCCTCCCGGCCGGACAGGCTGCGCCTTTCCCTGGACGGCACGACCCCGATCCTGGCCGTGGGCGACCAGGTCCTGGCGGGCACGAAAGTGGCCGTAGGCAACGGACCGGACAAGGGCGACCTGCACGCCCCCCTGGCCGGGATCATCCTCGAACTCGATCCCTACTCCATGCTCATCGAGATGGACAACGGCGGCAAGGCCGAGCCCCACACTCCCTGCGCCGAGGGAGGCGGGCTGCTCAGGCAGTGGCTCAAAACCATGGGCGTGGACGTGGGCGCCCTGTACCAGGCCCCCACCCTGATCATCAACGGGGTCCCGCCCGAGCCGGGCATCTCCGTGTTCGAGCCCTTGCTGCGCGACTACCGCAAGACCCTTGAGATGGGTCTGGAAACGATCCAGAAGGTCATCGAACCGGCCAAGATGTTCCTGGTGGCGGCCAAGGGCAACCGGGCCAACGCCTTTGCCAACTGCACCGTGGTCCACGTCAATCCGGTCTATCCCAACGGGCTGGACCCGCTGGTCTACAAGACGGTCCTCAGGCAGGAGGTCCTGCCCGGCGCGCGGCCGGACAACGCCACGCTCCTGTCGGTCAAGGATTTGTACGCCATCGGCCGGGTTATGGAGACGGGCCGCCCCCTGACCGAGACGGTCATGACCATCGGCGGGCAGAACCGGCTGGTGCGCGTGGGCACGCCCGTGGGCTTTCTGGCCGCCGAGGCCTGTGCCCAGATCCAACCCGGAGACCGCGCGGTGCTGGGCGGCCCCCTGCGCGGCATGGCCGCGGTCAACCTGGAACAGGGCGTGGACAAGGACACCTACGGGCTGACCCTCATGCGCCGCGAGGCGAGCCTGGAGACCACCGACAATTTCTGCCTCGGCTGTGGAAACTGCGAACGCCACTGCCCGGCCCGGATCCTGCCCGGCATGATCAGCCGCTGCGCCGAATTCAAGCATTTCAAGCGGGCCGAGGCCTACCACATCCACTCCTGCATGGAGTGCGGTTTGTGCGGCTACTGGTGCACGGCCCGGCGTCCGCTGCTGCAGTACATCCGCCTGGCCAAGTACGAACTGGCCCTGCTGGCCGGAGCCCGCGTACCGGCCGGACCCACGGCCGATGAACTCAAGGAGCAGACCGGAGACACGCCATGCTGAAGCCGCTCAATCCCATCCTGACCGTGGCCGTCCCGCCGCACGTGCACTGCGGGCGGTCCATCCGGCGCTACATGGTCGACACCCTGATCGCGCTCATGCCCGCCGCCCTCATGGCCGTGGTCGTCTTCCGCGTGGAGGCGCTCCGGGTCATGGCCCTGTCCTGCGCCGTGGCCGTGGCCGCAGAGTTTCTGCTCAACCGGATCATGCGCCGCGAGCAGTCCGTGGACGACTACAGCGCGCTGGTCACCGGCCTGCTGTTCGCCTTCCTGCTCCCGGCATCGAGCCCGTGGTGGCTGGTGGTCGTCGGTTCGTTCGCCGCCATCGCCCTGGGAAAGATGATCTTCGGCGGCCTGGGCGGCAGCCCGCTCTGTCCGGCCCTGGTGGGCTGGGCCGCGTGCCGCATCTCCTGGGGGAGCTACATGGATACCAACGCGACCATGCTCTCCTCCCACCTGGCCGCGCCCCTGCAGCAGCTCAAGTATTTCGGGCTGGACGCCATCGGCTCCATCCACTACCCCGACCTGCTCCTGGGCAATCAGCTCGGCGGACTGGGTGCCGTGCACGTGGCCGCGCTGCTGGTGGGCGCCGCCTACCTGCTCCTGCGCGGCCACATCAAATGGGAGGTCCCGGCCGGATTCATCGCGGGCCTGCTGCTGGCCGCCTGGGTCTACCGGCTCATGGACCCCACGGTCTACGCCCCGCCCCTGTTCCACCTGCTGGCGGGCGGCGCGATCTTCGGAGCCTTCTTTCTGGCCACGGACCCGTCCTCCAGTCCCATCGGACGGCTGCCCGCCATTCTCTTCGGGCTCATGGCCGGGGCCATGGTCGTCATCATCCGGGTGTACGGCATGTATCCGGACGGCGTGCCTTTCGCCATCCTGCTGGCCAACCTGTTCACCCCGCTGCTCGACCGCATCCGGCCCAAACCGTTCGGTGGCCCCTACTCCTTCCAAAGCGGCACGGAGGGCGCGTAAATGAAGGGAATGATCAAGATGGTCGTGGTCCTGTCGCTCTTCTGCGGCCTGTCCGGCCTGACCCTGGCCACGGTGCGCCAGGCCACGTCCAAACGCATCGAAGACCAGGTCATGACTTACGTGCAGGGCCCTGCCCTGGCCCAGATCTTCACCGGCTACGACAACAACCCGGTCAAGGACCGCAAGACCTTCGACCTGCCGGACGGTCCGGTGACCGTGTTCCCGGCCATGAAGGACGGCAAACTCATAGGCGTGGCCTTCGAGACCTTCGGCAAGGGATTCGGCGGCCCGGTGGGCATCATGGTCGGCTTCAACACCGACGGCACCAAGCTGGCGGGCATCGGCACGACCACGCTCAAGGAAACGCCCGGCCTGGGCATGCGCCTGGTGGAGCCCGAGTACCGCGACCAGTTCCGGGGCCACACCACCAAGTCCGTGGCCCTGACCAAGAACGGCGGCGACATCGCGGCCATCGCCGGGGCGACCATCTCGTCCACGGGCAGCGTGGCCGCGGTCAACCAGGCGATCAAGATTTTCCAACAGATCAAGGACAAGATCCACGCCACGTGGACCTCGTAAGCCAAGGTAGTCACATGAGCACATTGTGGAAGGAATTCTCGAAGGGACTGTGGCACGACCTGCCGCCGTTCAAGCTTGTTCTGGGGCTGTGTCCCACCCTGGCCGTGACCAAGACCGCCTACAACGGCTTCGGCATGGGCATGGCCGTCATCTTCGTCCTGGCCCTGTCCAACATGCTGATCTCCATGCTGCGCAAGGTCATCCCGAGCAAGGTGCGCATCGCCTGCTTCATCGTGGTCGCCGCCTCGCTGGTGGTCTGCGTGGAGCTGCTCATGCAGGCCTATGCCTATCCGCTGTACCAGCAGCTCGGCATCTTCGTACCGCTGATCGTGGTCAACTGCATCATCTTGGGTCGGGCCGAGGCCTTCGCCTCCAAGAACCCGGTCCTGCTGTCCGTGGCCGACGGCCTGGGCATGGGCATGGGTTTCACCCTGTCCCTGACCTTTCTCGGCTCCCTGCGCGAGCTGTTCGGCTACGGCACGTGGTTCGGCATGCACGTCATGGGCGGCTGGTTCAAACCCTTCGGCTTCATGGTCGAGGCCCCGGGCGCGTTCGTCTGCCTGGGCGTGCTGCTCGCGGGCATGAACGCCCTGACCAACTGGCAGCGGAAGACCAAGGGACTGGAGGCCGTCGAGGGCCCGGTCCACGACTGCAAGACCTGCGGCATGTGCGCCAGCAAACCGAGGATGTGACCATGAAACGACGGCTCATGCTTCCGCTCCTGGCCCTCTCGCTGATCCTGGCCGCGTCCCCGGCCCTGGCCCAACGCCCGACCGACGAGAGCATGATGAACATGCTCAAGGCCTCGGGCACCGTGGAAACGATCCAGGCGATGATTTCCAAACTTCTCGCCCGGACCCAGGCGAATCTGCAGGCACGTCTCCCCAACCTGCCGGACAAGGCGGTCCGGATAGTGAACGAGGAGATGCACAACGGCGTCCAGGACATCATCAGGGAAATACTGGCCAAGCAGATGGCCTTTTTCGCCGACCATATGACCCAGAAGGACGTGGACGACCTGATCGAGCTCTACAATTCCCCGGCCTGGAAGAAGCAGGTCGAGGTCTCCAGGCTCTACGTGGCCTCGGAATACGGCAAGATGCTGCGGGACGACGTCCCGCGCATGACCAAGGAAATGATCTCCCGCATCCTCTCCCGGCTGAAGGCCGAGGGGTATCTCGATAAAAAGGACGAGGGCATATAATGGACTACTTCGTACTCGTCATCGCCGCCATCTTCGTCAACAACATCGTGTTGGCGCAGTATCTGGGCAACTGCCCGTTCATCGGCACGTCCAAGGAGTCGGGCGTGGCGCTCGGCATGGGGCTGGCTGTGGTCTTCGTGGCTACCCTGGCCGCGGTTATCACATGGTGCGTCCAGGAGTACCTGCTTGCGCCCAACGACCTCGACTATCTCCAGACCATCGCCTTCATCCTGGTCATCGCCGCCCTGGTCCAGTTCGTGGAGATGTTCCTGAAAAAGGCCATCCCGCCGCTGTACAAGTCGCTCGGCATCTTCCTGCCGCTGATCACCACCAACTGCGCGGTGCTCGGCATCGCCATCATCTGCCAGCGCGAGGAATTCGGCCTGCTCCAGACCTTCCTCTTCTCCATGGCCTCGGGCGTGGGCTTCATGCTCGCATTGGTGCTCCTGGCGGGCATCCGCGAGCGGCTGGACCTGGCCCGCGTACCCATGGCCATGCGGGGCACCCCGCTCGGCCTGGTCATGGCCGGGTTGATGTCCCTGGCCTTCTTCGCCTTCAAGGGCATGGCATCCTAGGAGTAAGACGCTATGATCACCGCTTCCGTACTCATCCTCCTCGGCATCGGGTTCACCTCCGCCGTCATCCTGGCGGTGGCCTCCAAGCTGCTCTACGTCTATGAGGACCCGCGCATCGCGCAGGTGGAGAACGTGCTGGCCGGAGCCAACTGCGGCGGATGCGGTTATCCCGGTTGCGCCGGAGCCGCCCAGGGCGTGGTCGAGGGCAAGGCCGGGGCCACGGTCTGCGTGGTCGGCGGCGATGCGGTGGCCGAAAAGGTGGCCGCCATCATGGGCCTGGAGTTCTCATCAATGGAAAAGCAGATCGCCTTTGTCGACTGCACCGGCGGCATCCGGGCCGAAGAGGTCTACAGGTACGCCGGGGTCAAGGACTGCCGCGCCCAGCACATGCTCTACAACGGCTCCAAGATGTGCCCCGAAGGCTGCCTCGGATTCGGGACCTGCATCACGGCCTGCCAGTTCGGAGCCATCGAGATGGGGCCCAACGGCTACCCCGTGGTGGACCCCAACCTGTGCACCGCCTGCGGCGGCTGCGAGCAGGTCTGCCCGCGCGGCGTAATCACGGTCTGGGGCATGACCGCGCGCATCACCCACCTGAACCTCGAAACCGACTGCCTGGCCCCGTGCCGCCAACGGTGCCCGGGCCAGATCAACATCCCCCGCTACATCGAACAGGTCTCCCGCGGCGACTACGCCGGGGCCCTGGAGACCATCCGCGAGCGCATCCCCATGCCCCTGTCCATCGGCCGGGTCTGCCCGCACCCCTGCGAGGGTGTCTGCCGCCGGGGCCGCGTGGACGAGCCGGTGGGCATCAACATGATCAAACGTTTCGCGGCGGACTGGGAGATGAACTCCGGGACCCGCCTGCCCATCTCCTGCGCCCCGGACACCGGACGCAAGGTGGCCGTGGTCGGCGGCGGCCCCGCCGGGCTGTCCTGCGCCTTCTTTCTGCGCCGTCTGGGCCACAGCCCGACCATCTTCGAGTCCATGCCCAAGCTGGGTGGTCAACTGCGCTACGGCATCCCGGAATACCGGCTGCCCAAGGCCGTGCTGGACTGGGAGATCCAGGGCATCCTGGACCTGGGCATCGACGTGCGCTTCGAACAGTTTTTCGGCAAGGACTTCACCCTGGACACCCTGCGCGAGGAGGGCTTCGAGGCCGTGTTCCTCGGCATCGGGGCGTGGATGAACATGAATCTGCGCATCGAGAACGAGGACGCCGAGGGCGTCTCCACGGGCACCGAGTTCCTGACCAAGGTGGGCCTTGGCGTGGAGAGCGGCACCGGCAAGAAGGTCGTGGTCGTGGGCGGCGGCAACACCGCCATCGACGCGGCCCGGACCAGCGTGCGCCTGGGCGCGGACGTGACCCTCATGTACCGCCGTACCCGCGACGAGATGCCCGCCAACATGGAAGAGATCATCGGGGCCGAGGAGGAAGGCGTCAAATACCTCTTCCTGGCCGCGCCCACGCGCATCGTCAAGGACGGCGACGGCCGCGTGACCCACATCGAGTACATCAAGATGGAATTGGGTGAGCCGGACCAGTCCGGGCGCCGCCGCCCCATCCCCATCGAGGGCTCCGAGACGCTCATCGAGGCGGACACCGTGTACACGGCCATCGGACAGAAGCCCGAGCTGTCCTGCCTCTACGAGGACGGCGTGTGCCAGTTGGAGGAGACGCGCTGGCGCACCCTAGCCGCCGATCCCGACACCCTGCAGACGGCCATGCCGCACGTCTTCACCGGCGGCGACATGCACACCGGCCCGGCCCTGGTCATCACCGCCCTGGGCGAGGGCCGCAAGGCCGCCCGGTCCATCCACCAGTACCTCAACGGCGAGCCGCCGCACGTGGACGCGCGCACCCAGCGTGACATGATCCCCTACACCATGTTCACCGATGTGCCCAACGTGGGCTACCGGGAGCGGTCCGAGATGCCTCATCTGATAGAGTGCGACGAACGCGCCTGCA
Organism: Pseudodesulfovibrio sp. 5S69; assembly: GCF_037094465.1. Taxonomy (NCBI): domain Bacteria; kingdom Pseudomonadati; phylum Thermodesulfobacteriota; class Desulfovibrionia; order Desulfovibrionales; family Desulfovibrionaceae; genus Pseudodesulfovibrio; species Pseudodesulfovibrio methanolicus. The sequence goes on from NZ_CP146609.1 coordinate 2,797,703, forward strand.
CCTTCGGCGAGATCGAAGGCGCGCTCAGCGAAGCCCAGGCCAAACGCGAGACGTGCCGCTGCCTGCGTTGCGGGCTGACCTGCTATAACCGCGACATGGTCGACGGCCAGGAGTGCGCCGATGGGGATTGCGTCAAAAATCAGTAAAAAAAGGTTGCAAAGCGCAAGGCTTGGCGATATACAGTTTCTCCCTTGAGGCGATGTCCTCAAGCAAGACCGAAGTGGGCGATTAACTCAGCTGGTCAGAGTGCCATCTTCACACGGTGGAAGTCACAGGTTCAAATCCCGTATCGCCCACCACTTCGACAGCAAAAACGGACGCTTGATACAAGCGTCCGTTTTTTTTCGTTGGCAAGAGCACTGCGTCCACGAAACATCCGCCTCCCCTTTCCGGAAGAGAAAGGTTCACCGGGTTGCCGAAAGGCCCGCAAGGACGGCCGAGACCACCCTTTGCAGCAGAAGCTCCCTGTCTTCGTCCTTGTGTTCCAAAACCAGAACCGGATGGTGGAACGAGGCCGTGGCCTCGAAGAGGACTTCCATGGCTCTTTCGGGCAACGCTATGTCCAGCTCGCCGGAATCCGCACCGCGCTCCAACAGGGACAGCAACTGATCGTGCAAATTCTCCAGATGGCGGAGCACGAAGGGCTTGTCCGCTTCCACCGCCATGTTGAACGACCGGTACAGTTCAGGGTCCCGCATGACCTTGTTCCGCTTTTGACGGTGATACGCCATGAACCATTCAAGGATGGCCAACCGGGAAGGGCCGCCGGTACGGGCCACCCGCTCCATTGCCTCATCCATCTCATTCAGCCAGCGCTCCGAGATGGCGTCGAGAATAGCCCCCTTGCTCGGGAAGTGGTTATACAAGGCAGCATGGGTCACCCCCAACCCTTTGGCGACATCCACAAGCCGGAACCTGTCCAGGCCGACCTGGCGTATGGTATCCTGGGCGATTTCAATGGTCCTCTCGACCATCTCCTCTGAACTCAATCCGGTCTTCGGCATCTTTTTCGCCCTTGTTCGCCCTTTTGTCTTTTTTCCGGCACGTCCCCCTGTCTTGAGCCGATGCCGGAACACACATAAAAAATCGATCTCATTACATTTTAAAAAAAAGTAATTTACCCCGAACAGCTTGTCAATCGGCGCGGATCAAGGGATACGCGGATATACAGTTTCAGGTTGACGCCATTTTAATTACAATTTATATAAAAAGTAAGTTGTAATAAAAGAAAAAAACACTCAATTTCCAACCGTGAATAAGGGACCAGCCGGTCCCGGCACAAAGGAGAACGCCATGAACACAACAAGCAAGACGGCTATTGTCACCGGCGGTTCAGGCGGTATCGGAAAGGCGATTTCACTTCGTCTCGCACAGGACGGGTTCGCCGTGGCGCTGAATTATATCGGCAACAGGGAACAGGCGGACCGGACGGTCGCCGACATCAAGGGCATGGGCGGCAACGCTCTGGCCGTCCAGGGCGATGTCGGCAACGTCGAGGACATGGAACGGCTGTTCGATACAGCCAGGGAGACCTTCGGCGGTGTCGACGTTGTCGTGAACAGCGCGGGGATCATGCCCATGGTGCCCATCCAGGAAGCGGACATGGACGCTTTCGACAGGGTCATCAACGTCAATCTCCGGGGGACGTTCATCGTTCTGGGATTGGCAGCCAAACGCCTTGAACGAGGCGGGCGGATCATCGCCCTGTCCTCAAGCGTCATTGCCCTCGCGTATCCGGGATACGGCCCGTACATCGCTTCCAAGGCCGGTGTCGAGGGACTTGTGCGCGTGCTGGCCAACGAGATGCGCGGCCGGGGCATCTCCGTCAACGCCATTGCCCCCGGCCCCATCGGCACCGACCTGTTCCTGAAAGGAAAGACCGAGGAGCAAATCGCCCGCATCAGTAGCCTGGCGCCTCTGGAGCCCAGGCTCGGCACACCCGATGAGATCGCCGCCACGGTGTCGTTTCTGGCCGGGCCGGACGGAACCTGGGTCAATGCACAGGTTCTGCGCGTGAATGGAGGGGTTGCCTGATCCGGAAGCCGAAGACAACCCGCGGCGCGAACATGCCGGTCGCCCGGGTCAACCGCAATGGCTCTCGCCCGCTCAACCAAAAAACGGACGCCTGTGCAGGTGTCCGTTTTTTGATCTCAACCGCATATCCAGTCCAGGGCCTGGTCCAGCTTCTCGGGTGGATACAGTTTGACCTCGCAGTCCATGAGCAGTTCGCCGAGCTTGACGCCCCAGCGAACCCAGGCCGGGCCGCCGACCACGGCCAGCCGGCGGAAATCCTTGCGGTGGGCCATGCCGAATTTGGCGTCGTCCCACAGGGCCTTGGGCTCCCAGCCCGTGAAGTCCTCGTCCATGTACAGCAGGGCATCGGCCTTGCCGTGCGCCCGGATGATCATCTCCAGGGCCGGAATCCAGACGTCCCGGTAGTCGTCGTCCGAGAGCTTGCCCGAGACACGGACCGCCAGCATCCTGGTCGTGGACTGTTCCATAACGCTGATCATGCAAAACCTCCTTGTTCGGATACAATGCCGCACAAGGAGTATAGCCCATTTGCGGTCCCGTGCCCAGCCGAAACCGCAGGATCGCTCGGTCCGAGATCAGACGAACGTCACCCGGATGGGCAGGTCGCCGTCCAGACCGTCGAGACGGGCGAGAAATCCGCCCGCATCCAGACCGCCCGCCTCGATGATCTGGGCCTTCTTCTCGCGCAAAAAACCGGCCAGCACGTCGGCGTCCACCAGGATGCCCCGCGCGAGCAAACCCCGCCCGCTTTCCACTGCCAGGGTGCTGAAGACCTTCATGGCCAGCCGGGCCGGGGCCGCGTCGACGCGGGAGTGGTCCTTGACCTCGATCCCGCTGCGGAAGCTTTTGTAGAAATTGTCCCGGCCCATTACGATGCCCACCAGGCCGGGCATGGCGCTGCCCAGGGCCATGCGGTCCCCGTCCTTGATGTAGGTGCGGTCCAGATCGTCCACCGGACTGTTGTTCAGGAAGATGGTCCGGACCGTGGAGTCGATGAATCCGTCGTCGAAACCGAGGGCCTCATGCAGAAATTGGCGGACGGAAGTCCCGGAAACGCCGTTCAGCGCGAATCCCTTCTGGAGAATATAATTCCAGCCCCATGCGGCCTCCGCAACCATCGAAATGTCCATGCAGCCGTCCTTGCTGATCAATTCCATGTTCTGCCTTCCGAATGTATTGTGCTATTTTTGAACATTATGCCGATGTAAACATAATATATTGTTTTTTTTGACATTAATTTTGAAAACGGGGTATGAAAAGACAGTTAGTCCGTTTATCGACAATGCGTCAAGAGGGACGCTCAATTCCAAAAAAGACTGAGGGTGAATCAATGTCAAAAATTTTGCGAATCAACTGTCGGACAAAGGAATACACTTACGAGGACGCCGGTCCCTACGTCGGCCTTGGCGGCCGCGCCCTGACCTCCAGGGTCATCAACAAGGAAGTCCCGGCCACCTGCCATCCCCTGTCCGCCGAAAACAAACTGGTTTTCGCCACCGGCCTGATGGGCGGTTCCACCGCTGCCAACTCCGGCCGTCTGTCCGTGGGCACCAAGTCCCCCCTGACCGGCGGCATCAAGGAGTCCAACTCCGGCGGCCTGTTCGCCCACAAGATGCCCAAGATGGGCCTCAAGGCCATCATTCTCGAGGACAAGCCCGCCGAAGATGCGCCCTTCTCCACCCTGTTCATCACCGAGGACAAGGTCGAATTTCGCGACGCCTCCGACATCAGCGGCCTGGACACCTACCCCGGCCATGACAAACTTCTGGCCCAGTACGGCGACAAGCTCTGCGCGGCCATGATCGGCCCCGCCGGCGAGACTCTGCGCAAGACCGCCACCATCCAGTTCACCGACCCATACAAACGGCCCGCCCGCTCGGCCGGTCGCGGCGGCACCGGCGCGGTCCTCGGCTCCAAGAAGATCAAGGCCATCGTCCTCGACCCCGCGGTCAACGTGAAGGTCTCGGCCGCCGACATGGACGCCTTCAAGCAGGCCCGCTCCACCTGGGTCTCCATCCTCAAGGGCCACCCCGTCACGTCCCAGGGCCTGCCCGCCTACGGCACCTCCGTGCTGGTCAACATCATCAACGAGGCGGGCGCCATGCCCACCAAGAACTTCCGCTACGGCCAGTGCGAGCACGCCGCCGAGATCTCCGGCGAAAAAATCGCCGACCTGATCAAGGAGCGCGGCGGCAAGACCACCGAGGGTTGCCACACCGGCTGCATCATCCAGTGCTCCCAGCAGTACAACGACGCCGACGGCAACTACGTGACCTCCGGCTTCGAGTACGAAACCGTCTGGGCCCTGGGCGCCAACTCCCTGATCAAAGACCTCGACGACATCGCCCTCATGGACCGCATCTGCGACGAAAAGGGCATGGACACCATCGAGATCGGCAACACCGTGGCCGTGGCCATGGACGGCGGTATCATCCCCTGGGGTGACGGCAAGGCCGCCATCGAACTGCTCAAGAAGGTCGGCACCAACGATCCCCTGGGCATGATCATCGGCAACGGCGTGGACTTCGCCGGCGGGGCCTTCGGCGTGGAACGCCTGCCCACCGTCAAAGGCCAGTCCATGCCCGCCTACGACCCGCGCGCCGTCAAGGGCGTGGGCGTGACCTACGCCACCACCCCCATGGGTGCCGACCACACCGCCGGTTACGGCGTCACCGCTAACTGCCTGGGCGTGGGCGGCACCATCGACGGCCACAAGAAGGAAGGCAACGTCGAGCTGTCCAAGAATCTCCAGGTGGCCACCGCCGCCATCGACTCCATGGGCTTCTGCCTGTTCGTGGCCTTCGCGGTCCTGGATTCCGAGAACGGCGTCCAGACCATGGCCGACCTGGTCCAGTCCTGGACCGGCAACGCCTTCTCCGTGGACGACCTGGTCGCCCTGGGCGCCGGCGCCTTGCAGGACGAACTGGACTTCAACGAGCGCGCGGGCTTCTCCAAGATCGACGACCAACTGCCCCGCTTCTTCGAGACCGACCCCCTGCCGCCTCACAACGTCACCTGGGATTACACCGTGGATGAGCTCCAGGACGCCAAGGTCTAACCACCGCATCAACCTAAACGACATGGGCCGGGGAATGTTCCCCGGCCCCTTTTTTGGTTGACCCCCGCACCCCAAACCACCTAGGTTCATGCCATGGGAATAGAACTCAAATGTTTTGCTACCCTGAGGGATTACCTGCCGGAAAACAGCGACGACTACCCCGTTGAACCGGGCGAGACCATCCGCTCCCTGGTGATCCGGCTCGGCATCCCGGAGAAGGACGTGACCATCATGTTCATCAATTCCCGGTTCTCCACTCTGGACAGCGAGATCAAGGACGGCGACCGCGTAGGACTGTTTCCCCCGGTGGGCGGAGGCTAGTCCCTTGGGCGCCTCCCTCGAAGAATCCATCCGGCGCCTGGCCCGACCCCGCACCCTGCCCTGGGGCGGCACCGGAGCGGTCCTGGACGTGAGCGACGTGACCGCACTGGCCGAAGAATACGGCCTGCCCGGTCACGAGATCGAGGCCCTTGCCCTGAGCCAGGACGTCACACCAGCCCGCTACCTGCGCAACCGGCAATCCGTCTCCCGCGAGGACCAGATCCGTCTGCTGCGGGCAAGCGTCGCCATGGTCGGGCTCGGCGGCCTGGGCGGATCCCTGCTGGAGCAGTTCCTGCGCCTGGGCATCGGCCGCGTGCGCGCGGCGGACGGCGACCGGTTCGAGGCCTCCAACCTGAACCGCCAGGCCCTGTCAAGCCTGGACGGACTCGGCCGCGACAAGGCCCGTGCCGCCAGGCTGCGGGCCGATGAAATCAACCCCTCGATCACGCTGGAAACGCACTCGGAATTTCTCGCCGACGAGACCCTGCCGGGCTTTCTCGACGGCTGCGCGCTGGCCGTGGACGCCCTGGGCGGCCTGACCATGCGAGGCCATCTGCAACGGGCCGCGGCCGGGGCGGGCATCCCCCTGGTCACCGGAGCCCTGGCCGGATGGACCGGCTATGTGGCCGTGGTTATGCCGGGGCAGACCGGCCCGGCGGACCTCATGGGCACGGACAACGGTGCCGAGGAGCGCCTCGGCTGCCCCGCGCCGGCCGTGAACCTGGTGGCCTCGCTCATGGCCCTGGAGGTCGTCAACGTCCTGACCGGCGCGCCGACCTTGGCCGGGCGGATGCTTGTCACGGACCTGCGTTCGTACACATTCGAGACCATTTCGCTCTGATTTGGTGTCAAGCCTGACCCCATTATGTTTTCATTGACGTAATTCAAAAAAATCGTCTATTTTATTCACTTGGTAGAATATCTTTCCGAAATCGGTTCCACTTTCTTTGATCTGAGAACTCCGAGGTACCTCATGAAACGAAACCCCGAAACCATCCTGAGACTGCGCGTCTGGCTCGAACAAGAGGACCAAACCTACATAGGCATCGGCAGCACCCTGTTGCTCCAGCAAGTGGAAAAACTGGGATCGTTACGCAAGGCGGCTGAAGCCTTGGGCATGTCCTACAGGCGGGCATGGGGCAAGTTGAAGAACGCCGAAGAACGCATAGGCAAACCCCTGGTGGAGAAGACCAAGGGTAAGGGCCAGCGCTTCAACCTCTCGCCCTATGGCCGCGAAGTCATGGAGAAATTCCTGCATTTCTACTTGGATGTAGAGGAATACGCCACCAAGCGCGCCACGGAACTGCTCGAAATGGACGTCAAGAAATCCGGCGAATTCTACCGGGACGACATGGAATAAATCCTCATCTTGTTTGAGGACTGCGGATACAACTGTTCATCATTGGAGGAAAAATGAAACGTTTGCTTATCGCCGCCCTGTCCTGCCTCATCGTCATGGTCATGGCCCTGCCCGCGCTGGCCGGCCCGACCCTGATGATGGCCACCACCACCAGCACCGCCAACACCGGCCTGCTGGACGAACTGATCGTTCCCAAATTCCTGAAAGATACCGGAATCGAGATCAAATTCGTGGCCGTGGGCACCGGCAAGGCCCTCAAAATGGCCGAGAACTGCGACGTAGACGTTGTCCTGGTCCATGCTCCGGCCGCTGAAAAGGCTTACGTGGACAAGGGCGTGCTCGTTGACCGCAAGGAACTCATGTACAACGACTTCGTCATCATCGGACCGGCCTCCGACCCGGCGGGCATCAAGGGCATGGACGTGGCCGACGCCCTGAAGACCATCGCCCGGAAGCAGGCCGTGTTCGCCAGCCGCGGCGACAACTCCGGCACCAACAAGAAGGAGCTCTCCCTGTGGAAGGCAGCCGGCATGGCCGTGCCCGAAAAGGACGCTTGGTACATCCAGACCGGCCAGGGCATGCTCCCGACCATCAACATCGCCAACGAAAAGAACGGCTACACCATGACCGACCGCGGCACCTACATCAAGTATGCGGACACCAAGGGCGGCAACCCGCCGCTGGTGGTCCTGGTCGAAGGCGACAAAGTCCTGTTCAATCAGTACAGCGCCCTGGCCGTGAACACCGCCAAATGCAAGGATGCCCAGTACGACCTGGCCACCAAATTCATCAACTGGATGGCCTCTCCGGACACCCAGAAGGCCATCGGCAACTTCAAGCTGCTTGGCAAGAAGCTGTTTATCCCCAACGCCAAATAGGACCGCACGTCTGACTCGACGGGGGAGGGAGGCGGCAACTCTCTCCCCCGTTTTTGCGAGATTACCATGGAATATCTGCTTGAAGGCTTCCGGCAGGGGATTTTACTCCTCTTCTCGGGCGATCCAGAGGCCTATTCCGCCATTTGGGCCACGGTCTACGCCTCGACTCTGTCCATGATCTGCAGCATGGCCATAGGCGTGCCCCTGGGCTTCCTGCTCGGCTACAAGGAATTTCCCGGGAAGAAGGTCGTCCGCACCATTGTGGATACCCTGCTCTCCTTCCCCACCGTGGTCATCGGGCTGGTGGTCTACGCCTTCCTGACCCGCAACGGCCCTCTGGGCGGCACCGGCCTGCTCTTCACCATCCCCGGCATGGCCATCGGCCAGACCCTGCTCGGCCTGCCGATCATCGTGGCCATGACCGCCAATGCAGTGGAGTCACTGGACAAACGGCTGCCCATGACCCTGATCACGCTCGGCGCCAGCCCCGCTCAGATGATGTGGGCCACGGTCCTCGAAGCCCGCTACTCGATAATGCTCGCGGCCATGGCCGCCTACGGGCGCATCGTTTCCGAGGTGGGCATCTCCATGATGGTCGGCGGCAACATCAAGTGGCACACCCGGACCATCACCACGGCCATCGCACTGGAGACCGGCAAGGGCGAATTCGCCGTGGGCATCGCCCTGGGCATGGTCCTCCTGGCCGTGGCCCTGCTGGTCAACATCGGGGCCGCGGGCCTCAAAAGGCGGGCCGTCCAATGACCTCGCCGCTGATCGCCCTCGACAACGTCCGGCAGCGCTATTCGGAACGAACCGTCCTGGACATCGAACACCTGGAGTTCGGGGAAGGAACCATCACCGGCCTGGCCGGTCCCAACGGCTCGGGCAAGTCCACCCTGCTCCGCCTGCTCGCCTTCCTGGAACCCCCGGCAAAGGGAACCATCACTTTTCTCGGCCAACCCGCTTCGGCCAAATCCACCGTGAACCGGCAGGTCACCCTGCTGGTCCAGGAACCCTACCTGCTCAAGCGCACGGTCTTCGCCAACGTGGCCTACGGCCTGCGGATCCGCAGCAAGAACGACATCCCGTCCAAGGTGGCCCGCGCCCTGGAGGTCGTCGGCCTCGACCCCGCAGTCTTCGCCAAACGGCAGTGGTTCGAGCTGTCCGGCGGCGAGGTGCAGCGAGTGGCTCTGGCAGCCCGGCTGGTTCTCAAGCCCAAGCTCCTGCTCATGGACGAGCCCACGGCCAGCCTGGACGCCAAGAGCGCCGAGCTGATCCATCAGGCCGCCCTGTCCGCCCGCGATGAATACGGCGCGGCCCTGATCGTGGCCAGCCATGACATGACCTGGCTCGAAGCGGTCACCGACCACATCCATTATCTCGAAAACGGCCGCCTGGTGCGGACCGTCTAAACGTACGGAGGACCCATGAAGGCAGTCTCCATCATCGGACCGAAAAATTCCGGCAAGACCACCCTGGGCGTGGAACTCGCGCGTCACTTCAAGGAACGTGGAATGACTGTGTCCGCGGCCAAGTTCAGCCACCACGGCTTCGACTGGAGAGATGCCGACACCACGGACTACGCCGCCGTGTGCGACACCGTGACGGGCCTGGGGCCCAAGGAGGCCTTCGTCCACTGGACCGGGCACCGCTTCCTGCCGGACCTGCTGCCGCTTTTGACCAACGACGTGCTCATCGTGGAAGGCGGCAAGGAGCTCGGGTTTCTGCCCCGCATCCTCTGTCTGCGCGGCGATCTGTCCGACGGCATTGACTGGCTGCACCCGGAACTGGCCATCGCCAGCGTGGGCGAGACCGCCGTGGACGGCGTACCGGTGATCGACGATCTCCCGGCCCTGGCCGATGTGGTCCTTGAGAAGGGGTTCTTCCTGCCGGGCATGGACTGCGAGACCTGCGGCCGCCCGGACTGCCGAACCCTGGCCGCGGAAATTGTGGCCGGAAAGACCACTCCCCGAGCCTGCCTGGCCATGCACAATTCCATCCAGGTCGACATCGACGGCGCGGTGGTGGGCATGAAGCCGTTCGTGGAGGACATCATCTCCGCCTCCATCCGCGAGATGATCCGCACCCTCAAGGGGTACGCGCCGGGCAAGGCGACCATCAAGCTGGACGTCTAGCTCATGCGCATCGTCCTCTTCGAGCCGGAAATTCCGCCCAACACCGGCAACATCGCCCGGCTGTGCGCGGCCACCAGGACCCCGCTGCACCTCATCGAGCCGCTCGGCTTCTCCATAGACGACAAGCATCTCAAGCGCGCCGGGCTGGACTACTGGCCGCACGTCGACGTGACCGTGCACCCGGATTTCGACCAGTTTATCGAAACCGTGGCCCCGCCGCGACTGGTCATGGCCACCACCAAGGCGCGCACGGCCCACCACCGCTTCGGATTCCGGGCCGACGACGCCATCGTCCTCGGCCCGGAGACGCGCGGCCTGCCCCGGGAACTCATGGAGGGCCACCCCAGGGTGCGCATCCCCATCTGGGGCGAGGTACGCAGCCTGAACCTGTCCACGGCCACGGGCATTCTGCTCTTCGAGGCCCTGCGCCAGACCGACTCCATCGTGGACGTCTTCCCGGCTTGAGTTTTCGCCGCCTCGGCGGTACTATTTCACCGTCAAAGAAATTCCCAACCCTTTCACCCGAGACTGAAAGAACTCCATGAAACTTCTCGTCACCGGCGGCTGCGGCTTCATCGGCACCAACTTCATCCGGCTCATGCTCGCCGCGCACCCGGACTGGTCCATCCTCAACCTGGACAAGCTGACCTACGCGGGCAACCGGTTGAACCTCCTCGACCTTGAAGAAAACGAGCCGCGCTACGAGTTCGTCCAGGGCGACATCTGCGACCGGGAACTGGTCATGGACCTCCTGTCCGGCAATGGAATCGACGCGGTGGTCAACTTCGCGGCCGAATCCCACGTGGACCGGTCCATCAACGACCCGTCCCCCTTCGTGACCACCAACACGGGCGGGGCCCAGAACCTCATGGAGTGCGCCAGGCAGTGCGGCACCGGACGGTTCGTCCACGTGTCCACGGACGAGGTCTACGGCACCCTCGGCCCCTCGGGTAAATTCACCGAGACCACGCCGCTGGCCCCGAACAGCCCGTACTCGGCCAGCAAGGCGGGAGCGGACCTCATGGCCCGCGCCTACTTCGAGACCTACGGTTTTCCGGTGCTGATCACGCGCTGCTCCAACAACTACGGGCCGTACCAATTCCCGGAGAAACTCATCCCGCTCATGTATCTGAACGCCAAGGCGGACAAACCGCTGCCGGTCTACGGCGACGGGCTCAACGTGCGCGACTGGATCTATGTGGACGACCACTGCCGGGGCGTGGAGCTGACCCTGACCAAGGGACGCGAGGGCCAGGCCTACAACTTCGGCGGCAACGCCGAGGAGACCAACATTTCCGTGGTCAAGACCCTGCTGTCCATCGTGGGCAAGCCGGAGTCGCTGATTACCTTCGTCACGGACCGACCGGGCCACGACAAGCGGTACGCCATGGACTACTCCCTGGCGGCCGAAGAGCTCGGATTCGCACCGACCTTGCCCTTTGACCAGGGGCTGGCCCGGACCGTCGCCTGGTACGAGGCCAACGCCACCTGGCTCGAACAGGTCCAGAGCGGCGAATACCGGACGTTCATGGACTCCTGGTACGAGGAGCGCGCCTGATGCGTATGGAAGGCTCGCGCATCGCCGTCCTCGGCGGCAGGACCGGCCTGCTCGGCCAGGCCCTGACCACGGCCCTGGACAACGCCGGAGCCCTTGCCTTTCCCTTGTCCAGACGGGATTGCGACGTCCTCGATCCGCTGTCCGTGGAACAATGGCTGGACAAGAACGACCCGGACCTGCTCATCAACGCCACGGGCTACACCCAGGTGGACCTGGCCGAAGACGAGCCGGAAAGGGCGTTTGCGCTCAACGGCTCGGTCCCGCCGCTGCTGGCCACCCTGGCCGCGCGCCGGGCCATCCCGTTTGTCCACTACAGCACGGACTTCGTCTTCAACGGCCGGAAACGCTCGCCCTACACCGAGTACGACGAGCCCAACGCCACCTCGGTCTACGGAATCAGCAAGGCGGACGGGGAGCGCGGCCTGCTCAAGCTCGGCTACAGGCGCACCCTGATTATCCGCATCTCCTGGCTCTTCGGGCCGGGGCGGACAAATTTCGTCAAAAAGATCCTGGGACTGGCCGACGCGCACAAGACCCTGACCGTGGTCAACGACCAGATCGGTTCCCCGTCCTACACCCCGGACGTGGCGAAAAACACCGTCAAATTGCTGGAATGGGACGCCACCGGCATCTTCCACCTGGCCAATGCGGGCGAGACCTCCTGGCACGGGCTGGCCAACACGGCCGTGAACCTGGCGAACAAGGACTGCACGGTCTCGCCGGTGCCCACCTCGGCTTACCCCACCAAGGCCTCCCGGCCGCCCTACTCGGTGCTCGACCTGTCCAAGTTCACCCGGACCACGGGCACGGCCCCGCGCTCCTGGGAGGACGCGCTCAGGCAATACGTGCTGGGTGATCTCGGCCTGGGCGCCTAGAGCATCAGTTCGCGGACCCTGGCGTTGGAATTGGCCAACCGCTCGGACAGAAGATTGATCAGGAACCGGTTGATGGCCGTGACCAGCCTGGGCACGCGCGCCTCGATGGCGTCGAGCTTGCGCAGGGTCATGCGGTAGAGGACGCATTTCTCCGCCGCCCGGATGGTCGCAGACCTCGGGGACAGGGTGTAGATGCCCATCTCGCCGAAGACCGCGCCGGGCCCGACCTTCTTGAGCCGGATGATCCGCCCGTCCGGCAGTTCCAGTTCCACGTCCAGCCTGCCGGACTCCACGAAATACATGGCGTCCGAACTGTCGCCCTGGCGGAAGACCGCCTCGCCCGCCTGGGCCACCTCGCGCTTGAGGACCTTCATGAGCGCCGGGATGTACTTGGGTTCCGGGAAGATCGGCACCAACAGTTCGGGCAGGGTCTTCTGCCGGATCTCGAGCATGCCCTCGGCGTCCAGCACGCGGTTTTCGCACCACTCCAGGGCATAGTCCAGGTTGAAGAAAATCTTGAATTGCCCGTCCTCGTCGCCCGCGTATCCCAGGGAGACCAGGTGCGACTCCAGCTCCAGCGGAGCGCTGGTGATGACCACCTGAATCCTGTTCTGTACGGCCAGCTTGTACAGCTTGGCGAAGCCGAAGCTTGAGGCCGAGGCAAACCCCCTGGCCAGCCGGAAATCGAGGACTAGGTATTCCAGAGAGAGCTGGTTGTCGTCGTCCAGCCGCCTGCGGATGTCCCGGAGGAGCTGTTCCATGGCTCCCAGGAAGAGGAACCCCTGAAGACGCATGATGTGGATATGATCGCCGAACTCCTTGAGGACGCGCTGCTGGGCGGAGGCCCGGTCCACGTTGCTGGTGTGCTGGGAGCCGGAGAGCACGTTGCGCACCACCCCGCCCCGGCCCACGCGGCTGACCGTAACCATCAGGGCCAGAGCCACGCCGAAGCCGATGCCCTCAAGCAGCCCGAGCAGGATGGTGGCCGCGAAGGTGAACCGGAGCAGCCACAGCTCGGAACGGCTGGTGAAGGACGACTTGGTGCGCAGCATCCAATCACGGATGAGGTCCAGCCCGGCATAGACGAGCAGCCCCTCGGGCACGAACCGGGGGATCATGGGCAGGATGAAGTCCGCATAGAACAACCCGACGGCGCAGATCAGCCCGGCCACGATACCGACCAGCGGTCCCCGGCCGCCCGCGGCATAGCTGCCCGCACTCCGGCCGAAGGACAGGGAGACCGGCATGCCGCAACACAGCCCGGAAACCATGTTGGTCACGCCCAGCGCACTGTATTCGCGGCTCAGGTCGCTCTCGCGCCCCCGGATCAGCTCCAACCGGGTGATCCGGAACATGACCGTGAGCACGGCCAGGACGACCATGGCCCCGATGTACAGCCCGTGGGACTTGATCACCGACCATTGGATGTCGGCAAAGAGCATGGGCGACTTGAGCACCTCCACCAGGTGGACCAGCAACGACCCCTTGGGAAAGGCCACGGGCTGGGCCAGGTCGCGGACCGCCGGGTCCGTGGCCCAGACGCCCGCCGCGTTGCCCGCGCCCACGGCCACCAGGATAAGGGCCAGCAGGAACAGGGAGTTCTTGGTCCGGAACATGGCGAAAAACAGGATCAGGCCGAAGATCACGCTCGGCCCCATGGTGTAGAGGTCCTCGCTCAGGTTGAAATTGGTCACCAGAGACAGCCCCAGGCTGTAGACGTTGCTCCAGTCGAGGTTCAGCCCGCCCATCCAGGCGAAGGCCCCGATGAGCACGAACACGCCCACGCCGCCGATGACCCCGCCGATAATCTGCAGCGGGATGAAGCGGATGTATTCGCCGAGCTTGAGCTGGCCGAGCACCAGCAGGCTCAACCCGGTCAACAACGCCGCCGTCGCCACGCCAGCCAGGATGGTCGGCAGGATGAGTTCCGGGGCGAATGTGTCGGCCATGTAGCGGTACATGCTGCCCATGAACAGGAAGAGCACGGCGGTCAGGACCGTCTCCGGGCCGACCAGGGCGAAGGGAACCCGCGACAGGAAGGAAAAGAAAATGGACCCGACGATAACCCCGGTCAGGGCGGTGCCGAGCAGAAACGGCAGATACTGGTGCATGCCCCCCTGGGACGCGGCCAGCAGGGACAGGGAATAGACGAAAAAGAGGGACAGAACGCCGGAGACGATGCCCGCATACAGATTCAGGGTCTTGCCGCCTCGCAGCAGCCGCCAGCGGTCCGGATCGCCTACCGCCTCGATGTTCGCCGCTTCCGCGCCGTCCCGGAAATCGGCGTCCCAAACCTGCGGCTCGTCGGGTTCGGCCAGGTCGCTGACGTCGATCTCGCTTTCGTCCACCTCGGGCAGTTCCTCCACGGCTTCGAGCCGCGCGCCACACCGGGAACAGGCGTCGCCGTGACCCGGCTCCTGTATATGGCCGCAGGCGGCGCAGATGACGTCCTCGGGCCTTTCCAGGTCCACTGTCAACTCCCCGGCGTCCAGGTCGATGGGCTTCAGCGGCTCGCCGTCGCCACCAGCCGGAAGCGTTTCGTCCTGCGCCGCGGCCCCGGCCGGTTCCTCCACCTCCACCTCATACGGGATGCCGCCTGCCACGGCCTCATCTTCGGCCTCGATGGTCACGCCCCGGCCGCAACCGGGACACTTGGCCTTTCTCCCGGCCAAAGCATCCGGAACAATGCGTTCATAGCCGCAGGATTCACACTTGAAAATAGCCACAAGGTACCGCCGGATTCAAGAGGTGCTATACAAGACCGGAATAGACGAAACCGGTTTCCATATTGTTTCACGCATTTAAGTACATACGTCAACCCAGGCCCACGCGCAAGCCGGCTGTACAACGTCGGCTACATATCTTTTTTCATGAAATTGTATTCAAGGGCTAAAGTTTCCGATCTATGGGTCGATATAATTGGTGCGAGTGAGGCGAAGTGTGTACACGGATCGTACGCACCTCCTCGGACAGGAACTCGAAATCCCATGGAAGGGCGACCATGCGCAAGCATACCGTTTCCATAATCGTTTCCGACCCGGAAACCCACCCCGGCCTGCCGCGACTGCTGCAGTCCATCTCCCGACAGTCCGACGGGCTGGACCGGACCGAGATCGTGGTGGCGGGAAACGGCGGACACGCCCCTTCCGACGAGGCCCTCTGGCGGGCCATCACTGGCCTGGAGGCCGTCCGGCTGGAGACCTTCGATCCCGACGTCACCCCGGCGCGGGCGCGCAACCTTGCCGCGGCCAAGGCCATCGGCGACCGGCTCGTCTTCCTGCGGCCCGACCACCGTCTCGACCCCAAGTACCTGACCACAGCCGACGCGGTCTTCGCGGACCACCACGAGACCGGCGTCATGTATGCCGACTACATCCGGCTCGCGCCGGGCAGGAACCGCTCCATGGGCCCATCCATGATCCAACTGCCGCCCTACCGCGACGGCCTGCTCCAGGCACGCGGCTTTCTCGGCCCCGGCGTGCTCATCACCCGCGAAGCCTTTGACCGGACCGCCGGTTTCCGCGATAACACCTTCTACCGGGACTGGGACCTGTGGGTCCAGGCGGCGCAGGCGGGGGCTCCATTCTATCACGTCGGCTACCCGCTGACCTCCTGCGAACACCGCAAGGTTTCTTTCCGCGAACGGGCCGAAGACGGGCGGAGCAAGGCCGTCCTGGTCATCAACAACCAGCACTTCTTCCATGAACACACGGTGCGCTGGGCGCTCGCCTATCTGCGCGGCGACGCCTGGGCCGAGGCCTTCGGCTTCATGACCATCCCCGGCCCCATGGACGTCACCCGCATGCTCCACGACCACGCCATGCGCACCATGGGCACCGACACCCTGGCCGAAGAAGCCATCCGACAATTCGACCAGGCGGTCATCAACTCCCACCTCCTGTAAACCGTTCGTTTAGTGAGATAATGGTTGAGAGCGACCTCCTATATCAGAGAACCGCTACCGATTGTTGCGCGCCCGATCCCCCCCCCCCAAAAAAAGAAAGAAGAGGCGTTCGACGCATTGCTGAGCCGGAAGCCTTATTTATGTGCCCTCCCCACGAAGCGGCATTAAAAAGTTCAGAGAGAGGAGGGATGGGGAGTGCGGGACAAAAAAAGGGCCGTCCCATGGACGGCCCCTTTTGAATAGCACTGGAGGCCCGGCCTAGAGGGGGATGCCGGTGTCCTGGAGGTCCTTTTTGAGGAGCTCGCGGATGCGGGCGGCCACGGGGCCGGGCTTGACGTTATGGATGGGTTTGCCGTTGAACCGGACCACGGGGATGGCGTCGCCGGTGGTGCCGACGATGATGACTTCGCGGGCCAGGAGGATTTCCTCTTCGCTGATGCTGCGGAAGACGATGGGCACCTCACTTTTGATCAGGTCCACGGCGCGCATCAGAGTGGTCCCGGCCAGGGCGTTGGTGAATTCCGGGATGATCAGCTTGCCGCCCTCGTCCACGATACAGACGTTCTCGGTGGCCCCTTCGGCCAGGAACCCGTTGCGGTCGAAGCAGAACGGGAAATCGTAGCCCTTCTCCTCGGCCTCGTGCTTCATGAGCACGTTGGGCAGGTAGTCGATGGACTTGATGGTCGCCAGGTACGACTGCTTGGCCGGGATGGAGGTCTTGAAGGCGGTGACCCCCTTTTCGTAGACCGATTCCGGCTTGGGATGCAGGTCGTAGGAGACCACGTAGAGGCTCGATTCCGGGCACTCGGACGGATAGATGCCGAAGCCGCCGGGTCCGCGCCCCAGGAGCACACGGACCATGCCGCTCTCGCGGCCGCCCGCCCTGGCCACGTCGAGGATCAGCTCTCGGATCTCGTCCCAAGAGCACGGCGGGGTCATGTAGATGGCCCGGCAGGACCGTTGCATGCGGGCCATGTGCGGCTCGAGCTGGTAGAGCTTCCCGTCGACGAACTTCATGGTCTCGAAGATGCCGTCACCGCGATGGACCAAATGGTCGTCCCAGGGCATGACCATGAGCTTGGGGTCCGTGCAGATCATGCCCACACGGTGCTCGTAGAAGGCCTGGATTTCGCCTGCGCCGGGCCGCTCGACGGCCAGCATGGCTTCCAGATAGGTTTTCGAATCCGCTACCTTGGCCACGATGAACTCCTTAGGGCACGCGCACCAGGTCGCGCGCGATCAGGGTCTCGGCGATCTGGACGGTGTTCAGGGCCGCGCCCTTGCGGATGTTGTCGGAAACGACCCACATGTTGATGCCGTTCTCAATGGTCTCGTCCTCGCGGATGCGGCCGACAAAGGTGTCGTCCTCTCCCGAGGCGTTGATAGCCATGGGATAGATGAGCTTTTCCGGGTAGTCTTCGACGGTCACGCCCGGGGCCTTGGCCAGCAGGGCGCGGACGTCGTCGGCGGTCAGCTTGAGCTCGGTCTCGATGTTCACGGACTCGGAGTGGCCGTAGAAGACCGGCACGCGCACACAGGTGGCGGTGACCTTGATGGACGGATCGCCCATGATCTTGATGGTCTCGTTGACCATCTTCATCTCTTCCTTGGTGTAGCCGTTGTCCATGAAGACATCGATGTGCGGCAGGCAGTTGAAGGCGATCTGGTGCGGGTACACGTCGGCCACCACGGGCTGGCCGGACATGAGGCGGCGCACCTGGTTCTCCAGCTCCTCGATGGCCTTCTGCCCGGTGCCGGACACGGCCTGGTAAGTGGAAACGACCACGCGCTTGATCTTGGCCTCGTCATGGAGGGGCTTGAGCGCGACCATCATCTGGATGGTGGAGCAGTTGGGGTTGGCGATGATGCCCTTGTGCCAGTCCAGATCCTGGGGGTTCACTTCGGGGACCACCAGGGGGCACTCGTCGTTCATGCGCCAGGCTGAGGAGTTGTCGACCACCACGCAACCGGCCTTGGCCGCGATGGGCGCGAACTTCTCGCTGATGGAGCCGCCTGCGGAGAACAGGGCGATGTCCACGCCTTCGAAGGAGTCCTCGGTCAATTCCTGCACGGTCAGTTCCTCGCCCTTGCACTCGACCTTCTTGCCCGCGCTGCGGACCGAGGCCAGGGGAATGACCTTGCTGTAGGGGAAATCCCTCTGTTCCAAAACCTTCAACATTTCCTGACCCACGGCGCCCGTGGCGCCGCACACGGCCACAACGAAATTCTTGCTCATTATCCTTACCCCCAAAAACTATATATTGAGATTTTTTCCGATTTCAAGAACGGCCTCGGCGCGGTTGAGCGTATACAGGTGTACGCCCGGCGCGCCGCCTTCGATGAGCTCCCGAGCCTGTTTGGTCGCGTAGTCGATGCCGAGTGCGTACACGGCATCGTCACCGCCCTCCTCATGCGCCTTTTCGAGAGCGCTCAGGAACTTGCCCGGAATGGCCGCGCCACACAGGCTGAGGATGAATTTGGCCGACTTCAGGCTCAGGAGCGGCATGACGCCGGGAATGACCGGCACGTCCGCGCCCATCAGCTTGAGGCGCTCCACGTAGTCGAAATACATGCGGTTGTCGAAGAACATCTGGGTGACTAGGAACTTCGCACCCTTGCGCACCTTGAGATGGACCATGTCCAGGTCGGACTTGATGGACGGCGACTCGCAATGGGGCTCGGGATAGGCCGCCCCGCCCACGCACAGGTCGGGATACCGCGAGCAGATGTATTCGATCAGCTCCGAGGCGTGCTGGAACTCCTGGGCGCTGAAATCGAAATCGTCCAGGCCACGGGGCGGGTCGCCGCGCAGGGCCAGGACATTGTCGATGCCGGCCTTGACCAGGCTTTCCAGGAAACCGTCCAGTTTCTCGGCCGAGGCCCCCACGCTGGTCAGGTGGGTAATAGGCTCGATGCCGTGGTCCCGTTTCATCCGGGTGGCGATCTCCAGGGTGTTGTCCTGGGTGCCGCCGCCCGCGCCGTAGGTCACGGACGCGAACAGGGGATCGAGGACCTTGAGCTTGTCGACCACCTCGAAAAAGGCGGGCCAGGCCTCCCGCTCCTTGGGAGGGAAGAACTCCAGGGAGAGGAACGGGGACGTCCCTTCGATCAGATCACAAACGCGCAAAGCTTACTCCTTCAACAATCGCTTCAGGTCAGGCCCAATTCGGGCAAGTGAAGATACATACTCCTTCTCGGCCCAACCTTCAATGGAGAAATGGCGTAAATCCCCGTACGACGGGCATCGGGATCAATTGTGGAGAGCTTCGACGATGACGACGTCGGCGGGCAGGAAGTCGAGAGCGACCGGCCCCGTGGGATCGGCCCAGGCCATCTGCTGGCCTTCCACACCCTTCAACTCACCTGAATATTTAGTGATATGGTAAAAATACAGATGAACGGAGAACTCGTCGTACTCGTGCCGCAGGTCGCGCCAGTACGCAAATTCCTCGGGCGTTACGTCCAACTCCTCGCGGAACTCGCGGACCAGGGCCTGTTCGCGCGTCTCGCCCCGCTCCACCTTGCCGCCGGGGAATTCCCACCATCCGGCCATGGGCCCGCCCTCGGGCCGCCGCACGGCCAGGTATTCCCCGTCGCGCCAGACGATGCCCGCCACCACCTCCAGGACCGGCTTGCTCATGCCGCCCCCTGTTCGCCGGTGATGGCCTCCATGCGGTCTTCCAATTCGGCCATCCGTTCCATGATGGTCTCGGCCCACTCCGTGGCGTCCTTGTAGGCCGCGTTGAGCTTCAGCGCCTGTTCGGGCTTCTCGTAAGTAGCGGGATCGTTCATCTTCTCTTCCAACCCGGCCTGCTCGTCCAGAATCTTTTCCAGGTCCGCCTCAAGCTTCTCGTACTTGTTCTTCAGCGGTTTGAGCTCGCGATAGAGGCGGTTGCGCTCCTCGGCCTGGCGGCGCTTTTCCTCCTTGGTCAGCTTGCGCTTCTCCAAGGCTTCCTCGGCGTCGCAGGCGGCCTGTCCGTTGCGGCACGCCTCTTCCCGCTTCTGCCGGGCGTGAAATTCCTCGAACCCACCCACGTGCTGAGCCAGCCCGTTTTCGTCCAGGGACCAGACCTCCTCGGCCACCTCGTTCAGCAGGTAGCGGTCGTGGGCCACGAAGAGCAGCGTGCCCTCGTAGTCCTGCAAGGCCCGAATGAGCCCTTCGCGGGTCTCGATGTCCAGATGGTTGGTGGGTTCGTCCAGGACGAGCAGGTTGGCCTTGGCCAGGAACAGGGTGGCCAGGAGCAGGCGGGACTTCTCGCCGCCGGACAGCCCCTTGACCTTGCGCTCGAAATACCGCTCGCCGAGCAGGAACAGGCCGAGCACGCTCATGACCTGTTCCTCGGTCAGCCCTGGGCTGGACAGCCGCCGGATCTCGCCGATGACCGAATTGTCCAGATTGAGGATTTCATGCTGGTGTTGGCTGAAATAGCCCATTTCGGTACCGGGACCGATCTTGACGTGCCCGGCGGACGGCGTCAGCGTCCCGGCGATGAGCTTGAGCAAGGTCGACTTGCCCGCACCGTTGGGCGCGACCACGGCCACCTTCTTGCCCCGGAAGAGTTGGAAGTTGAGGGCGGGCCAGACGGAATGGCCGCCCTCGTATTGAAATTCGAGGTCCACCGCGGACACCGGGACCTTGTCGCCACGTTTGGGCTCGGGCAGGCGGAAACTCAGGCTCCGCCCGCGGTGATGGGAGGCCTGGACCTGCTTGATCTGGTTGAGTTCCTGTTCGAGCTTCTCGACCTTCTTGAGTTTGCTCTGCGCCTGGGCCGCCTTGCGCGCCTTCACCCGGAACTTGTTGATGTATTTGTATTCATTCTCGATCCGGGCCGACAGCTTGTCCGCTTCCTTGCGCCGCTGCTCCCGATTCTCCTCATCCCAGGCCAAGAACTCGTCGAAGGAGCCCTTGCGCAGGAGCGGCTTGGCCCCGCCCAAGAAGAGCACGTGGGTGCCCACGCGGTTCAGGAAGATGCGGTCGTGGACCACGAAAGCGAGCGTACCCCGGAAATTGAGCAGATAGTCCTCCAACCACTCCACGGCCTCCAGGTCGAGGTGGTTGGTGGGCTCGTCGAGCAGGAGCACGTCCGCGCCCTGCAACAAGACCCGCCCGAGCTTGGCCCGTTCGCGCCAGCCGCCGGACAGTTCGCCGATGTTCTTGTGCAGATCGTCTTCGGCAAAACCCAGGCCGGTCAGGATTGCCCGCGCCTTGTGGTCCGGGTTGTAGCCGTAGAGCTGCTCGAACTCCGCCTGGCGGTGAGACAGTTGTTCGATACGGGCGTTGTCGCCCTCATGTACGGCCTTTTCCCACGCCTCCCAGAACTCGTTCCAGGAGGGCAGCGCGGACAGGACCCAGGCCAGGAGCTGCTGCTTGAGGACATCGCCGGTCATCTCCTGGGCCACGTAGCCCACGCGGGCGCCCTTGGTCAGGGTAACCTGGCCGCCGTCGGGCTCGATCTCCCCGGCCAGGACCTTAAGCAGCGTACTCTTTCCGCAGCCGTTGGGGCCGGTCAGGGCAAGGCGCATGCCCGGCGCGACCTCGAAGGCCACGTCGGAAAAGATCGGCTCGCCGCCGTAGGATTTTTCGAGGCTCTGTACTGTGATGCGCGACATGATAATAATGGACCTTTAGCGTTTGCGGATGAGAGATATAATGCGTGAAGCGGATTGGCAACTGTTTTGACCGCGCACGATCCTGAAGGTACACTGCCGCCATGCAGACATGGAACGTCTACCTGCTCCGATGCGCGGACAACAGCCTCTACTGCGGCATCACCAACGACCTGAACCGGCGGCTTGCGGCGCACAACGCCGGCACCGCCTCCAAGTACACCCGGGCCCGGCTCCCGGTGTCCCTGGCGGCCAGCGTGGAGGTGAACGGCAAGAGCGCGGCCCTGAAACTGGAACTGGCCATCAAGAAGCTCCCGGCCGGGCAAAAGATCGAGCGGCTCACCAGCCACGCGGAACCAAGACGGACGGCAGCCGGGTGACACGCCGAGGAAAGACGCATTTCCTTGCCAGCCGCCATGTTTCCACGTAACTTGCACGCAACCTAAGGCTCTCCCGGAACCCGACAACCCATAGACACCCAATGCTGGAAGTCAGTACCGTATATCTTCTCCTGGCCATGTTCGGGTTCGTTCTCCTGGGGATCATCGTCATCCACCACCACAACTGCTCGGACCTGATCCGCCGCAAGCGCAACGAAGTCCGGCGGCTGACCGTGCACCTCGAGGCCAAGAACACCGTCCTCGAGGAGCAAATCGCCGACCTCAAGACCAAGGTGGGCGATCTCGATGAACAGATCGCCATCCTGGAACAACGGAAAACCGTGCGATGACCTTCAGCATGCTCTTCGGCCTGTTTCTGGCCATCTTCTTCATAGCGTTCCGCATGATCTCCAAATATCGGTACGCGACCATGAACGAGCTCAACAACCGGCAAAACGAACTCGAAACCCGGCACCAATCCCTGCGCGACCAGAAGCGGGATCTGGAACGGGATCTGGTCAACAAGGAACAGGCCCTGGCCAGCCTGCGGAGCAGCCAGGGCGACATCCGGGGCATCACCGTGGCCGATCTGGAAGCGGCCGAGGCGGACGAGAACGAAAAGATAGGCCGCTACCTGCTGAACCAGGGCAAGATCACCCGGGAACAGCACGACCGGGCCCTGAAGAAGATGGAAATCCTCAAGATGGACTACATCGGCGTATGCATGGCGCTCGGCTTCATCGACCTGGAGACAGGCAGGCAGGCGGAAAAGGCCGGAAAACTCAGCAGCCCGTCCCTCTGATCCTCTTTTTCCCCTATGCAAAAAAGGGCCGCATCGCCAAACGATGCGGCCCGTTCCATTCTCTTTCGGCCGAATTACATGTTCGCCAGCACGGCGTCGGCCATGGCGGTGCAGCCCACGGCCTTGCCGCCTTCCTGCACGATGTCGCCGGTGCGGAAGCCCTGCTCCAGGGTCTTTTCCACGGCCTGTTCGATGCAATCCGCTTCCGCGCCCATGTCGAAGGCGTGGCGCAGCATCATGGACACGGACAGGATGGTCGCCAGGGGGTTGGCCAGGTCCTTGCCCGCAATGTCCGGGGCCGAGCCGTGGATGGGCTCGAACAGGCCGGGGTTGCCCGCGCCCAGGGAAGCCGACGGCAGCATGCCGATGGAACCGGTGATGGCCGCGGCCTCGTCCGACAGAATGTCGCCGAACAGATTGCCGGTGACGAGCACGTCGAACTGGGACGGATCGCGCACCAACTGCATGGCCGCATTGTCCACATACAGGTGGGACAACTCGATGTCCGGGTAGTTCCTGTGCTCGTCGATGACGATCTCGCGCCACACACGGGACACGTCCAGCACGTTGGCCTTGTCCACGGAGCAGACCTTGCCCGAGCGCTTGCGGGCGGCTTCGAAGGCCACCTTGGCGATGCGCCGGATCTCGTGCTCGAAGTAAACCATGGTGTTGAAGCCGAAGCGCTCGCCGTCCTTCTCGCCGTCATAGCGCGGCTCGCCGAAGTAGATGCCGCCGGTCAGCTCGCGCACGACCATGACGTCCAGCCCGCGGGCCACGATGTCCGGGCGCAGATAGCAGGCGTCTGCCAACTGCTTGAACAGCCTGGCCGGGCGCACATTGGCGAACAGCCCGAGCTCCTTGCGGATGCCGAGCAGCCCCTTCTCAGGGCGAATGGCCGGGTCAATGGTGTCCCACTGGGGACCGCCCACCGCGCCGAGCAGCACGGCGTCCGATTCCCGGCACTTGGCCACGGTCTCGGCGGGCAGCGGCTCGCCCTCGGCATCGATGGCGCAACCGCCGATCAAAGCCTCGGTCGTCTCGAAGGTGCGGCCGAACTTGTCGGCCACCTTGTCCAGAACCCGCAGGGCCTGGGTCACGATCTCCGGCCCTATCCCGTCACCGGGCAATACACAAATCTTCATTACGCTCTCCTGTTGTGATGCCTCCGGCGGGCCTACCGGCGGTCGCCTTCGGCGGGACCAGAGAACCTTTTGAAAAAGGTTCTCCGGACTCTCCAAAACTTTTTGTCGCGCCTTCGGCGAAGCCGTAGGGGCGCATGATCAATGCCAATATCAGAAATTTACGTTCAAGAATACATCCAGCCCGACAGCCCGACCTCCGCCACCTCCCCCGCTAAGCGGTTCCAGAAAGCTCGGAAAAGGAAGGGATGAGGGTCCGGGAAGGGGAGGAAAGAACCCTTTTCAAAGGGTTTTCCTGCCCTTCCCCGGCCGCCGGAGGCCTTCCTAGGCCAATTTCTTCTTGGCGTACTCGACCAGTCCGCCCGCGTTGAGAATTTCCTGCATGAACGGGGGAACCGGAGCGGCCTGCACGGTCGTGCCGGTGGTCAGATTCTTGATGACACCGGACGCGGTGTCCACTTCGATCTGATCGGTATCGCTGAACTTGTCGATATCGTCGCCGATCTCGAGCAGGACCAGGCCCATGTTGAAGCCGTTGCGGTAGAAGATGCGCGCGAAGCTGTGGGCCAGGACCACGGGGATGCCCGCGCCCAGGATGGAGATGGGCGCGTGCTCGCGGGACGAGCCGCAGCCGAAGTTCACGCCGCCGACCATGACGTCGTTCTCCTTGACGCGCTTGACCCATCCGGCCTCCAGGCCCTCCATGCAGTTGGCGCCCAGTTCCTTGGCATCGGTGGTCACCAGGAAACGGGCCGGGATGATCGCGTCCGTATCGATATGGTCGCCCACTTTGTGAACGGTTCCGGTTACTTTCATTATTGCACCTTCCTACAGCTTGGCGGGGTTGATGATCTCGCCGGCCACGGCGGAGGCGGCGGCCACGGCGGGGTTGGACAGGAAGACCTCGGACTCCAGGGAACCCATGCGGCCCTTGAAGTTCCGGTTGGTGGTGGAGATGGCGCGCTCGCCGCCCGCCAGGATGCCCATGTGGCCGCCCAGGCAGGGACCGCAGGTGGGCGGACCGACGATACAACCGGCGTCCATGAAGATCTCCATCAGCCCTTCCTGCATGCACGCCTTCCAGATGGCCGGGGTGGCGGGCAGGATGATACAGCGCACCTTGGGGTCGACCTTGCGGCCCTTGAGCACTTCGGCGGCCAGGCGCATGTCCTCGATGCGGCCGTTGGTGCAGGAGCCAATGACGGCCTGGTGGATCTTGAGCCCGGCGGTCTCGTCCACGGGCTTGACGTTTTCGGGCAGGTGCGGACAGGCCACCTGGGGAGCCATGCCGGTGACGTCGATGTCGAGCACGCGCTCGTACACGGCGTCCGCGTCCGGGGTCATCGTCTCGCCGCCCTTGAACCCGGCGTTGGCCGCGTAGTCCAGGGTCTTCTGGTCCACAGGGAACAGGCCGACCTTGCCGCCCGCTTCGATGGCCATGTTGGCGATGGTCATGCGGCCTTCAAGGGTCATGTCGTCGACCACGTCCCCGCCGTATTCCAGCGCCTTGTACAGCGCGCCGGACACACCGAGGATGCCGATCTGGTTGAGCACGTAGTCCTTGGGGCCGACGTACTTGCCGGGGGTGCCGGTCAGGTTCACACGGATGGTCGGCGGGACCTTGAACCAGGTCTCGCCCAGCGCCATGGCCGCGCCGATGTCGGTGGAACCCATGCCCGTGGCGAACGCGCCCAGGCCGCCGTAGGTGCAGGTGTGGGAGTCCGCGCCCACGACCACGTCGCCGGGGCCGACGATGCCCTTCTCGGGCAGCAGCGCGTGCTCCACGCCGACCTCGCCGCACTCGTAGTAGTGGGTCACGCCCATCTCCTCGGCGAAATCGCGGACCACCTTGACCTGCTCGGCGGAATCGATGTCCTTGTTCGGGGTGAAGTGATCGCAGACCAAGGAAATCTTATCCCGGTCGAACACCTTCTTCGCGCCCATGGCCTTGAAGGACTTGATCGCCAGAGGGGCGGTGATGTCGTTGGCAAGGACCATGTCCACCTTGCACTGGACGATCTGCCCCGCGCCGGTGACCTGCTCGTCCGTATGGTTCTGCAGAATTTTTTCAGCTAAGGTCTGACCCATTTGTCTATTTCTCCTCTTTCGCTTTTTCCAAGCGGTTCAATGCGTTGACCATGGCCAAGGCGCTGGCCTTGACCACATCGCCGTCGTTGGCCCGACCCACGGCCTTGACGCCTTCGTGCTCTATGCGCACGGCGACCCCGGCCAGGGCGTCGGATCCTTCGGTCACGGCGTTGACCGTATAGCTTTCGAGTTTCGGGGATACGCCCACCAATGAGTAGATGGACTGGAACACGGCGTCAATGGAACCTTCGCCGAAATTGCTGGTGCGTCTGACCTCGGCCTCGTTCGCGGCCCCGAACGCCATGACCGTTGCCGCATGCGGCGGCACGTCGCCGGTGCCGGAGAACACGGACATGTCCACCAGCCGGAAGCGGTCCTTGCGGCGGTACACGGACTCCAGGATGAGCGCCTCCACGTCCTCGTCGAAGACCTGCTCCTTCTTGTCGGCCAGGTCCTTGACCGCCTTGAAGAGTACGTTGATCTGATCCTCGTCCAGGCTGTAGCCCAGCTCCTCGGCCTTCTTGCGCACGGCGTGGGAGCCGGAGTGCTTGCCGATGACGATCTCGTTGTTGGTCAAGCCGATGGAGGCCGGAGTCATGATCTCATAGGTCAGCCGGTTCTTGAGCACGCCGTCCTGGTGCACCCCGGATTCATGGGCAAAGGCGTTGGCCCCGACGATGGCCTTGTTGGGCGGGATGGGCATACCGATGATCTGGGAAAGCCTGCGGCAGGACGGGTATATCTGCTCGGTGACGATACCGGTCTCGACGCCGTACAGTTCCTTGCGGGTATTCAGCGCCATGACCAGATCCTCAAGCGCCGCGTTGCCCGCGCGCTCGCCGATGCCGAGCACGGTGCACTCCACCTGGCGCGCGCCCGCACGAACGGCGGCCAGGGAGTTGGCCACGGCCGAACCCAGGTCGTTGTGGCAATGGACCGAGATCATGGCCTTGTCGATGTTGCCGACATTGTCCATGAGATACTTGATCAAATCATAATACTCGAAGGGCTGGGTATACCCCACGGTGTCCGGAATGTTGACCACGCAGGCCCCGGCGTCGATGGCGGTCTCGGTCACTTTGACCAGGAAATCCCAATCCGAGCGCGAGGCGTCCTCGGCTGAAAACTCCACGTTGTCGGTGTACCGGCGGGCATGGCCGACGGCCTTCTTGATCATCTCGATGACCTCGTCGGCGGTCTTGCCCAGCTTGTGCTTCATGTGGATTTCGCTGGTGGCCAGGAAGACGTGGATACGCGGGTGCTTGGCATCCTTGATGGCTTCCCAGCAGCGGTCGATGTCGCCGGTCACGGCGCGGCACAGCCCGGCGATCTGCGGTTTCTCGACCGCGGCGGCAATGGCCTGGACCGCCTCGAAATCGCCCTGACTGGCGATGGGGAAACCCGCCTCGATGATGTCCACGCCCAGGGTCTCAAGCTGGCGGGCCATGCGGATCTTCTCGTCCAGGTTCATGGTCGCGCCGGGAGACTGTTCGCCGTCACGCAAGGTAGTGTCGAATACGTACACTCTTTCTGCCATGGTATCCTCCGGATAGTTCCCCTTGTGGGGGTATGTTCTAAATGTTTGACAACGGGTATGCAACCGCCAAACGCAAAACCCGCGCGGGGAGCGTGGCGATCAGGGTCAGTACGACGTACTAATATGGGATGAGGAGAGCTAGCCTAGCTCTTTCTTGGAGCTGTCCCGTAGTAGTCGCTTGCCTCTGCGGGATAGTAGGAAAAGGGTGTAGAGCGGGCCGGAGATGAGGTAGCCCAGGAAGAAGACGAACCCGAGCACCTTGGGCCGGGACGCGATGAGCGAGAAAATCAGGATCGCGGTCACCATCCAGCTGAAGGGATGGGCCTTGAATGCGCTGATTTCCTTGAAGGAATAGAAGCGGATGGTGCTGACCATGAAGAAGGACAACACGTAGACGAGGACCAAGGTGCCCACCGAGATCACGGAGTGCAGGTATTCCTGCGGCACGTAGTCGGTGAAGAGCACCAGGGTGGCCAGGGTACAGGCCGCCGCCGGAATGGGCAGGCCCACGAAATGCTTCTTGGATGTGGTCGCCGCCTGGACGTTGAACCGGGCGAGGCGCAGGGCTCCGCAGGCCATGAACAGGAAGGAGGCCATCAGGCCGAGGCGGCCGAAGTCGTGCAGCAGCCAGAGGTAGGACATGACCGCCGGGACCACGCCGAAGGCGACCAGATCGGCCAGGGAGTCGAGCTGGACGCCGAATTCGCTCTGCGTGTTGGTGATCCGCGCCACCTTGCCGTCCAGGCCGTCGAACACGCAACTCGCCAGGATGCACAGGGCGCAGGAGGCGATGTCCCCCTGGATGGCCCAGGTCAGTCCCAGAAAGCCGACAAACAGGCTGGCCGTGGTCAGCAGGTTCGGCAGAAGGTAGACACTTTTATGGCGCGGCAATTTTTTCTCAACCATGGCAATCAGTTACTTGTACTCTCCGGTTCAGGCGGAACGCTTCTCCGCCAGGACCGTCTCGCCGGCGACGGTCTTCTGACCGACGCTGACAGTTGGTACATAGCCATCCGGAATGTAAAGGTCAACTCTTGAACCGAACTTAATCAAACCATACCGCTCGCCCCGCTTGAGCTTGTCGCCCGGCTCGGCCCAGCAGACGATGCGCCGTGCGATGAGCCCCGCGATCTGGACCATGGTGAACCGCTGGTTGCCCTTGCCGGTGATGACCACGACGTTGCGCTCGTTGTCCTCGCTGGCCTTGTCGAAGGAGGCGTTGAAGAACTTGCCGGGGATGTAGCGGATGGCCTCGACCTTGCCGCTGACCGGCATGCGGTTCACATGCACGTTGAAAACGTTCATGAAGATGGCGATGTACTGGCGGGTGTCTCCGGTCATGGGGTCCACGGCCCGGCCGACCTTGATGACCTTGCCGTCCGCAGGGGCGGACACGGCCTCGGCGTCCTCGGGGCCGACCCGCTCGGGGTCGCGGAAAAAGTGCCCGATGAACGCGGTGGCGACGAGGCCGAGCACGGCCACGGGCCAGCAGCCTATGATGGCGAAAATCAGAGTGGTGAATGCTGCGATGACGATATAGGGCAGCCCTTCCAGGGCGACGCCGACAGACGGTTTCAACATGGCGCGTTGAGCTCCTTTTCTGCTAAGTTTCCGCTCCTTACCCTTGGCTCCCTCAAACCGCAAGTTTGTTTTTTACAATATATTCGCCGCAAGGTATACCCCGGGGCATGGATCCGGTAACGCACCTCTCCTCGGGCCTCATGGGCGGCCTGGCCGCGCGCAAATGGTTTCCCGACGGGAAATTCCTCGTCCCCGCCTGCATGCTCGCGGCCTGGATTCCCGATGTGGACATCTTCTTCGGCGACGGCCCGGAGTTCAACCTGATCTACCACCGGGGCATCAGCACCTCCTTCTTCGGCACGTTCTTCCTGGCCCTGGCCCTGGCCGGGCTGTACAAGCTCGTTTCCCGGCGTACCCCGTTCGTCAAGATCGCGGCCCTGTTCTACGCGCTCGCCCTGACCCACGTCTGGCTGGACCTGATCACCACCTACGGCACCCAGATCCTGGCCCCCTTCTCCAACCACCGCTTCGCCCTGGACGGCGCGTTCATCATCGACCCGCTCTTCACCCTGACCGCGCTCGCCCTCATCGTCGCCGCCTGGCTGATCAAAAAACGCCGCCACGCCATCGCCCTCATCGGCATGGCCTGGTTCTTCGCCTACCCCCTGGCCAACATGGGCGTGGGGGCCGTGCTCCAGACCGTCTACGCCCACCGGCTCGACGCCGAGGGCATCGCCTACGACCACGTCCACGTCACCCCGGACGCCCTGTCGCCCCGGTTCTGGAAGGTTGTGGTCACCGCCGGACCGGACTACCTCCTCGACACCATGGACCTGTTCGGCGACCGCGAGCCCGCCGCCCCCCTGCGCGTAAAACGGGCGGACAAGGCGTTCCTGCGCAAGCTCGGCGAGCAAGAGTCCATGTTCGCGACCTACGCATGGTTCACCAAATGGCCCTACGTCGAAGAGACCGACACCCCCAAGGGACGACGGCTCGTCTTTCACGACCTGCGCTTCACCTCCACCAATCCGGTCCTGGCCTGGTACTACCGCGGCAAACGGCAGCCCTTCACCCTGACCGCGCAGCTCGACAATTCGGGACGGCTCGCGGCCTGGTCCTATGAAGGCGGCATCCGCACCCAGGACAACACCGGCACCGGCGGCTCCGGGACGGGCCTCGAAGAAAAAATCCAATGACATGGTTCCTGCTCTCGGCGGGCGCGGCCTTCTTCATGGCCAGCAACTCCGCGTTCATCAAGCGGTTCTTCTCGGACCTCTCGCCCTGGGAAATGAGCCTCATCCCCTATTTCTACGGTCTGCCGCTCTTTCTCGCCGCCCTGGCCTTCATCGACATCCCGGCCATCGGCCCCGATTTCCTCCCCTACATGGCCTGGGTGCTGCCCATGCTCACCGTTGCCATCCTCCTCTATTACCGCGCCATCCGCGTGTCCCCCTTGTCCCTGACCCTGCCCTTCCTCAGCTTCACCCCGGTCTTCGTCCTGTTCACCGGCGGACTCATCCTCGACGAAGCCCTCACTCCCCAGGGCACCGCGGGCATGCTCCTGGTGGTCGTGGGCGGCTACGTCCTCAACCTCGACTCGGCCAGGTACGGATTCCTCGGGCCGATCAAGGCGGTCTGGAAGGAACCCGGCTCGGCCCTGATGCTCGTCGTGGCCGTCCTGTTCGGGCTGACCTCGGTGGGCGGCAAGGTCATCATCCTCAACTCCTCGCCCCTGTTCGCGGCCGTGGTCATCTTCTCCCTGTACGGCGTCCTGCTCACCCTCCTCCTGCTGGCCACCGGCAAGGCGTCCCTCAAGAATCTCACCCGCAGGCCGTTGCTCGGCATCGTGGCCGGACTGATCGTCTTTGCCGAAGCCCTCTGCCACAATGTGGCCATGACCCTGACCGCGGCCGCCTACATGATCACTATCAAGCGCCTGGCCGGCATTTTCTCGGTCCTCTACGGCTGGCTGCTCTTCCATGAAACCGGCATCCGCTACCGCCTCATCGGCACCGCTATCATGACCGCCGGCGCCGCCGTCATCGCTTTGTGGGGATAGGATGCCTCGGCGGCCAGGGGAAGGGAGAGAGGGACCCTTTGAAAGGGCTTCCTCTCTCCCTTCCCTGGATCCGCGACTCCCTCTCACCCTCCTAAACTTTTTAGATGCGCATTCGCGCGTACGGAGGGTCGAGGCAAGGCTTGCCTCTTCGCCAGAAAACGTTTGATCCAGAGTATAAGCCTGAAAAAAACTGAATGAACGCGCTCGCACGGCCTCCGCGAAGCGGCGACAAAAAGTTTTGGAGGGTCCAGGGAACCTTTCTCAAAAGGTTCCCTGGCCGTCGGAGACGCCCGCCCGGCGAGGGCCCGCCGGAGGCGCAAAAAAAGCCCGGGCGGGCCGGGCTTGGTATGGATCGTCGGGTGAACGCGGGCTAGGTCAGGTAGCGGTAGAAGTCGCTGCCGAGCTTGTGCATGGGCAGGACCTTGCCTTCGAGGATGAGCCCCTGGGGAATGAATTTTTCGTCCAGGTATTCGGCCGGGGGCTGGAAACCGTTTTCGCGGGCAAGGATGACCGAAGTGCGGCTGGCGGCGCTGTGGGCGATGAGCCCTTCGGGAAAAAACACGGCCCGGTCCAGGCTGTCGCCCACGGTTTCGAGGAAGGCCCGATATTTGTAGAAACAGTTGTCCGCGTCCAGGGACTGCTGGATGCCCGCCATGACCTCGTTGGCCACGAAGTCGACCGCCCTGCCCCGGACCATGCCGAAGGCATTGGGCCGGGTCGGATCGGCGAGCATGACGGCCCCCGCGCCGAGCGAATGGACCAGGTCGTGGGTCCGCTCCCCGGAAACCGGATCGCACTGATAGCCCAGGGTCTGGATGTCCGAGGAGCCGCTGCGCCGGGCCAGGATCTGCAGGGCCAGGAGCATGATGCCGGTCCCGGCACCGATGTCCACGCCCACGAACGGGCCGCTGCCGGGGTACGTCCCCGCATGGGACAGGACCGCGCGCATGACGTGGGCCGCACGCGGGGCGTCGGCCAAAACGCGCAGCACAGAGGACCACATGCGCAGCCGGTTCATGACCTCGATGTCGTCGCCCGGCTCGTTCATGGACTGATGGCGCGAAAACTGTTCGAACAGTCCGGCCAGTTCGCCATAGGGCACGGGCTCGCGGTGAGCATCCTCGTGCACGTAGGCGAAGAAATATTTCACGGCCACGTTGAGCAGCCGGGTGTCGGACACGGGCTCGCCGGGATCGCACAGCCGCTCCACGTCCGAGACCAGGGCGTCGGGCGTGTAGAAATCCGGGGCGATGGCCGGGGCCGGAGTGCCGACCATGGTCGTAAAATTCCGAGCCTGCATGCCCGCCGAGGCCAGGGGCGAACCGATCAGGCCCCCCGAAACGGGGCTGTGGGCCGGGTCAAATATGTGGGGTATGCTCGTCTTGCTCATGGTTGTCCGAACGGTCGAGGTTTGGGGAAATTGTTGCCGTCCGGGTCTGTATCTGCACGGACCATACCGAGCGTACGCAAAAAGGCGCACAAAAGTCATATTTTATTGATAGAGCAATAATATCGATATGGTAATGGAATATGCCAGACACAAAAAAAGGCCGGTCTCGTCGAGACCGGCCTGATCGTTTCTGGAGCGGGAAACGGGATTTGAACCCGCGACTTCAACCTTGGCAAGGTTGCACTCTACCACTGAGTTATTCCCGCGTGTCTTCGGCGGCGTGGGCTCCCCTAAAAAAGCCGGTCTCTCGCGGAGACCGGCTTGATTAGCTGGAGCGGGAAACGGGATTTGAACCCGCGACTTCAACCTTGGCAAGGTTGCACTCTACCACTGAGTTATTCCCGCCGAGTGGAGGCGACATCCGGATTTGAACCGGAGAATGGAGGTTTTGCAGACCTCTGCCTTACCACTTGGCTATGTCGCCGACGTTTTTGGAGCGGGAAACGGGATTTGAACCCGCGACTTCAACCTTGGCAAGGTTGCACTCTACCACTGAGTTATTCCCGCCCTCAAAAGCGAACCACTGTTTACCCGTGGCCCCGTTGGGTGTCAAGGGTATTTTGGTTTTTTTCGAAATTAGGAGCCATATGAACTCCTTGGAATTTTTGGCCTAATGGAAAGGCTTTACTTTTAGGGTCTTTTTGGTATACCAACGCGCTTTAATTCAGTAGAAAAGGGGTTGCACCCTTAGCTCCTCAACAGACTGCTCACTCTCAGAGGGGGAGGTTCATATGGAAGCGAATGATCTGAAGTACTTTAGGGAAACCCTGGACGGCATGCTCGATGACATCCTCAAGAAAAGCGAGGCGACCATCGAAGACATGACCGAATCGGGTGAGATCTATGCCGATCCGGCGGACCGGGCCACGGCCGAAAGCGACCGTGCCTTTACCCTGCGTCTGCGCGACCGCGAACGCAAGCTGATCAAGAAAATCCAGCAGGCCATCAACCGCATCGAGGACGGCGAATTCGGCATCTGCCAGGAATGCGGCGACGATATCTCCATTGCCCGGCTCAAGGCGCGGCCCATGACCACGCTGTGCATCAACTGCAAAAGCAAACAGGAAGAAGACGAGGCCGTCCGCGGCGACTAGCCGCCCGGCTTCACCTGGACGGAGACGGCCATGGAAGCCAATTTCTTCCGCTTCCTGAGCGCGGAACTTTCGTCCACCCTCATCGGCCGCCGGATAGACAAGGTATTCGGCCCGGCCCCCGGCGTCTGGGTGCTGGCCATCCAGAACACGGGCGAACCCCTTCACCTGATTTTCAGGCCCGCCAAATCGGCGGGCCATTTATTTCTCTCCCCCGTCAAACCGGTCAACCCGCAGACCGCCCCGGCCATGGCCATGTGGTTCCGCAAGCGCCTCAGGAACCGCAAGATCCTGGCCGCACGCACAGATTGGCCCAACCTGCGCCTGGCGCTGGAACTCAGCCCGCGCACCGACCCGGACGGCAAAACCTTCCTCATCCTCGACTGTCGCACCGGCATGTCCCTGGCCGACGAGCTCCCCCCCTCCTTCTCCCTTGAGCCGGAGTGGCCCGCCCTCGAAGACGTCCTGGAAGACCCGGACATCTGGCGCGAATACCCGCATATCTCGCCGCCCCTGCGCAAGGTGCTGGCCGGGCTCCCCGAAGAACGGGCCCACGCCCTCTATTTCCAGGTGGCCACGGCCTCGGCGGACGCCTTCCACCTCGCCCGGTCCGGCGACGCCTGGTCGCCGCCCACGGTCTGGCCGTCCGGCAAGAATGACGAAATTTTCCATTCGGCCCTGGACGCGGCCCGCACCTACGGCGAACGCACCCTCTTCCCCATGCTCGACATGGAGGAGGACAAGGCTCAGATCGTCCAGCTCAAGCGCGTGCGCAAGAAACTCAAGCGCAATCTCGCCAGCCTGGACCAGGAGCAGGCGCGCCTCGAACAGCTCTCCGCCGAGCAGGTCAAGGCAGAGGCCCTCCAGGCCGAACTCTACCGCTTCAAGGACGCCGAGGGGCTCGAGTCCGTGGACGTCACCCACCCGGTGCACGGCCCCATGACCGTCCCCCTCAATCCCTTTCTCTCGCCCACCGAGAACATGGAGCGCTATTTCAAGCTGGCGGCCAAGGCCCAACGCGGCTTCCCGCACGTGGAGCGCCGCCGCCGCGAGCTCCTCGCCCAACTCGCCCAGGCCGAAGACGGCACCCTGGAAGTCCACCCCACCCTGGTCCCGCAGGGAACCTCCGAACCCGATGGCCCCGCCGCCCTGCCCAAACGGTTCCGGGGCCTGGCCGTGCGCCTGTTCCGCACCAGCGACGGCTTCACCGTCATCCGGGGCAAGAACAAGACCGCCAACCACCACATGCTCAGCCAGGCGGCCTCGCCCTTCGACTACTGGTTCCACGTGGAGGACGGCCCGAGCTCA
Organism: Pseudodesulfovibrio sp. 5S69; assembly: GCF_037094465.1. Lineage (NCBI taxonomy): Bacteria > Pseudomonadati > Thermodesulfobacteriota > Desulfovibrionia > Desulfovibrionales > Desulfovibrionaceae > Pseudodesulfovibrio > Pseudodesulfovibrio methanolicus. The sequence continues at coordinate 2,832,808 of NZ_CP146609.1, forward strand.
CACGTCATCCTCAAACGCGACCACCCCGGCCAGGATGTGCCCGAAACCTCCCTGACCCAGGCCGCCATCCTTTGCGGGCTCAAAAGCTACCGCAAGGACGACGGCAAGGCCGACGTCATGTACGCCCTGGTCAAGGACGTACGCAAAGTCAAAGGGTTCAACCTCGGCCAGGTCGCCGTGGACCGCAAACTCGGCACCCTGCGCGTCGACCTCGACCCGTCGCTTGAAGAAAAATTAGGCTAAGAATGCCTCCGGCGGCCGGGGAAGAGGAAGAGGGAACCCTTCGAAGAGGGCTTCCCTCTTCCCTTCCCGAACCTCCATCCCATCTCCCCTCCGAGACTCTTTAGCGCCGCTTCGCGGATGTACGGCTGCGTCTCATTCGGCTTCTTCTTCGAACGATTCCTCTAGTGCAAAAGATACAGGGAGAAGAGGTAGGTTTTACCTTAGCCCGCCGCCCGCGCGAAAGCGCACACATAAAGTTTGGGAGGGAGAGAGGGTTGGGGGTGCAGGGAAGGGAGAGAGGGACCTTTTTCTCAAAAGGTCCCCTCTCTCTCCCCCTGGCTGCCGGAGGCGTCCTGAACCGTACGGTTCACGGACATCTTTTGGAGCATATTCAGGGCGAGTTGTTTTTCGGAGTCCATGCGGTGGGCCACGCTTTTCTGGATGCGGGGGGTGGAGGAGCCGAACTGATTCTTGCGGGATTCGTACACGCCGTTGATGAGTTGGGCGTTAAAGTCGTCGTTCTGGCCCTTATGCAGGAACCGGTCGATGACCTTGTTGAAGATATTGGCCGCGCCTGTCGGGCCGTGCTGGACCGAGGTGGACCAGAGGACTTCCTGGAGGGCGGGCGGCGCGTTGTTGAAATCCAGACCGGTGCGGTCGAGGATCATGTTCCGGGCCGGGTCATAGGTCTGCCGGGCAATGAAATCGTGCTGGACCTGTTCGAACCCGGCCGGATCCTCGGCGGCGATGGCCCGCCAGACTGTGGGCATACCGCCCTGTTTGGAGCCGGTGTCGGACGGCCCGGCATCACGCAGCCGATCGGCCCAGTCGGGCCGGGTCTTGTCGAGATACGTCAGAAAATCGTCCATGGTGCCGGGCTTGGAGGCGATCTGATACGTACCGTAGGAGGTCCCGCCCACGCGGTCATAGCCGATGACAGCCCCCCCTCCCTCGCCGGATTCGAACCGGGCGGCCAGTTTGCCGGGGGTGTGCAGGTTGGTTGTGGGCCGGGATGTCGCCGCAGCGGGCGGCACGGCTGCCTGGGGCCGGACGAGCGGCGCTTTAAGGCCCGACTCGTCGCGCATGATGCTGGAAAGGGCGGACAGCGCCTCAAGCATCTGGGAGTCGTTGATGATGGAGACGTCGAAGGACCCGCCACTCCCTTCGCCGGTCTTGTCGCCGAAAAGGGCCTGCGTCATGCTCATCTGGTTGTCGAAGGCGGTCCGGATGGCCAGCCGTTTGCCGTCACGCCCCGCGGGCGCGCCTTGGGCGGCGTTCATGGCCTCGTAGCCGCCGATCTTGCCAATGGACATATGCTGCTCCTGCGCTGAAAACGTCAAAACATTGACCCCGAGAAGGGTGCGCAAGGAGAGAAGCAAGGGGTGTGCCTATGGGCACGGCCGTACGGATTCGTTGGAGATCAGGATTTGAAGAGGTGGGCGTAACGCATGTCGGCGAGCATGCGGTCCACCAGCTTGCGGTGACCCGAAGGGAGGGCATAGCCGGAGAGTTCGGCGGGCTTGACGAACCCGCCCTTGACCGCCTCGTGGAAGACCGGCTCGGCAGGTTCACCGTCGTACCGGCACAGGAAGCAGTCCATGGTCACCCGGTAGCGGGTGTAGCTGTAGCGGACCACGGTGATCTTCTCCACCGGCTCCACGGCCAGCTCCACCTCTTCCAGGTATTCGCGTCGGAGGGCCTGCTCCGGGGTCTCGCCGGGCTCGATGCACCCGCCGGGGAATTCCCACAGGCCGGGCCAGACGTCGCCGGGCTTGCGTTTCTGGATGAGCACCCTGCCCCGATGAACCAAAAAGCCGGTGGCCATGTCGATGCGGATGGTTTCCTTGGCCGCGGGCAGGACCGGCCGGAGCGGGACCGTACCCTTTTCATACGCCCGGCAGAATTCACGGACCGGGCACGCTTCGCAGCGCGGATTCTTGCGGCAGATCAGGGCCCCGAACTCCATGACCGCCTGGTTGAAATCGCCCGGCCGGTCGTGGGGGATGAGCCGACGGACCGCATCCTCGACCATATTGCGTCCCGCCCGGTCCCGGACCGGGATGTCCATGTCGAGCAGACGGGCGAAAACCCGCAGGACATTGGCGTCCACGGCGGGCTCATGCCGGCCGAAGGCGATGGAGGCCACGGCCCCGGCCGTGTAGTCGCCCACGCCGGGCAACGAGCGGATGTCCGCAAAATCGGCAGGAAACTCGCCGTTGAATTGATCTTGGATCAGGACGGCGGCTCGGTGCAGGTTGCGGGCGCGGGAGTAGTAGCCGAGCCCCTCCCAGAGGTTGAGGATCTCTTCCTCGTGGGCGTCGGCCAGGGAACGGATGTCCGGGAACCGGTCCATCCACCGCTTGTAGTACTCCACCACCCGGTCCATCTGCGTCTGCTGGGCCATGATCTCGGAGATCCAGACCCGGTAGGGGCTGGGGTCGTGCCGCCAGGGCAGGTCCCTGTGTTCGGCGTCGTACCATTGAAGCAGCTTGCGCGTGAATCCGGTCTGGTCCATGACCGCTGTTATCTACCCCCCCTTGGCCTGGTTGGCAACTGCCTCGGCGGCCTTGGCCGCGGCCTCGGGGTCGCCCAGGTAATAGTGCCGGATGGGGGTCAGGTCGTCGTTCAGCTCGTAGACCAGGGGCAGGCCGGTGGGGATGTTCAGCTTGGTGATGGCCTCGTCGGACATGTTGTCCAGAAACTTGACCAGCCCACGCAGGGAGTTGCCGTGGGCCACGATGAGGACCTTTTGCCCGGCGCGGACCTGAGGGGCGATGGAGTCAAACCAATAGGGCATGGTCCGGTCGATGGTCAGTTTGAGGCTCTCGCAGCGCGGCAGTTCTTCGGCCGCGAGGTCCGCGTAGCGCCGGTCCTTGCCCGGGAAGCGCTCGTCGTCGGCCTCCAACTCGGGCGGTGAGGTGTCGAAGCTGCGCCGCCAGACAAAGACCTGGTCGTCGCCGTACTTTTTGGCGGTCTCGGCCTTGTTCAGCCCCTGCAACGCGCCGTAATGGCGCTCGTTGAGCCGCCAGGTCTTGAAGACCGGCAGCCACATGAGGTCCAGCTCGTCCTGGACCAGCCACAGGGTTCGGATGGCCCGCTTGAGCAGGGAGGTGTGGGCCACGTCGAAGGTGAAGCCCTCCTCCTTGAGCAGCCGCGCGCCGTCCACGGCCTCGCGTACCCCCTGGCTCGTCAGGTCCACGTCCGTCCAGCCGGTAAACCGGTTCTCCAGGTTCCACTCACTCTGTCCGTGTCGGATCAATACCAATTTATGCATGATGGCTCCCCTTCGTGTTCGGTTCATGAAACAGGAGCATAACCCGATAACGGGATTCTTGGGAAGGGACAGCGTGTGAAGATCAATACCGCTTGGGGGCGGATTTGCGTATTTCCTTGTCGATCTGGTTGAACAGCTCGCGCTTGCGCTTGTCGAAGGTGACCGCGCTCTTGATGGCGGCCATGGCCACGCACAGGATGCTCAGGATGATGATCAGCCCCTTGGATATCTCCCACCGCTGGCTCGGGTCCTTGATGGTGTCCAGGATCATGTTGCCCTGGACGCCCTGGGTAAAATAGATGAGCGCCGGCACGGCGATGAGCAGGGAGCCCAGCCCGAGGAGTTCGAGCCAGATGAAGTTGCGCCCGAGCATGAGGATGAACAAGGTTGAGTCTCGGATGATACGCAGGGTGACCAGGCGGCCCTGGAGGCTGTCGATGTGCTCCTCGATCTCCTCCACAAAGCGAAGCGACTTGCGGAAATTGTCCGCGTCGTGCAGGCGCTGGGTGCGTATCCAATTGATCTTGTCCACGCAATAGTTGAACTCCCGGTTGAACTCCAGGAGCAGCTTGGGAAACGGGAACCAGGCGGCCTCGCGCTGGATGTCGCGTACCCGTTCCGCCAGGTATTCGATGTTGGAATGGACCCGCTTTATCTCGCGCTTGACCTCATCGTCGAGGGCGGCCTGAAACTTTTCCGCGCCCTTGATCAACTGGTGATAAGCCACGTAGTTGTTGGTCCGGCTGAAGTTGCGCAGCCGGTCCAGTTCCTCGTTGGCCGTCTCGAAATAAGGGTGATTCTCGTCGAACCGCCGGGAGATGTCGTCGGTCAGGTCCTCGACCTGCTTGCGGGTGGTCTCCACAGAGGTCTCCGCCTGGTGCCATTTCTCCCACATGGCGCTGAGCAGTTGCACCCTGCCGCGGTCGAGCTCCGGGTCCACGAGGATGCGGTTGAAGATGTTCGGGTCACGGGACACCAGGTCGAACAGGGTGTCCATGGCCTGGCCGGTGAAGCCCATCTTGACCATGCAGACCGCCTGCCGGTAGACGGGCTGGAGCCATGTGGGCGACAGGGAATTGACCCGCTTGTAGGTGTTGATGGCGTCCTTGTAATTGCCCTCCACCTCCATAAGCCGCGCCTGGAGAAAGGCCATGCACCCCTGCTGCATGGTCGTGTAGCTCATGCGCTCGGCCTCCTGCCAGTGGAACATGGCCTGGTTCAGGTCGCCGTTCTCCAGGTACCAGTAGCCCCACAGGGACTGGGGCTGGTAACTCCTCGGGTACTTGACCTGAGCCTCCTTGAGCTGCCGCTCGGCTTCCTCCATGTCCCCCTTTTCGAGGTTTTCCATGGCCTCCCAGATGTAGTCGCCCTCCTGGGGGGCGAGCTGCTTGAAGCCGTCCTCCCACTCCTTGCCCCGGCTGCGCCAGACGAGCTTCAGAGTACGCAGCTGGACCGGAGAATTGATCTCGAAGACCGCACGGGCCAGCAGGCTCTCCAGGTCGTTCTTCGACTCCATGACCCGGAGGATGGAGGAGACGAAATCCTCCTTGGAGACATCCTTGTCCAAGCCGGAGAAGCTGTTGGAAAATTCATTGATGTCCGCCTTGGACAACAGCCGCCAAACCTGGGGCTGCGGGGTAGCGATCCGCTTGCTCGGGCATTCGGACGCCTTGTGGTTCTTGAGCCCGCAGTAGAAGCATTCGTGATCCCCGTCCGAGGCCACCAGGGCGTTGGGCAGGGCCACCTGCATGGTCCCGTATCCGGCGCCGTCGTCTCCGTCCTTGAGGGAGAGGGTGCACCAGGAGTCCAGGTTGACCGCCCCCGCGCCGTAGCGGGCCTCGTTCATGCGGAACCAGGGCGAAAGCAGGAACCCGTCCATGAAACGCACGTGGGGGTAGTCCGGGGTGAGCCGGTTCCAGTCCAGCCCCACCTTGCGGGGCAGGTCCGCGGTGAAGTGCAGGTCCCCCTGGGGCACGGCGGCCATGACCACCGGCCAGTATTTCTTGTCCGGGGCCTCCTTGTTGTGCCGGATGAGGTTCATCAACTCGGTGGTGAAGTTCTTGAGCAGCCGGAAGTTGTCCAGCGGCAGGAAGAGCGCCCCTTCCTTGACGTCGGATATGTATTTGAGCCCGAGCCGCTGCAACAACTCGATGACGTCGGTGGAAAAATCGCGCCAGCCCAGGATGCTCTCCTTGTCCGACATGCGCCCCAGCGGCTTGAGGATGAAGAACCAGCGCAATGTGGATTCGTAGTCCAGGCCCTGGTCCGCGACCAGCCGCAGCCACTCCACGTTGGCCAGCCCCTCCACGCGCCCGGCCCCCTCGGTGGTCAGCCCGGCCACGGACTGCACCTGCGCCTTGAGCTTGGGGTGGACGACCACCTCGAAATCATGGGGCGGGGCCACACTCTGGCGGTCAAGCTCCACGGACAGGGACACGGAGTATTCGAGGTCGTAGCCCACCAGAAAGGTCAGGGGCACAAGCTGGCAGAACACCGGCATGGGGTTGACCCGTGCCCAGACCTGAAGGCGGGCGATGGCCCGGAAGACCTCCACGGTGTTGCAGTACCACAGGGCCTGTTCCCCGTCCTTGGCCAGGCACAGGGCACCATATTCCTGCAGGGTGTTGTCCACCGCGCCGTGCAGGTTGTCTTTCCAGACCACCCAGATGCCGAAGCCTGAGGCCACCAGCCGGGACTGGTTGATGACGGGAAGGGTATCCAGGAGCTTGGCTATGGTCGGCACGGGTCCACCTCACGCCTCTTGGCGGCGTCGTTCACAAGGGGAAAAGCACGCTCCACGGCCTGCGCCGTCCGGCATGCGCTAACTCAACGTATTCAGGGGAATTTCTTTCCCCTCGCGGACCATGCAAAACAGATTCCAAACATGGTCGGCTTCTTCCTTTTTGCCTCTTTTTTCGCACCCTTGCATGTAAATATCGACCTTGCGCCGCAGAGAGTCCAGGGCCGACTGGTGCTGTTCTTCGTCAAGTTTTCGACTTTGCAGGATTTTTATCAGTGCGCGGATACGGTGCAAATCGGCGCACGGCACACACACGGACAACTGGTCCGGCCTGCCGCCGTGCTTCAGGGTCAGGGGCTCACGGACCAGTCCCACCGGGAAGTGCAGGCAGGCGCGCAGCCACATGTCGTAGTCCTCGCAGGACGGCATGGCCGTGTCGAAGGGGCCCATGACTTCCCAGGCCGCGCGGGTGAACATGGTGCACGACGGGCTGATCAGACACATCTCCAGTGCGGCCTCGAAGAACCACCCCTCGGGTTTGGCGTACCGGGCGGGCTGGTTGACCCGCTTTCCGCCCCGGTACCAGATCTCCTCGGTCTGGCATATCTCGTAGCCGTGCCCGGCCATGTAGGCAAGCTGCGTCTCAAGCTTGCCTGGCAGCCACTCGTCGTCGGAATCGAGCAGGGCCACGACCTCGCCCCGGCACTCGGCGATGCCGGTGTTGCGCGCTCCGGATACGCCCTGATTCTCCTGGCGTCGGCAGTGGATGCGCGGGTCGTCGAACCGGGCCAGGACCGCGCCGGTATCGTCGGTGGAGCCGTCGTCGATGACCCGGCACTCCCAGTTGCCGTAGGTCTGGGCCAGGACGGATTCGAGCGCCCTGCCGAGATACTCCGCCCTGTTGTAAGTGGGCAGGATGATGGAGACCAGACTGTTTTTCATGTATATGAGCCCTTGCCTTCACCGTCGCGAACTGTCATGTTGTGTATCCAACAGTCCACCCAGGCGCAATCTATGAGAATATTTCAAGTCATCAATGTCCGCTGGTTCAACGCGACGGCGTGGTACGCCGTCACCCTGAGCAAACTCCTGGCCGACGCGGGCCACGAGGTCCTGGTCCTGACCCAGGCCGGGACCCAGTCCGAGGCTGTGGCCAGGGAAGCCGGACTGAACACCGTGTCCGTGGACCTGAACACCACCAATCCCGTGCGCTTCGCCGCCGCCGCAAGGCATATCATACAACTGCTGCGGGCGCACCGTCCGGATATCGTCAACTGCCACCGGGGGGAAGGCTTTTTCCTGTGGGGGCTGCTCAAGCTCCTCGGCTTCCACTACCGGCTGGTGCGGACCCGGGGCGACCAGCGCCCGCCTCGCTCCGACGCGATCAATCGCTGGCTCCACGCGGGCGTGGCCGATGCCGTGGTGGTCACCAACCGGCGCATGGCCGACTATTTCCTGCACAAGATGCGCACGCCCGGCCACGGGCTGTGGCTCATCCACGGCGGCGTGGATACCGCGAAATTCCATTTTGACCAGGCCGGGCGCGATAAGGTCCGGGAGGAATTCGGCTTCGGCCCGGACGACCTGGTTGTCGGCCTGCTCGGCCGCTTCGACCGGGTCAAGGGCCACAAGGAGACCATCGAGGCCGTGGCCGCCCTTCGAAGACGCGGCATGGACAACATCCGCCTGTTCCTCATCGGCTTCGACACGGCCATGACCAGCGACCAAATCAAGGCGCACATCGCGGACGCCGGGATCGGGGACATCACCCGCATCAGCGGCAGGCGCGATGACGTGGCCGCCTGTGTCAGCGCGCTGGACATCGGCGTGGTCGCCTCCCTATGGTCCGAAGCCATCGCCCGCTCGGCCCTGGAAATCATGGCCGCCGAACGCCCGCTGGTATCCACCAACGTGGGCGTCATGCCGGACCTGGTAGACCCCGCCGTGCTGGTCGATCCCGAAGACGTGGACGGACTGGCCGGGGCCATCGGCGCGGTGGCCGAAGACCCCGCCCTGCGCGACCAGGTTCTGGCCGCCCAGAAGCGGACCATGTCCCAGCTCACCCTGGACGAATTCCTCAAGCGGACCCTGAATCTCTATCAGAGCCTCGTGGACGGGGACTGATCCCGGTCAGCCGCCGAAGAGCTCCCTTGTCTTGGCGATCCTGTCGGCCACGGCCAGGACGGTCATGGCGTAGCTCTCGGAGTGATTGTAGCGGTAGATGACCTTGAGCTTCTGCTCCTCGGTCATGGAATCCTTCCAGCCATGCTCGGCCACAAAATTGGCCATGGAGAACAGGGCGTCCCTGGTCTCAAAGAGGTCCACGCGCCCGTCGCCCGACCCGTCGCGGCCATAGTGCTCCGCGCTGGTGGGCATGAACTGGCACAACCCAATGGCCCCATACACGGAGCTGCGGATGGTCAACGGGTCCTGGCCGTTGGCCTGGGCGTAGCGGATGAGCGCCTTGAGCTCCTCGTAGGCCCAGTCGCCCTTCTCCCTGGTCCGCCTGACCAGCCAGTCCATGGTCTCGCGGGGAACGTCCCTGCGCTCGATGCGGTCGCGGATAAGCTCGAAATTCCCTGCCAACGCCATGGAGGCCAGGATGGTGAACCCGTTGTAGTCACCCACGGTCATGCCCAGGCGCGACTCGATGAGCATGAGCGCGGTCAGGACCTCGCCCGGCACCCCGAATTGCTCGTGGATCAGGGTCAGGTCCGCCCGGTGCTCGCGGTAGAAGGCGTAGGCACCGGCGATGAGCAGCGGGTTGAGGTAACGGTCCATGACCTGCGGGGCGGACTGCGGCCCCGGCTCCCTGGCGGACAACCGGGTGTTGAGCAGGACGTTCATCTTGCGGGCCATGATCTCGGGCTGGAACTCAAGGTCCGGGCTGGAAAAGAGGTAGGCGACCTTGCGCCGTTCGAAGCCATCGCCGGCCAGGCGGTTTACCAGCGGGTCCCACAGGGCGTCGGCCGCGGCCGGTCCGGCCAGGGCGGCCAGTCCCAGGCAACAAAAGAAAACGGCGGCCAACGTTGTTTCGATGGCCGCGCGTTTCATGCGCCTTTTCGGCTTTGCGTCAAATTCGGTCCATGGGGACAAAACCCATTTCCTCCTCGAAGTCGTCGTCCATTCTGGATGAAAACTTCCTGAGATCATAGACCTTGCCGCAGGATGGACACTTCAGCGTGACCTCGCGGCATCCCCGGTAGGCGGTCAGGTCCTGACCGCATTTTTCGCACTCCATGCCCCTGGCCTTCCAGGTGCGCTTGCGGCCGGAAAACACGGTGCTACTTGACCTCTTTGAGGCCAAGGTTCTTCTCGCCCATAGCCACGTAGAGCTTGGACACGGCGGTTCCATAGTCGGCCAGGGCCTGCGACAACTGGGCCTCGGCCATGCTCAGGCGGTCCTGCGCGTTAAGCACGTCGGTGTTCGTACCCACCTGTGCCTGATAGCGGGCCACGGCCATGCGGTAGGCTTCCTCGGCCGCGACCACCGACTTCTTGGCCACGGAGATGCGGTCGGCCGCCTCCTGGAGGTTCAGGATGGAGCTCTTGACCTCGAAGCCCGCGTTGAGCCGAGTGTTCTCCAAGTCTGCTTCCATCTGCTTGACCATCTCCGCGTACTGCTTGGATTCGTAGTAGTCGGAACCCCACTGGAAGATGTCCATGGAGGCGTCCACGCCCGCGGTCCAGTATTCGCCGGAACGCTCGGAGGCATAGCCGCTGCCGTTGACCACGGCGTCGTCGCCACGGGTGACGTAATCCCAGTGGCCGTTGACCGAGGGGTAGAAACTGCTCTCGGCCATGGTCACGTCCTTCTGGGCCATCTCAACACTCTTCAAGCCCATGATCAGGTCGGGCCGATGATCGTAGGCCCGGATCAGGCATTCCTTGAGGGTCAGCCCAAAGGGGATGTATTTCAACTCTCCGACGTACTTGATCGGAGCCTCCAAGGGAATGTTCAGCAGGGTGTTCAACTGGGTCTCCTGCGTGGAGACGGCGTTGCGAGCCTTGAGGAGTTCCTGCCGGGCGGTGGCCAGGTCGACCTCGGCGTCCAGGACCTCGGCCTTGGGTCGCAGGCCGACCTCGTAGAATGCGCTGGTCACCTTGAGCTGGGATTCCAGGCGGGCCACGGAGTCCTCGGCGCTCTTCACGTCCATGCGCGCCTTGAGCAGGGAAAGAAAATTGGACTGGACGGACTCGATCAGGGTCAGTTCCACGTTGGTCAACGAGGCCTCGGTGGACTCCCTGTTCAGCTTGGCCTTCTGCCAGCCAGCCAGGAGGTTGAAACCCTGGAAAATAGGCTGGGTCAGGTTCAGGGAGGCGACCCAGTCGCCGTCATTGTTGCTGTATTGGTACTTACGGTTGTAATAGGTATATCCATAAGAACCGCTCAGGGTCGGTCCGAACTTGCCGAGCGCGGAGCGCTGGCCGTGCTGGGCACCCCGCAGCTGCGCGCGGATGGACTGCATGTTCGGATTAAACTCCAGGGCCCGTTGCACGCACCGCTCCAGATCGAAGGGGCCGGAGACATCCCCGGTCGAGCCCTTGTCCATGGCGGGATCGGCGTCCTGGGCGAAAGCGAGCCCGGCCGAAGCTACAAGGGCCGAAAGCATCAGAGCCAAAAACAAAAACCGTGTGCGGTCCATACTGGGATTCCTGCCTGAAATTTCAGGTTAAGTTGTACTATCAACAATCATCAACCCAACTATTTAACGACTTTTTCTAGAGGTCGCAAGACAAAACGTCAACCGTCACGCAACGCTGCGCAATCCGACGGGTCGCCCTGGAGTTTCTCCAGGGTATGCCGGAAGGTCGGCAGCAGCGGCTCAAGGCACTCGGCCACGGCCTTGGGGCTGCCGGGCATGTTGACGATGAGCGCGTTGCCGAGGGTACCGGCCACTGCCCGCGAGATGGCCCCGTGCGGGGTCTTGGCCAGGCTGGCCGCGGTCATGGCCCGCTCGTAGCCGGGCAGTCTTTTTTCTATGACGGCCAGGGTCGCTTCCGGGGAGACGTCCCTGGGGGCCACGCCCGTGCCGCCCGTGGTCAGGATGAGATCGACTCCCTGGTTCAGGGCCAGGTCGGCCAAAAGCCCCTTGAGCTGGCCGGTCTCGTCCGGGATGACGAACCCCTGCACGTTGTTCAGCTCCAGGACCTCCCCCACCAGCTTGCCCACCAGCGGGCCGGATTCGTCCACGCGCTCGCCCCTGGCCCCCTTGTCGCTCAAGGTGATCCACGCCAGAGCGTAGCCGGAGCGGGAAACCTCGAACATGCCGTCGCCCGGAGCCATGTCGCCGAGGGCTTCAAGCAGGTACAGGGGACGGGACGAAGCGCCCGGCCCCTCGGGCAGCCAAGCCGCCGAGCGGACCTTGAACGCGCCGCCCTCCCCGCCCAGCCGGTCGCCGACGCGCAGGCCGGGCCGGACCGTGTTCGTGGTCAGGGCCGCCGGAGACAGATTGCCGCTGCCGGAGCAGAGATACACGAGGTCGCCCTTCTTGACAGGTGAGGCCAGGCCGATGTTCAGGCTTTTGCAGGACATGATTCCTCCCTTGGTTATCAGGCCAGCAGGACGGACAGGATGCCCGCCACGAACACACCGCCGAAAGTACCGGGGCCGCCGATGGAGACCAGTTGCGTACCCACCCGGTTGCGGAAGCGCGGCACCAAGAGCGGGATGACGTTGCCGCCGAGCACGGCCCCCATGGTCCCGGCCACGTAAGCGGCCACCGGACGGTACTCGGGGGGGACGAAAAAGAAGACGCACAGGAAGGTGATCAGAGCGGGCAGGACCAGCGGGATACGCATGCCGGTGAACGGGTCGGGCTTGGACATGGCGTAGCACCCGCCCGCGACCATGAGCAGGACGAATCCGATCCAGGGGTAGACCCCGCCCGCCTGAAAGATCATATGCTGGCGGATGATGAAGGTGATGCTCAGGAGCAGGGGCATGAGGAAGCCGCCCACGTTGACGGCGAAGACTTGCTTCCGGAGTTCGCTCTCCGCCTCCTCCTCGATGCGCACCGGACGGCCGCCCTCGTCCATGCCGAAGCTGACGGACCGGGGCTTCGTGACCACCACCAGCCGTTCGCTGGTGTGCACCGGGATGTTGATCATCCGCCCGAGCAGGATGGCGATGAGCATGAGCACGCCCTGGGCCGGGGTCAGCCCCAGCTTGGAGAAGGCGTCGGCCACCAGAGAGACCGGCAGGAATATGAACAGGAAAAAGAGCGCCACCAGCAGAAGCAGCGCCGGGATCATGCCGCCGGAATATTGAAAATAGGGATTCATTGGTCACACCTTTGGTAAGGACGCGCCCGGACCGGTTGCTTTTGCTTTTATCCCGGCCCTATAGTAAGGCAATGTCCATGCAGTTGGGGTGTATCCTAACTTGAAATCGAAGTAAATCAAAGCACTCAGAGGCATATATGAAAGGCATCATCCTCGCGGGCGGCTCCGGGACCCGGCTCCATCCCCTGACCAGGGTGGTCAGCAAGCAACTGCTGCCCGTGTACGACAAGCCGATGATCTACTATCCCCTGTCCACCCTGATGCTGGCGGACATCCGGGACATCCTGATCATCTCCACCCCCCACGACCTGCCGAACTTCAAAAAACTGCTGGGCGACGGTTCCCAGCTCGGCCTGAAGCTGACCTACCGCGAGCAGCCCCGGCCCGAAGGGCTGGCCCAGGCCTTTCTCATCGGCGAGGAGTTCATCGGCAACGACAATGTCTGCCTGGTGCTCGGAGACAACATCTTCCACGGCCACGGGTTGGGCTCCATCCTGCAGTCGGCGGGTCGCCTGAAAAAAGGAGGCCTGGTCTTCGCCTACCTGGTCAAGGACCCGGAGCGCTATGGCGTGGTAGAATTCGACCGCAATTTCAAGGCGTTGTCCATCGAGGAAAAACCGGCCAAACCCAAGTCCAAGTACGCGGTCACCGGGTTGTACTTCTACGACAACGACGTCATCGACATGGCCAAATCCCTCAAGCCGTCGCCCCGCGGCGAGCTCGAGATCACGGACATCAACAAGCTCTATCTCAAGCGCGGCGACCTGGAAGTCCAGACTCTGGGCAGGGGGTACGCCTGGCTCGACATGGGCACCCACGAATCCCTGCACGGGGCGGCCGGCTTCGTGCGCGCGGTCCAGGCCCGGCAGGGATACGTCATCTCCAGCCCCGAGGAGATCGCCTACCGCAGGGGGTTCATCGGCCGCGACCAACTCATGTTCCTGGCCGCGGAGATGAGCAACAACGACTACGGTCAATATCTCCTGGAAGTGGCCAAGGAGGAGCCCGGCATATTCTAGCCCGGTTGCGCCCGCCCCCGAAGACAACGAAGCCGCTTCCCCCGACAACGGGAAGCGGCTTCGCCATAAAGAGAGAAAACGCGGTCCGGAGACCGCGTTCCTAAGCTCTAGTGATGGTCGCTGTGCATGGCCTCACGCACACGGATGATGCCGATGGTGAGAATCCAAGCCAGGTAGATGAAAATCAGGGACACGCCGACAAAGCCGGGACCCGAACTCTGAGCCATACCGTGAAGCAGTTCGCCAATCATGTTATTCCTCCTCGATCACCCTTTTTAGCTTGAAAAGATGTATCTTATTGCCCCTCAAACCGGCTTGTTGTCAACCCTATTTCACTATTTGCCCGATTCCTTCCGGGGTCTCCGGAGAGTTGCCGACCCCGCCTTCGCAAGGCCGGGGACAGAGAATTTCTTCGCGCCGTACCCCGCTCCGGATATCTTGTCACCATCCCGGCTTTGCCATACTATTGTCCCGCAAGCGCAGCAAACCCTTCTACACACGGCAAGCAATGGGCATTCTGGATTCTCTCGGCAAGATCTTCTCCAAGTCCGGCAAGGACGGTTCTCCCGCCGTGGACAAGGCGGCCGGGACGTCCGCCGGTCCCGAAAGGAACGCCGCCGCCCCGGCCCCAAAGCAGCCCGCCCCACAGGACAGGGACGAGGACTTCCGCGGCGGGGCCGGGGACGAGGGGGCGCTGGGCTTCAGCATCACCATCAAGAACGGCCGGATCACCAAACGCAAGGCGTTCCGGATCACCGTGGACGGATTGGCCGTGTTCATCCCCCGGTTGGGCAAGACCTTCCCGGCGAGCGACATCAGCGCCTCAGGCCTGGGCTTTCGCTTTCAGAAGCCCCGGATCAAGTGCGGCGTGAAGATCAAAATGGACCTGCTGATCAACGGAGGCCGCGAGGTCGAGGGCGTGCTGTGCAAGGTCATGCGCCACGAACGCGGCGTGGTCGGCTGCGCCTTCATGGACCTGGACCGCAAACAGGAGGACGCGGTCAGCCGCATCGTCCTGGAGGGCGAAAAGCAATTGGCCGCCCGCAGGACCGCCGCCAGAAAGGGAAAGAACCGGTCCTAGCTTCCGGCCCGTTCGCGCAATTCCTCAATATATGCGTCGAGGTCGTTGGGCTCGCCCGCCTTATGGTCCTCGGGATAGAGCAGCGCGGTCATGAAAAAGACCGAGCCCAGGCGCAGGGCCGTGCTCGCGCTCATGGAGAACTGCTCCAGCCGTCCGGCCACGCCGTCCGCCAGGTCGTTGGGCAACCGCTCGACCAGCACCCACGCGTTCTCGGCCAGTCCGGCCAGCAGCTTGGCCTTCTTCTCCAGGCAGGCCTGAAAGGCGGTCTGCCCCCCTTCGGCCAGGGCGGTCTCGCCCTCTGTCTCGATGCGTTTCACCTCGGCGCTTGTGTGTTCCAGAAAGGTTATCAATTCCTGCAAGGCGTTGTCGGACATGTTGATCTCCTGATTTTTCATCAAAGCATAGCCGCGAAACTCTTTGAAAACAAGGGCGTGCGGAACCGGGATGCCCGCATCGGGCCGGTAAATCCGCTTTACACGGAGGCCAAGAGGTTTTACCTCATTGGGTCCCGGAACTCGAACATCCAAGGAGACCCGAATTGAGCATACTCTCCGCCAGCCTCGGGCTGACACGATACCGCATCATCGAAGAGGTCCCCACGGAACTGCTTCAACAGGTGCCTGAAAAACTGAAGCAATTCTGCATGGTGGACATCGACGGCACGGCCGACGAGCGCTCCTTCGGCTGGACCAACATCGACGACATGCTGGACATGAACTGGACCGCGTCCCCGCCTGAAAAGGCCGACTACTTCGCCTTTTCCCTGCGCCTGGACACCCGGCGCATCCCGCCCGCGGTGCTCAAGAAGCACAACACCATAGCGACCAACAAGGAACTCGAGCACAACAAGGAGCAGGGCAAGAATTTCGTGTCCCGCGACCGCAAGCGCGAGATCAAGGAACAGGTCACGCTCCGGCTGCGCGCCCGGACCCTGCCCATCCCCGCGGTCTTCGACGTGATCTGGAATGCTTCGGCCAACCGCATTTACCTGGACACCACCAACGCCAAGGTCCGCGCCCTGTTCGAAGACCACTTCACCCTGACTTTCGACCTCCACCTGGAACCGCTGACCCCGTTCTTCATGGCCATGGACATCCTCGGCGAAGAGGCCGCGCCCAGGCTGGAAAACCTCGACCCGACCATCTTCGTCTAGGAGCACGCCATGGATCTTTCACTCGTTGAACGCGAAAACACCCTGCTCGGCCAGGACTTCCTGACCTGGCTCTGGTTCAAGACCGACCAGGACGCCGTGCTCTTCAAGCTTGAGGACAACCGGACCTTCACCCTGCACATGGAGCAGAAGCTGTCTGTCCAGGGCGGCGAGGGCGAGACCAAGGCCACGGCCACGGTATCCAGCCCGGCCGGTGAACTGTCCGAGGCCAAGACCGGCCTGCGCACCGGCAAGAAGGTCAACAAGGCCCAGTTGCTCTTCGCCATGGACCAGGACGAATGGCTGGTCACGGTCAGCGCCACGGACTTCGGCCTGTCCGGCCTGAAGACCCCGAAGATCAGCACCAAGGACGACGAGGGCGATGACCCGGACGCCAAATTCCTGGAAAAGATGTTCCTGCTGGAGCGCTGCCTGGAGATGTTCGACGTGGTCTTCACCCAGTTCCTCAACCTCCGCCTGAGCAAGGACTGGGCCGAGGAATCCGCCCGGGTCAAACTCTGGATCAACGGCTAGCATCATGTCTGAAACCCTGCGTATCGCCTGCTTCGGCGACAGTCTGACCGAAGGGTACGGCCTGGCCCGGCAGGAGGCCCTGCCCGCCATCCTGCAGCGTGAGCTGTACGAGCGGGGCGTGAACGCCCACTGCCTCAATTTCGGCGTGTCCGGCGACACCTCCGAGGACGGCCTGGACCGGCTGGACGATGTCCTTGAGGCGGAACCCGACGGCGTACTCCTGGCCTTCGGGGCCAACGACTGTTTCCTGGACGACCCGGTGGACGAGGTGGCCGCACGGCTGTCCGCCCTGATCGAGGCCTTCCGCGACCGGAATATCCCGGTCCTGCTGGCGGGCGTCAACGCCGGGCTCAACCCGAACCCGTCCTACCGTACGCGCTTCGAGGCGATCTTCCCGGCTTTGGCCGAACGGTATGGGATTCCCCTGTTCCCGGACCTCCTCGCCCCGTACCAGGGCGACCCTTCCCTGACCCTGCTGGACGAGCTACATCCCAATGAGGCCGGGGTGGAGGCCATGGGCCGCGCCCTGCTCCCCCTGGTCGAGGAACTGGCGCGCGGGCTTACGCCCTAGGCGGCTTTCCCGCCCCTTCTGCGTCCGTCCCTCCATTGCCCTCGCCTTCGAGAAACTTCTTCTTTATCCGGTGGACCACTATGGCCACGGCCACACCGGCCACGGCCAGGGCGATGACCGCGCCCACCGGGACACGGCCGCGCACGCCCGAGGAAAGCAGGTGCCCGCCCGAGGCCAGGAAGACGGTCTCGGGCAGCATGGAGGCCCAGGTAAGCAGCGCATACGGCAGGGAGCGAACCTCGGTGATGCCGAGCAGGTAACTCGTCACCGGAAAGGGCAGGACCGGGATGATCCGGCTCAGGGAGATGAGATGCAGGGGGTGGACGCGGCTCAGGGAGAGCATGCGCCGGTATACGGGATGGTGGGCGAACCGGGTGCGCAGCCGTTCGCGTACGCCGTAGCGGGCCAGGAGGAAGGCCATCACCGCGCCGATGGTCATGCCCGCCGAGGCATAGGCCGCCCCGAGTTTCCAGCCGAAGAGGGCTCCGGCCGCCACAGTGAAGAGCACCTGGGGCACCAGGAGCATGGTCATCAGCGCGTTGACCGCGATGAAGACCACCGGGGCGAGGCTGCCCTGGTCGGCCACGAAGTCGGTGACGCGGGACATGTACCGTTCCCCCCAGTGCTCCATGGCCAGGGAGACCAGACCGAGCAGCCCCAAGACCACCGCGAACTTGATGATCATCGGCCAGGGCAGGGACGTTTTTTTCCCGTGTTGTTCCATGTGTCGCGTCCTCCAGTGGGGTGCGGCCGGACCGGGTCTTGTGCTCGGTCGAGGAATGCCATAGCGTAACGCCGGGTCCCGGCCCCCATCCTTTTACGGGGTTATCGGCGGAAAATGAAGGCGGAATTGAAGAGGGAAACCAAAGGACGACAATGCGCTACAAATTGCAGATGATGGATACGGATTTCGGGGTGGGCATGTTCGCCGCACTGCCGGACGTGAACCTGAGCCACAACGAGATGATGGATCACCTCCGCGAACACCCCTTCGACGACTACATGCATGAGTTCGTGCTCCAGGGATTCAAGGAGTTCCGCCCGCGCAAGCTGGAGAAGATGATCAAGGACGCCATGCTCGACCAGGGCAAGTCCGACCCGGCAGGCACCGCGATCATGTATGAGGCGTGCATCTGCCACCAGCGGCTGAACCGGCTCCTGCCCCTGTTCGACGGCCTGGACCCCAAAGACCTCCTGGCCTTCACTCCGGCCATCCACATCCGCTCCCGCCTGCTCGAAGACCAGCCCCTGCACCACGCATGGACCCGCGTCTTCGGCCGGAACATCTTCACCCTGGCCCCACTGCCCGCGCCTGCGGATGCGCCCGAACCGCTCTTCGGCAACGAGGAGCCGGCCGCGCCCGAACCGGTGAGCGCCGCCGAGGTGCGCGCCGGACTGGACGGCGAGCTGCCCCCGCCCCTGCCGCGCAGGCCCCTCAAGGAGACCATCGAGACCGCCCTGCCCGCCCTGGGCAAGGCCGACGCCTTCATGGGCCCGCCCATGGAGCACAGGGCCTCCCTGTCGCCCAACGCCCGGCTGCGCCACTGGTCGGTGAAGACGCGCACGGTCAACGGCAACCTGTCCAACTCCCTGAACGGGTTGCAGACCTGCTACGGCCGCGGGCTGACCAAGGAGCGCGCCGACGCCTCCTACGCCATGGAGATGGTCGAACGCTTTTCCTCCTACGCCAGCTTCGGCCCCAAGGGCGTGCTCGGCTACGCCCGCGACTACCCGCTGACCCTGGCGGCTTACGGCGAACTGGACGTCCCGGCGGTGAACCCGGCGGACATCCGCCTGGAAGTGCCCTACGCGGGCCAGCGGCTCCACTGGCTGGAGGGCCACAATCCGGACGGCGAGCCCGTCCTGGTCCCGGCCCAGTTCGTGTTCCTGTTCTGCAACCTGGACGAGCCGTCCCTGTTCAGCGCACTCGGCTCCACCGGCCTGGCCTCGGGCAACACCCTGTTCGAGGCCAAGGCGGCCGCCCTGACCGAGGTCATCGAGCGGGACTCGGACGCGACGCAGCTCTTCGACCCCGCACGGTGCTTCCGCGTGGAAAGTTCCGATCCCGAGATCGGCCCGCTGCTCGAAAAATACCGCGAGGACGGCATCGACGTCTGGTTCATGGACATGACCACCGAGCTGGGCGTGCCCTGCTACAAGTCCGTGGTGCTGGGCAGGCACGGCGACGTGAACAAGGGCGGCGGCTGCTCCCTGAGCGGCAAATCCGCCCTGGTCTCGGCCATGACCGAGACGGCCTACCCCTATCCCGGCCCCAAGAGCGGCCCGGCCCCGGAAGGGTTGCCCGTGCGCAGGCTCGAAGACCTGCCCGACCTGTCCACGGGTAGCGCAGAGGGAGACGTGATGGTGCTGGAAAGGACGCTCGCGGCCAACGGCTACCGGCCCGCCTACGTGGACCTGACCCGACGGGACCTGAACATCCCGGTGGTCCGGGCCCTGGTCCCCGGCCTGGAGCTGATCTCCGACTTCGACCAGTATTCGCGGGTCAGCCCGAGGCTGTACCGGAACTACCTCAAAGCGTTCGCGTGACCTTGGCTTGGCGGCGCCGCTTGCGCGGGCCCTTGGTGCCTATGGTCCGGTAGAACACCTCCAGGGCGCCCGCCCCGCCGAAGAGCACGGCCAGAACCCAGGCCGTGGACGGATTGTCGCTGACGCTCTGCCAGACCATGGTGCCGAAGGCGACGGTGCAGGTCAGCACGCCCAAGGCGGACAGGACCCGGCCCGCGCCCCAACTGTCCTCGTCCCGAAAGTTGGCCGCATTGACCACGGCGAACACCGACAGGAAGCCCGCACTGCCCAGGGTGGAGATGGCCGAAAGGTCAGCCACGTTGGCCAGGATCAGGGCGAGTACGGTGGTAACCACCAGCCCCTCGGCGGGCGCGCCCCACATCTGCCGCTCCAGCTGGACGGGTAGTTCCCCTTCCTTGGCGATGGTGTAGCACAGCCTCGACGATCCGTAGAGCGTGGCGTTGATGGCGGAGAAGGTGGACAGCAGCGCGGCCACGGCGATGAGCGTGAACCCGGTCTGACCCAGGAACGGCTTGGCCGCCTCGGCCAGGGCGTAGTCCCGGGCGTTGACGATGTCGCCCAGCGGCAGGTTGCCCACCACCACGATGGCTATGGCCACGTAGAGCAGGACCACGAACCCCACGGAAATGTAAAAGGCCAGCGGCAGGTTGCGGTCGGGCTTGCGGATGTCCGCCCCGGTGTTGGCGATGAGCTCGAACCCCTCGTAGGCCACGAAGATGATCATGCCCCCGGCCACCAGCGGGAGCATGGGCACCCAGGTGTCCGTGGCCAGCCGTGCGGGCTCCACCCCCTTGACGCCCACGGCCAGAAAAAAGAGCAGGATGGTGATCTTGATGACCACCACATAGGTCTCTGCCTTGCCCACCACCTTGGCGCTGGCCAGGTTCAGTACGGCGGGCACGGCGATGGCCAGGGAGATGAGCCCATGGAGCACCAGCGGGCCGCCGTTCTTGGGAAAGAAGACCGCCCCGTACGAACCGAAGGCATGGGCGTACAGGGCAAGCATGACCACGTAGGAGAACCATAGCAACACGTTCAGTGCGCCCACGTGCATGGAGTTGCCGAAGACCCGGTCCAGGAAAACCACGGTGCCGCCCGGCCCGGCATAGCGCACGGACAGCCGCGCATAGGACGCGGCGGTGATCAGGGCCACCAGCCCGGCCACGGCAAAGGCCACGGGCGTGCCGCCCTTGGCCAGCTCTACGCTCAAGCCCAGCACGGCGAAGATGCCGCCCCCGACCATGCCGCCCACCCCGATGGAGACGGCTCCCCACAGACCCATTTTATTATCTTTCGAAACCATAACTCGCCTTGTTCACTTATGCAGGCCGGAACCCGGCCCTTCGAATCGGACATCCCACCCGTCGGAACCCGGCGAGTGCCCGACAGGATAGCTCAATCCTCCAGAAGAATAAAGCGAACCGCCACCCCGCCCGCCCACTCCCCGGAAACCGGCCAAAACCATTGACTCCCCGCCGAGTTGCACGATACTGAAACACACCCCAAGCCCGGGTGGTGGAATTGGTAGACACCAGGGACTTAAAATCCCTTGGAGCTTGCTCCGTGCGGGTTCAAATCCCGCCCCGGGTACCAAAAAGGACCGGCTCGCAGCCTCATGCCGCGAGCCGGTTTTACTTTTCTTGCCGGAAAACTCCCTACAACTGCACGGTGTTCAACACCACAGACATGGCCTTGAACCAGAATTCCACTTCGTCGCCGGGCTTGAGGGCCAGATCCTGGGCACTTTGGGCGGAGATGAGGGAACAGACGTCGGTGCCGTCCGGGAGGCGGCCCAGGACTTCGGCCAGGACCGGGGTTTCGGTGACCCGGAGGATTTCGGCCTCAAGGCGGTTGCGGGCGCTGCCGGAGACGCATTCGGCCCGGCGCAGGACGTTGACCAGCGGGGCCTTGACCGTGGCGACCACCGGGCTGCCCACCTGAATTTTGAGGTTGCGCAGGGAGTCCATGGTGATGACCGAACTGATCTTGATGTTCGAGCGCGTCTCCAGGACCACCTGGGCCATGACCGGGTCCGTGTCCACGTGGACCACGTGGCCCAGGAAGGAGTTTCGCGCCGAGGTGCGCTTGCGCATGGCCTCGTGGGCGGTGCGCACGATGGACTGCACGTCGCCCGGTGAAAACTGCTGGAAGTTGGCGGTCAGGTCCAGCGAGGACTGGCCCAGGACCTCTTTAACGATGGTAATGGGCACACCGCTGCGGAGCATCTCCACGGCCCTGGTGTTGCGCAGGGACTTGGGGCAGACCAGGTCCTTGGCCAGGCCGCATTCATTGCCCCGCTCATAGCAGATGCGCCGGAAATAGCCGGGATCCACGCGGAAAAGTTCCCCGCGCAGGCCGTAGCCCATGGGACTCTCCTGGAAGGCGGCCAGTTCGGTGTAGAATTCCTCGGGCAACGGGACCTCGCGGATGCGGTCCTCGCGTCCCAGGCGCACGAACGGCCCGTTCGCGTCAAAGGCCTCGGTGTCATCCAGGGAGAGGATCTCGCCCAACCGAGCCCCGGTGTGGCGGACGAGCAGGAAGAGCAGCCATAGCCGGGTCCGGGCCCGGACGCTGTCCATGCGCCTGGCCGCATCCTTCCACGAACGGAAGGCTTCTTCGAACGCGCACATCTGCGACGGCTCCAGATAGCTCACCTGGTCCGAGACACTGAAAAACTCGCGGGGGCACACCTTGCCCGAACGCTTTATCTCTTGCATGAAAGGCCCACCTGCGAGGTTATCACGTTTTTATCCATTCGCGTGACTTGGTTGCGACATAACAGCACAGAACATAGGAGATTTAGTGACGGGACACAACCCGTTCGAAAAGCGCACACCCAGCCGCGCCCCGGCGCGGAGAACCAAGGAGAACCCCATGCGTTTCATGCGAATCTGCACCCTCATGCTCAGCCTGTTCCTCGCCCTGCCTGCGAGCGCCTGGGCGGACGGCAACGTCGTCCTGGCCGCCGGCGCCGGGTACAAAAAAATGGTCAACGCCCTCAACGCGGCCTATGGGAAGAAAACCGGCCAAACCCTGGATCTGATCTACGGCAACATGGGCCGCGTGACCACCTTGGCCAAAGAGAGCGGCAAGGTGGACATCGTCCTGGGCGACCAGCAATTCCTGCTCAAGCGCGCGGCCCTGCCCGTGACCGAGAAGACCGAACTCGGCCGGGGCAAGCTGGTCCTGGCCTTTGCCAAGGGGTCCCAATTCTCCAAGGCGGCCGACCTGGACAACCCCGAGGCCGGGCGCATCGCCATGCCGGACACGAGCAAGGCCATCTACGGCAAGGCGGCCCGCGAATACCTGACCAAGACCGGCAGGCTGCCGGGCATCAAGCCCCGCCTGGTGGAAGTGGCCACAGTGCCCCAGGTCTTCTCTTACCTGGCCACCAACGAGGTGGACATGGGCTTCATCAACTTGACCCACGCCCTGAACGTCAAGGACAAGCTGGGCGGCTACGTGGTTCTGGACGAAAAGGACTACTCGCCCATCAGCATCATCGCGGCGATACTCGAAAGCGCCCCGAACAAAGACAAGGCGAAGGCGTTCCTCGACTTCGTCAAGACGGACGAAGCCCAGGCCATCGTCAGGGCCAACGGCCTGTAGCACATGGACTTTGTCGGCATATTGTCCCAGCCGGAGACCATCAACCCTCTCCGACTCACTCTGAAGACGCTGGCCGTATCCGGTGTGCTGCACCTGTTCGGCGGCGTGCTCATCGCCTACTACCTGACCTCGGGCAAGGGGGTGCTGCGCTCGGCCGTGGACTTCCTCGTCACCCTGCCGCTGGTCTTTCCGCCCATCGCCACCGGGTTCATCCTGCTCATGCTCCTGGGCAGGGCCGGGTGGCTTGGGCGGTTTGCGCCCATGGACATCGTCTTCAACTTCCCCGGCGTGGTTCTGGCTTCCTTCGTGTCCGGGCTGCCGCTCATGGTCAAGCCGGTGGAGGCAGCGCTCAAGGGCGACGTCAGGCGGCTGGGAGAGATCGCCCAGGTCCTGGGCAAGAGCGACTGGCAGACCTTCTGGCTGGTGCTCCTGCCCAACATCCGGCGCAACGTGACCGCGGGCTGGTTCCTGGCCCTGGGCCGCTCCCTGGGCGAGGTCGGGGTGACGCTCATGCTCGGCGGCAACATCATCGGCAAGACGAACACCCTGTCACTCGAAATCTACAACGCGGTCTTCAGCGGCGAATTCGATCGGGCCATGGTCCTGGCGGTGATCATCGGCCTGTTCTCGCTGACCATCTTCGCCGCTCTGAAGAAACTGTCCGCCGTCTAGGAGACACAATGAAAACCGTTTTTGATACCGTGTGCGACCGAGCCCTCGACCTCTGGACCGAGGAAGGCATTCTCGACGAAACCATCACCGTGACCGCCGCCCCCTTGAGCGTGAAGGAGGCCATCGGCACGCCCGACGGCGACGACTTCCCCATCCAGAAGGGCAAGGAGAAGCTCATGGAGGCCAACTTCCGCGACGCGCGGGGCCAGGCCTTCACCGATCACTACGGCAACTACTCCGGCACCTTGCGCGAAATCGCCTCGCTCTCCCGCGACGACAACTACCACCGGGCCGTGTTCGTCTCGACCATGAACGCCGTGTGCCGCTCTCTGGGGCTGACGGGCAACACGGTCCACTGCCGCGACAAGGGACCCGCCGAGTGCGCCAAGGGCGTGTTCCGCTATATCGAAGAATATTACGGCAAGGGCCGGGTGACCATCATCGGTTTTCAACCCGCCCTGGCCCAGGCCGTGAGCGCGGAGACCGACGTCCGCCTGGTGGACCTGGACCCGGACAACATAGGCCAGACCAAGCGGGGCGTGCTCGTGGAAGGCGGCGAGGCCACGGCCGACGCCATCGACTGGGCCGACATGCTGCTCGTCACCGGTACCACCCTGGCCAACGCGTCCATCGACCTCTTTCTCGCCGGCAAACCCGTGCTTTTCTATGGCACGACCATAGCCGGAGCGGCCAGCCTCATGGGTTGGAACCGCTACTGTCCGCAGAGCAGCTAGGGGGTCTCCTCCATCCCTCCCCGGCTGCGGGGAAAGGGTTCTTGCTTGCCGCGCGAGAACCCTTTCCCGAGGCGGCGGCCCTTCCCGGCCACGCTCCTCGGGCCCGCGCCCTGCCCGCTCCCTCCCAGGCCTTTTCGACGGCCGTTCTTGCCGAAGCAAACAGGAATGTTTATTATCGCTGCATGCAGCAAATTCATCTCCTCCGCCTCCGGCGGTCCATTTCTGCCGCATTGGCATGCGCCCTGCTCCTCATGGCCGTCCCGGCCAAGGCCGACGTGGTGCGCACCGTGTCCACCGAATACTACATGGTGGACGGGACCAAGCCGGCCGCCATCATCATGAACCTCAAGCGCAGCTCTCCCCTGAACGAAGGGAACAAGACGTACCAGGCCAACACGCGCACGGACATCCGGACCACCTACAATATCGAGCAGCGCGGCGACTCCTGTCGGATCACCAACGTCATCGTCTACCTGCACCTGACCTACCTGTACCCGAAGCTCAGGCACAGCGTTGATTTCGAGACCCGCAAGTGGTGGCGAACGTTCTACCGTGATCTTGAAAAACACGAGCTCATCCACGGCGAGATATCCAGCAAGGCGGCCCACAAGCTGAGCGACACCCTGGAAAATCTCAAACCCGGCGACTGCTATAATTTCAAGAGCACCGTAAAGGTCAAGGCCCGCAGGATCATGAACCAGATGAAAAAGGACCAGGTGGCCTACGACGCACTCACCCAACACGGATTCAAGCAACAGAGAAATATGGGGCGCTATCCGTAGGCGGCCTCCGAGGACGATTTTACGGCATAAGAAGAAAGCCGCTGTCGGGTGCTGAAGCACCCGATTCACTCCAAAAAAAAGACCTTCTACTCAGTGTTGAGCCGGAGGCTTTTTTATGTGGTCCCGCCCCGCTAAGCGGATAGAAAAAATTTAGGAAGGATGAGGGGATGGGGGTCCGGGAAGGGGAGAAGGGAACCCTTTTCTCACCGGGGTCCCTTCTCCCCTTCCCCGGCCGATCGCTGCCGTCCTCATCCGTAAGGCTTGAAGACTCGCCAACGGCTGGAGGCCCGGAGGCGAACAAAAAAAGGGCGACGGTGTACCGTCGCCCCTTTTTTATTGGTATCAGGTGCGCCCTATTCCATGGGGGCCGGGTTTTTCATGTCCCAGATGCCGCAGGGGCAGGCGTCGGCGCAGAAGCCGCAGGCGATGCATTTGTCCGGATCGACCACGCGCTCGAAGCCGCCGTCGGGCAGTTCCAGACGCTTGATGGCGTTTTGCGGGCAGAGCGTGTCGCAGATGTAGCAGTCGCGGCAGGAGCCGCAACTGGAACACTCCGCGCCGCACTGGTTGGCGTCGCTGAACTCAATGACGCGCGGATCGAAGTACTCCAGCGTCATGCGGGTGTAATCGATCATGTCGCGGGTATCGGATTGCGGGCGACGGTTGTTGAAGATGTCGTCGATGACCTCGGCGGCGCGTCGGCCGTGGCCGATGGCGTGGGTCAGCAGGCCCGGACGGACGGCGTCGCCGATGGCGAAGACGCGGGAGTCCGTGGTCTGGTAATCGTCGTTGACGACCACGTGGCCGCGGTCCAGGGCGATGGTGTCGGGCAGGAAGTCCACGTCCGGCTGGTCGCCGATGGACATGATGACCGTGTCCGCCTCAAGCAGTTCGCCGGATTGCAGCAGCACGCCCTCGTCGGTGATCTCCTTGGTGAAGCAGGGCCACTTGAAGCGCGCGCCCACGGCCTCGGCCTCCTTGCGTTCCTTGCCGAAGGAGGCGGGTTCCTGGATGTCGATGAGGGTGATGTCTTCGGCGCCCACCGAGGCGGCCATGGTGGCCACGTCGCAGCCCACGTTGCCCGCGCCGATGATGACCAGCTTCTTGCCGATCTTGGCCGTCCCCGCCTTGGCGTCCTTGAGGAAGGTCAGGGCCGGATAGATGCGCTCGTGGCCGGGCACTGGAATAATGCGCGGCTTCTGGGCACCGATGGCCAGGACGACGAAGTCGTATTCCTGCTTGAGCTCCTCGAATTCCTTGGTCTTGAGCTGCTGTTGCAGGTGGACGTGGGGGATGACCTTGGCGGCGCGCTCGACCTCCTTCTCCACGATCTCCTTGGGCACACGGCTGTAGGGAATGGCCGAGGCGATCTTGCCGCCCAGGGTCTTGGCCATGTCGAAGACCACGGCTTCGTGTCCCTTCATGCGGATCTGCCAGGCCACGGAGATGCCGGCCGGGCCGCCGCCGATGACGGCCACGCGCTTGCCGGACAGGGGCGGCAGATCCGGAACCTTGGACTTGTGCCCTTCCCGACCGAGCTTGGTGATGTCCACGGCGGCCATGTGCTGCTGGGTGGACCGGGTACAGCCCTCCATGCACAGGTTGGGGCAGAGATAGCCGCAGACCGTGGCCGGGAACGGCGTGTAGGCCAAGGCCAGGTCCACAGCCTCGTCCACCAGCCCGTCGCGGACGAGCTGCCAGCGCTTCTGCACGGGCATGCCCGTGGGACAACTGGCCTGGCACGGGGCCATGTACTTGCGGTTTTCCCACACGGGCACCTTGCGGCGCAGGTCGCCATGCACCACGAGCGGGATGGGTGAGCGGTCCAGGTCGGTCAGGTCGCCGATGATGCCGCCCTTGCCCAGTTCCGCGTCCCAGGTGTTGACCCGGAAATCGTGCATGGCGCGGCGGACCTTGCCCTTCTTCTCAAAGGGGGTCTTGGCCCGGATGAGCTGCCACTCCTCGCGGCGGGTCAGCCGCTTCAGGAGACGGGACCGCTTAATTTTCTTGAGGAACTCTTCGATATTCTTGGTCAGCCAGGCCCAGATCTCGTCGTCGATGGGCTCCATCATGGCGTCGGCCTGGGAAAAGCCGTCGATGGGACCGCGGACGAAGATGCGGCCGCCGACCATGCCCACGCAGGGGCGGTAGCCGAGCACGTTCTTGGGGTTCTGGGCCTCAACGCCGCAGACCACGGCCGTGCCGCCGGCCATGAACTCGGCGAAGTAGTCGCCCACCGAGCCCAGGACCCACAGCTCGGGCGGGTCGAAGCGGGGGTTGGTCTTGGTCATGGTCATGCCGCGCGAGCCGATGTTGCCCGCAATGAAGACCTTGCCCTGGGCCATGGCGTTGCACACGCCGTTGGAGGCGTTGCCGTTGACTATGACCTCGGCACCCGCGTTGAGCCAGGCCACGTCGTCCGAGGCCGGACCCATGACCTGGATGGTCGTGCCGGGAAAGCCCTTGGAGCCGATGCGCTGGCCGGGGGAGCCGGAGATGGTCACGGAAATGGGCTCGTCCTTGGAAATCCAGAGCCTGCCGCCGATGCCGTGCTGGCCCCAGGCGTCGATCTCCAATCGGCGCGCGCCCTGCCGGACCGCAGCCTGGATGCGTTCCTCCAGGATGCGGGATTCCACGCGGACACCGTTCTCGTGTCCGTCTATGCGCTGTATTTTCTTTGCCATTGTGTACTCCGATATGTCCTGAAGCTTCGATTAGATGACGTACTTGATGTCCAGGCGGTCCGCCGCGTCCTTGTCCGAGATGCCGAGCGCGTCGGACATGCCGACGGGCAGGGACGTGGACCGGCCGAGCGGCGCGATGACCTTGCGCAGTTCCGTGTCGAAGCTCAGGTAGAAGTCGACCACCCTTTCCGCGACCTTTTCGGGGTCGAGGCGGCGGTAGACTCTCGGGTCCTGGGAGGTGATGCCCTTGGGGCAGACGCCGATGTTGCAGACGTTGCAACGGTCCTTTTCGGAGCCGAGGCAGCCCGCGCCGGCCTGCATGACGTACTTGCCGATCTGGACCATGGAGGCACCGAGCATGATCAGGGCCGCAGCGTTGGCGGCCAGGTTGCCGTGCTTGCCGATGCCACCGCCCGCGATGAGCGGGATCTCGTTCTGGGCTCCGGCCACGCACAGGGCCTTGTAGCAGTCGCGCAGGTTGGAGGCGATGGGATGCCCCATGTGGTTCATGGACACGTTGTAGGCCGCGCCCGTGCCGCCATCCTCGCCGTCGATGGCCAGACCGGCCGCATAGGGGTTGCGGACCAGGTTGTTGAGCACAGCCAGCGAAGTGGAGGACGCCGAGATCTTCGGGTAGACCGGCACGCGGAAGCCCCAGGCCATGGACATGGACTGAATCATCTTGGCCACGGCCTCCTCGATGGAGTACTTGGTCTGGTGGGTCGGCGGGCTGGGCAGCGAGACGCCGGACGGCACGCCGCGAATGGCCGCGATGAGCTTGTTGACCTTGTACCACATGAGCAGGCCGCCGTCGCCGGGCTTGGCGCCCTGGCCGTACTTGATCTCGATGGCGCAGGGGTCTTCCTTCATCTCGGGGATGGCGTGGATGATTTCGTCCCAGCCGAAGTAGCCCGAGGCGATCTGCAGGATGACGTACTTGAGGAAACGGGAGCGCAGCAGGCGCGGCGGGCAGCCGCCCTCGCCCGTGCAGATGCGCACCGGCATGTTCATTTCCTCATTGAGGTAGGCCACGCCCATCTGCAACCCTTCCCACATGTTCGGGGAGAGCGCGCCGAAGGACATGCCGCCGATGACCAGGGGATATATCTCCCGGACCGGCGGCTTCCAGCCGTTTTCGCGGAAACACTTGATCTCTGCCTCGGGCGAAAGCACCCGGCCGAGCAGCGTACGTACGTCAAACTCGTGGCGGCCCGCGTCGAGCGCCGGGTCGGTGAGCATGGAGATGCGGATGAACTTGATCTGGTCCAGCAGGGACTCGGAATTGTTCCTGCGGCCGCCGCGCGTCCTGGGCTGGCCGCCCCGGTTGTTCTGGAACTGGAGCGTGGTGGAATCGTACTGGCGGCTCGGCTCGATGGCATTGTTCGGGCAGACCATGTTGCACATGGCGCAACCGATGCAGGCGTAGGCCGGGTCGGTCCGCTGGCGAATGCCGTAGAAGGTGGAGAATTCCGTGGTCGGCTTGGCCGACAACCCCATGGGCGGCTTGACGTCCCGCTTGCGGAACACGCCCAGTTCAATGGCGTTGACCGGACAGACCGAGGTACACCGGCCGCACTTGGTGCAGGTGTTGATGTCCCACTTGATCTGCCAGGGCAGGTCCTTGCGGCTTAAAGTTGCTGGCGTAATGGGTCTTTCTGCGAGCATTGGAGAACCTCCCGGCAATCGGGTCCAACGATCGCCGTGTCGAGATGCATGGGTTGAAAATCCTTGGTCCGGTCACGTTCGGGGATGGCGGCGTTGAGCCCGCAAATCTCGGAGGAGAATCCGTAGATGCCGAGCTCCGGGTTGCCGCCGACCACGCCGGGCCGCAGTTTCTTGCGGTCCTGAGCCATGAACATGGAACCGTCGGGCAGACAGCCGATGATGCAGTTGGGGCCGTCGATGATCAGCTTGCGGCAGGCGCGCTTGAGGTCGGACAGGAACTCCCGGTCCGGGTGGTCGCGCATCTCGTCGTCGTTCATGGGCGTGATGACGTGCTTGTACGAGCTGATGTCCAGACCCAGCCGCTTGGTGGCGTAGTGGGCGATGTGGGTAAACACCTCGGAATCGGACTGGTAGCCCTGATAGCCGGTGACCCCGCGCGACATGAGGTATTCGCGGATGGGCACGAAGGCGGTGTTCTCGCCGTTGGTCATGGTCGAGATGCCCTCGATGAAGAAGGGATGGCAGGCGTACAGGTTGATGGCGTAGTTGGTGTTCTGCCTGCCCTGGGCCAGGATGTGGCGAGCGTAGAGTTCCTCGCGGTCGAGCTTGAGGTACCCGGCGATGGCCAGGGGGTCGCCCACTTCCTTGATCATGATGGTGTCGGGCCAGAACGAGAAGACCATGATGTCGCCCTCGGCCTCTCCCATGGCCCTGAGGTCCAGGCGCATCTGGACCAGATTGCGGTCCGCCTGCTCCCGGGTCATGCCCTTCCACTCGTCGGGAATGCGGAAGGCGATGGAGGCGTAGGTGCCCCGCTTGGGTGTCCCGACCGGCGGCTCGACGTCCGGCTTGAACGTCGCCGAATACTTGGACTGGAATCCGTTCTTCGTCATGTATTCGGACATCCGCGCCAGCCCCGCATCGGTGAAGATGCCGGACAGAATGGGATATTCCTTGAGTTCCTCCCACGGTCCTCCCAGACCGCTTAGGAACAGTCCCACGCCGGAGCCGTCGTGCCCTTCCTTCATGACGTTGAGGGCATCGATGGCGCGCATGGGTGACACCGGGTCACGGCTTGTAAGCGCAAACAAACGGCACATGGTCTCGATTCACTCCACAGTTAAAGGTCCCTCGCCCCGCCGCGAAAAAACGACGGCACGCATGCAGACACCGGACAAAAATCCAATGATTCCAAAAGAACTCAGCACCGCAGGAGCGCATCCGGCAGGGGCAAAAAAGCCTGCGATGCGACCGATAAAACGATCGCGGCAGGCTCTTCGGCTCAGGCGTTTCACAATAATGCAACTTCCAAGGAGCTGTTCACCGTTGCATTGCATAAGGAGTCTATACAAATCCCGGAAGCAGAACCTAAATCAAAACGAGGAAACGTGCAACTGTAACATATTAATAACTTTTGTCAAATTTGTAAATCGCTAAAATCAGGCACGACAAAAGACCCTCTAGCCCCCACGAATGACAGGAGAATCAAATTCTCTCCATCATGGAAGGCCGATTCAAATCAGGCTACAAAATGGTGGGATCAGGGGTGTCAGGCGGCAAAAATATCGGTTTTGATTGCCAATCGTGACGCGGCCGCCAGAAAATCGGCCGGGGAAACCCCATACTGGCGGCAATATTTCTCGATTCGGGCCAGAAGATGAACATGCATGACCATTTCGAACTCCTCGAAGTCGCTCCCATCCCCTTCAACCGATATATTGATCGCTTTCTTCCCTTCGTTCTCGGGTTGCGCGAGCAAAACCTTCTTCTTCGAGGGGTCGGGAAGGAGTTCGCCGCCCTGAAGACGGTCTTCCAGGAACATGGCCAGGGCTTCGTGGGCATTGTCCACGGCCTCGTCCAGGTCCTCGCCGAAGCTGGTGCATTCCGGAAAATCCGGGAAGGTCACGGAAAGACCGTGCTTCTCCTGTTCGAAAAGCGCCACATACTGCATTTGCCGCCTCCTTGGCTGCTGGAAACCGGTGAAAATCCCTATTCGGGTTTGTTTGCCAGGGACGCCATGACCCGCTTGCTCAAGAGCATGTAGACCTCGGCCCCCTCCTGCAGGTGACCGGCCAGGGTCTCGGCCTCCTCGCCCGTGCCGCAGAACAGGTCCATGCGCGTGCCCTGGATGGCCCCGCCCGTGTCCTGGGCCAGAACCAGGGAAAAGAACGGATCGGCCTGGCCGGTGTCGTAGTCCATGAGCGTGGTTTTGAGCGCCACCACGCTGCCCAGCGGGATCATTGCCCGGTCCACGGCCACGCTGACGCGCGGGGTCAGGATGGAGTTGATGGAGCCGAACGGTCCCTCGTCCGCCAGCCGGAAGAAGACGTAGCTCGGGTTGCGGAAGAGGATGTCCTCGGCCACGTCCGGGTGCGCGTTCAGGAACTTGCGGATGCGCTGCATGCTCATCTCTTCCTTGGGAATGTATCCCTCGTCGATGAGCACCCTGCCTATGGAAACGTACTGGCGGCCGTTCTTGCCGCCGTAGAGGATGTGCTTGTAGCTCCCGTCGGGCAGGTCCAGCCTGCCCGATCCCTGGATTTGGAGAAAGAAGACGTCTACCGGGTCGGCGGCCCAGGCGATTTCGTCGCCCGCCCCTTCCAGGGCGCCCAGGCCGTCGATGGCCGAACGGTCGTAATACGGCTCCACCTTGCCCCCGTCCACGCGGTAGACCAGCTTCTGCCCGGCCCAACGCGGATGAAAGGCGCCCAGGTCCACGACCTTGAGGTCATCGGGTACGCCATAGAGCGGATACTTGTAGGTCGCGTCCGGGGTGAGCGAGGCCTTGAGCCACGGCTCGTAGTAACCGGTCAGCAGAGTGCCGGGTTCGAGCTTGAGCCAGGTGAACCGCCTGGCCAACAGGGACGGGTCATGGTCCAGCAGAACAAGCGTGGAGGCCAGTTCGGCCACGGAATCCTTGAGCTGTCCCCAGGTCAGGCGCAGGCCGGGCTGGTTCACGCAGACCGCATCCTGCGGGCGGGTCCGGATGTAGTTCAGACTGGCCTCAATGCCGGGGCGCAGGTCGGCCCAGGAGCACAGGTTCTGCGGTTTGAGGGAAAGGGCCTCGGCCAGATCTTTGGCCACGCTCTCTCCCACCGGCACATAGGTCGGCACCTCGGGCGCGGCAAGCGCCGGGGGGGCCGGAGGTTGCGGGGTCGGCGCGGTGGCCTTGGGAGCGCAACCGGCTGCGAGAAGGAGAAGGAAAAGGACACAACCGAAGAAAGAATTCCTTGAAATCATTGAGCCGCCTCTTCGTGGTCGTCCAGGTCGTCGGCGTATTCCTCAAGGTAGATCTGCAGCATGACCATGACGAAACTCAGGATCAGCGGGCCGTAGAAGATGCCCAGCATGCCGAAGGAATAGATGCCGCCGAGAATGGCGATGAAGATGTAGAAGGTGGAAACGCGCGATGCCTCGCGCATGAAGATGGGTCGCAGGATGGTGTCGATGCCGACTACGAAGATGCCGCACCACAGGGCCAGGAA
This sequence comes from Pseudodesulfovibrio sp. 5S69, assembly GCF_037094465.1. Lineage (NCBI taxonomy): Bacteria > Pseudomonadati > Thermodesulfobacteriota > Desulfovibrionia > Desulfovibrionales > Desulfovibrionaceae > Pseudodesulfovibrio > Pseudodesulfovibrio methanolicus. Next base: position 2,865,862 of record NZ_CP146609.1, read on the forward strand.
GATGGCCATCTTCCACTGCCCGGACAGGAACAGGTAGGCCACGGCGGGCACCCAGACAAGGCCGGTGCCGAGCACCGGGATGAGCGAAGACAGGGCCATCATGCCGCCCCAGAAGAAGGCGGGGATGCCGGCCACGGCCAGCCCGATACCGCCGGCGAACCCCTGGAGCACGGCCACCAGCAGGCAGCCCATGAGTACGCCCCTGGCCACCCGCTTCAGGCTGTCGATGATGTAGTCCTCCTGCTTGGGCCTGAGCGGCGAGAGGCGCTTGATGTAGGCGACCATCTTGGTGCCGTCGCGCATGAAGTAGAAGAGGATGAAGACCATGAGCAGGAAATGCATGACCAGCTTGGCCCCGTCACGGGCCAGGGAGGTGCCGAAGGAGAGCATGTTCTGGGCGAACTCCCTGGAGTACTGGAGCACGCCCGCCTGAATCTGGACCTCGTCGATGCGCAGGAACGGCAACTGTTCATGGATCACGGCCGCATACTTGTCGAGCGCCTCCAGACTGAGGAAGGACTTGTAGGTTCCCTGGGCGATCCAGGCGTTCAGGGAGACCAAGGACTCGACGCCCTGGCTGATCAGGGCCATGAACAGGAAGGCCAGGGGCAGGACCAGGGCAAAGACGATGATCCCCACGGTCAGGGCCGAGGCCCAGGTACGCCGCCCCTTGCACAGCTTCAGGGCCCAATTGAAAACCGGGGTGAACAGGACCGCCAGCACGGTGGAGAAGATAATGGTGTGCATGAAGGGCTCGACCAGTGAAAACCCCAGGTACAGGGAAAACAGCAGGAGGAGGATCAGGAACACCTTGTAGATGCCGCCACTGATCAGGGGGGTCGGTCCGTCGAAATCACTCATACTCGTTCAAGCTCCATGGAAGGGAACAGCAGGACTGGATTTATTCCTTCTTCAGAGTTGATTGTATGATTGCGGCGACGGTGTCAACGTCAACCGGCTTGGAAACATAGTCATCCATGCCCGCGTGTATGCAGCGCTGCTCGTCGCCCCACATGGCCCGCGCGGTCAGGGCCACCACGGGCACGGCCGGATCCAGGCAGCCGGTTTCGGGGTCGCGGATGCGCCGAGTGGCCTCGATGCCGTCCATCTCCGGCATCTCCACGTCCATGAGCACGAGATCAAAGGAATTCTCTTTCAACGCATCCACGGCTTGGGCGCCGGTCTCGGCCAGGGTGACCGCGCAGCCCATTTTCTCCAGCAGGCGGACGAGGTAGCGCTGGTTGACCAGGTCGTCCTCGGCCACCAGGACCCGGACGCCCTTGAGCGGCGACTCCCCGCCCAGGACCGAGGCGGACGGGGACGACGCCTCGTAGGGGCTGCGCTCCAGCGGCACGGTGACGGAAAAGACGCTGCCCTTGCCTTCCTCGCTCGAACAGCGCAGGCAGCCGCCCAGGAACTCCACGAGCCGGCTGGCGATGGCCAGCCCCAGCCCCAGGCCGCCCGAGGAGTGGTAGAGGTGGTCCTCGCCCTGCCTGAAGCTCTCGAAAATCTCGTCCAGCCTGTCGCGGGGAATGCCCACCCCGCTGTCCCGAACCAGGATCTGCACGGCCAGCCCGTTCTCGCCCTGTACGGCGCAGTCGCCCTTCCCGGCCAGGGAGACATCGACCATCACCTGACCCGCCGGAGTGAACTTGACTGCGTTGCCTATGAGATTGCCGACCACCTGGCGCAGTTTGGCCGGATCGCCGCGCACCCAGTCCGGAATCGCCGGGTCGAGGGAGTATTCCAGGCTCACGCCCTTGGCCGCGGCCGGGCGCCGGTGCTGCGAGAGGATGCCGGTGACCATGTCTTCCAGACGGAAGTCCATCATGCGCGCGGTCAGGGAGCAGGTCTCGAGCTTGGAGTAGTCGATGATCTGGTTGAGCACCGACAGCAGTCCCATGGAGGAGTCCTTGATGAGCCGGACGTTCTCGCGGTACGGCTCGCCCAGGTCGGACATGAGCAGCAACTCGGTCATGCCGAGTACGCCGGTCATGGGGGTGCGCAGCTCGTGGCTGACCGTGGACAGGAACGAGGCCTTGGCCCGGCTGGCGGCCTCGGCGGCCAGCTTGGCCTTGCGCAGTTCGCGCTCCATCTGGTGCTTGTACAGCCCCACCTCGATGGCCGAGCGGAGTTCGAGGTGGTCCACGGGCTTGACCAGGTAGCCGAAGGGACCGGTCACCTTGGCCCAGTGCAGGGTCTCCTCGTCCACCACCACGGTCAGATATATGACGGGAATGTCGAAACGGTTGCGCAGCTCGCCCGCGGCCTCGAGCCCGTCCATCGCCCCTTCGAGCATAATGTCCATGAGCACGATGTCCGGAGCCAGCCTGTCGGCCAGGACAAGGGCCTCCTCGCCGCTGCCGGTCATGCCTATAACGCCGTATCCGGCCCGTTCCAGGGCCAATTTGACGTCCAGTCGCGCAACGGCGTCGTCTTCAACGACCAATATCTTGTTGGTGGGCATGTTTTTTCTCCGTTAACGGACCCCACAGGTATATTCTGCCCCTTGCGAGTACCCTACCGCCGACCATACCACAGGAAAATGATAAATATAATTTCCCGGACGCCTTCTTTCCTTTTTTTCGGCACGACCGAACGGCCCTCCTTTTGTCGGGATATTTTCCTGCAAATCGACGACGCTTATTCTGAATTATTTAAAAACAGACGCAATATATTCTGCAAAAAGCAACAATCGGGCAATCGGCGGCATCCGAGAACTCTCTTGAAATTTCCGGGTATTGAGGCTATGGAAGACTGTCGCTCTGTGAACAAAATCGTTACAATACGGAACGACGGAGAGGAACCTATGCCCCGGGGCCGTGTACCCGGACGGAATCGGGGCAATGGATGGATACCAACCAACCTAATGTTTCATTGGAGGAAAGGATGAAACGCATCATTACTCTTGTGGCCGTGCTGTCTCTGCTGATGTGCGCCGCCATGTCCGCCCAGGCCGCCGACATCGAACTCGCTAAAACATCCACCCTGGAACAGATCGTCCAGCGCGGTACCCTGCGCGTGGGCCTCGAAGCCGGTTACATGCCCTTCGAAATGACCGACAAAAAGGGCAACATCGTCGGCTTCGACGTCGACATGGTCAAGGAAATGGCCAAGGCCATGGGCGTCAAGCTTGAACTCGTCAATACCGCCTGGGACGGCATCATCCCCGGCCTGCTCTCCGGCAAGTACGACATCATCGCCTCCGGCATGACCATCAACCAGGAGCGCAACCTGAAGGTCAACTTCGCCAATCCCTACATCATCGTCGGCCAGACCGCGCTCATCGCCAAGAAGTCCGCCGACAAGATCAAGTCCTGGAAGGACCTGAACCAGCCGGGCGTCATCATCACCTCCAAGCTGGGCACCACCGGCGAACAGGCCGCCAAGCGCCTCTTCCCCAAGGCCACCTACAAGTCCTTCGAGATGGAGGACCAGGCCATGCTGGAGACCATGAACGGCAAGTCCGACGCCACCGTCTACGACCTGCCCATGACCTCCATCTTTTACTCCCAGCACGGCAAGGATGCGGGTATGAAGTTCCTGGACGAGCCCTTCACCTACGAGCCCCTTGGCTGGGCCATCAACAAGGGTGACCCGGATTTCCTGAACTGGCTGAACAACTTCATCGTCCAGATCAAGAACGACGGCCGTTACGAGCGGATCTACAACAAGTGGTTCGGCTCCAACGACTGGTACAACAACATCCAGTAACCACCGATCGATTGTCCGGGGGCCGCTCAACGCGGCCCCCGGTTTTTTTCCGTGCACCTATCTCATCGAGTAAACAATGAATGAAACCGCGACTGTCGAGCCTAAAAAGGAATTCGACAAGGACAAGTTTTGGAAAGCGGCATACGCGGTCACGCTCATCGCCGTGTGCCTGGGCTTCTACTGGGCCACCACCCAGACCGACTATATCTGGCGCTGGAACCGCATCCCCAAATATTTTTACTATGTGGACACCGTCAACGTGAACGCGGAGATGGAGGGCGAAGTGACCTCCATCACCAAGAAGGACAAAGACTCCGTGGTCATCGTCTCCGACGGCAAGGACTCGGAATACTATACGGTCCCGGGCTCCAACCTCAACGTGGACCAGGGCGAGACCGTGTTCATGGGCGACACCATCGGCTCGTACACCGAAGGCAGGATGGGACTGCTGCTGGAGGGCACGCTCATCACCATCGAGGTCAGCGTAATCTCGATCTTCTTCGGCATCCTCGTCGGCCTGTTCACCGGCCTGGCACGGATATCGAGCAACCCGTTCCTGAAGATGTCGGCCATTACCTACATCGAACTCATCCGGGGCACCCCCCTGCTCGTCCAGATCATGATCTGGTACTTCGTGCTCGGCACCATCATGAACAACCTGCTGCTCAGGGCGGGCCTGTTCCAGATTCCCGAGCTGTGGTTCGGCGTGGCCTCCCTGGCCATCTTCGCCGGCGCCTACGTGGCCGAGATCGTCCGCGCAGGCATCCAGTCCATCCACAAGGGCCAGATGGAGGCGGCGCGCTCGCTGGGCATGACCAAGGTAACCGCCATGCGCAAGATCATCCTGCCCCAGGCATTCAAGCGCATCCTGCCGCCGTTGGCCGGACAGTTCATCAGCCTGATCAAGGACTCCTCGCTGCTCGGCGTCATGGCCATCCGCGAGCTGACCAAGGCCACCCGAGAGGCGGTCACCACCAGTCTGATGCCCTACGAACTGTGGTTTGTGTGCGGCGTGCTCTACCTGGTCATCACCTTCACCCTGTCCATGTTCGTCCAGTACCTTGAAAGAAGGACAGCGGAGGCCTAACCATGATCGACGTCAAAAACGTATACAAAACCTTCTTCGTCCCGCATGAAGTCCAGGCCCTGCACGATGTGTCCTATCACGTCAATCCGGGCGAGGTGGTCGTGGTCATCGGCCCGTCCGGGTCCGGCAAGTCCACCTTCCTGCGCTGCCTGAACCGCCTGGAGAAGGCCAACTCGGGCCACATCATGATCGACGGCGTGGACATCCTCGACCCCAAAACCAACATCAACAAGGTCCGCATGGAAGTGGGCATGGTCTTCCAGTCCTTCAACCTCTTCCCGCACCTGACCGTGCTGGAAAACGTCACCGTGGGCCAGACCTCGGTTCGCAAGCGGGGCCGGAAGGAATCCGCGGAGAAGGCCATGGTCCTGCTGAACAAGGTCGGCATCCATGCCAAGGCGGAGAATTACCCCGGCCAGTTGTCCGGCGGCCAGATGCAGCGCGTGGCCATCGCCCGCGCCTTGGCCATGGACCCCAAGGTCATGCTCTTCGACGAGCCGACCTCGGCGCTCGACCCGGAGATGGTCGGCGAGGTCCTGGACGTCATGAAGACCCTGGCCAAGGAAGGCATGACCATGGTCGTGGTCACCCACGAAATGGGCTTCGCCCGCGAAGTGGCCGACCAGGTGGTCTTCATGGACGAGGGCAAGATCGTCGAGGTGGGCACCCCGGAGCACTTCTTCACCAACCCGCAGAACGACCGGACCAAGCTGTTCCTCAGCCAGATCCTGTAATTCGCCCGTCCAAAGAGCAAAGAGGGGGCTGCGCATTGCTGCGCAGCCCCCTTTGTCTTGGCAGACGCCGGGACATTCGTCATCCCCCCCCCCCGGGAAGGCCGGGAGATGAATGACGGCGGCAGATGCCCGGAATCCAACCCGGCGGGAGACTTTGCCCTTTACTCCCCGAGGGCAAACTCGTATGAAGCGAACAACTTTCATGCGCCCAATACAGATATCAAGGAGAAATTGTGGCTCGCGAAGTCAAACTCTATAGTTTCAGCAATCGATATCTTTTCAAACGAAGCATCGGATATTTCGGGGCGTACAAGGGCCGGGTGACACTGTCCATCATCGCCATGCTTCTCTACGCCCCGGTCCCGCCCGCTCTGGCGTGGCTCAGCAAATACCTCACCGACGAGGTCCTGGTGGCCAAGAACTACACGATGCTCAAACTGTGCATCGCGGGATTCGTCGCCCTCATCCTGCTCAAATGCCTGCTCCAGTTGAGCCAGGTCTACGTCATGAACGTCACCGGCTTCCTGGTCCTCAGGGACCTGCGCATGGACCTGTTCAAGAAAATCATCAGGCTCCCCATGCCCTATTTTGCCGAAGCCGAGATCGGCATGCTCATGAACCGCATCACCGCCGACGTCATGGCGGTCCGGGTCTGCC